>JANQMF010000101.1 GCA_028280225.1 Pseudomonadales bacterium | reverse complement strand
GGTGGCCGCGTAGTTATAAACCCGCTCGGACTTGTCGGTGACGTCCAGGCCACGTTGCAGGTCCTTGTTGTGGGTGGTGATGCCCGTGGGACAGGTGTTTTTGTTACATTGCAGAGCTTGAATACAACCCAGTGCAAACATAAAGCCCCGGGCAGACGCCACACAGTCTGCGCCCAGACACAGGGCCCAGGCAACCTGTCCCGGGGTGATCAACTTGCCGCTGGCAACCACGCGAATCCGATCGCGCAGGCCATGCTTTTTCAACTGATCCACCACCAGGGGCAGGCTTTCCCGCAGCGGCAGGCCCATGTAGTCAATCAGACTGGCCGGGGCTGCGCCGGTGCCGCCGTCAGCGCTGTCGATGGTAATAAAGTCCGGCGCGCTATCTATCCCCCGCCGATTAATCTCTTCACACAGTTCTTCAATCCAGCCATAGGCGCCAATCACCGCCTTAAAACCCACCGGCTTACCGGTAACGTCGCGGATGTGGTTGAGCATATCCAGCAGATCTGCCGCAGAATCAATTTCCGGGTGCCGGTTTGGACTGATGGAGTCTTGGCCCACTTCGATAAAACGGATTTTTGATATTTCTTCGGTCACTTTTTCGCCGGGTAAGATTCCCCCCTTTCCGGGTTTTGCCCCCTGGCTTAACTTCAGCTCAAACATTTTGACCTGCTCAATGGCTGCCACCTCAGCCAGGCGTTCGTCACTTAAGTTCCCGGCCGCATCACGCACGCCGTATTTGGCGGTGCCAATCTGGTGCACAATGTCTGCTCCACCCTCCAAATGCCAGGGGCTGAGCGCACCTTCGCCGGTATTCATCCACACCCCGGCGCGTCTGGCACCATTGGACAAAGCCAGCACCGCGGGTTTCGAAATAGCACCGTAACTCATGCCGGAGATGTGGAAGACCGAATCGGTCTGATACGGGTGCCGGCAATCAGGGCCAAAGACCAGATTACTGGTGGGCGCGGTATCTTCTTCTAAGGTTGGATACGGACAATTGACAAACAAGACACTGCCCACAGGACGCAGATCTCTTGTCGAGCCAAAGGCCACCGTAGTGTCTTCCGCTTTGGCCGCCTGATACACCCATGATCGTTCCGCCCGGTTAAAGGGCATTTCTTCCCGGTCCATGGCAAAAAAGTACTGCCTGAAAAACTCGCCCAGGTGTTCAAACCAATACCGGAACCGTCCGATAACAGGATAGTTACGCCGCACTGTGTGCGTGGTCTGGGTACGATCGATAACGTAGAGGACCGCAACAACCAATATACCCAGGCCCAAAAGCCAGACCAATAACTGAGCCATAACGGTAAACACCGTCAGCGCAAAACTCATTTCCATTTAGCTGCTCCCTTGTCTTTTAGTTTTGTCTTTTAATTTTTGCTCTGCCTCTCTCCTGCGTTATTGGATGGCGGGGTTGCCGTTTGGTTCCGTAACCGGTTTCCGTGCAAAACTAGTCCGGCAACCCCAACACCCGTTTGGCGATGATGTTGCGTTGTACCTCATTGCTGCCGCTGTAAATGGAAGCGGCACGGTAGTAGAGCCACTGTTTGGTATCCATCAGCTCTTTATCGGAAAATTGCCCGTTGTCCGCCCCTTTGTCTGTAATGGTATCGGGAAAGCCACGGGTGCCGCGCATCTTTAGCAACAAGTCGTAATAGGCTTGTTGGAGTTCCGAGCCGTATACCTTAAAGATGGAGGTTACCGCTCCGGGGGTTCCGCCTTCCGATTCTTCCACCGCCCGCCGTTGGGCCATGCGAAAGACACGATTATCCATTTCATACTTCAGCACCTGACTGCGATACGCCCCATCCGCAATGCGCCCCTGCTGGTCACCAAAACTGCGTTTAGCCTCACCCACCAGGCTCATCACCTCACCCTTGGCCCCCCCGCTGACCAGGCTTTCCATCCCGGAACGCTCATGCTGTAACAAGCGTTTGCCAACGGTCCACCCCTGGTTTAACTCGCCGACCAGATCCTCTTTGCTGGCTATGGCATTGGTGAAAAAGGTTTCGTTAAATGGAGACTCACCGCTGATCAAACGGATAGGCCGTATTTCCACCCCGGGTTGATCCATGGGCAGTAAAACAAAGCTGATGCCCTCATGTTTCGGCGCATCCGCATCCGTACGCACCAGGCAAAACATCCAATCCGCATGATGGGCACCGGACGTCCATATTTTTTGTCCGTTGATCAGGTAATGGTCACCCTTGTCCTCCGCACGGGTCGACAAGCTGGCAAGATCGCTGCCGGACCCGGGCTCGCTGTAACCCTGGCACCACTCCAGTTCCGCCCGGGCAATAGGGGGTAAATGCCGCTGTTTTTGATCTTCGGTGCCAAACTCCAGCAAGGTGGGGCCAATCATGCTGGTGCCAAAGCTGGATAGCGCAGGACGTGCATGAATCGCCGCCATTTCTTCCAGCAAAACCAGGTACTGATCGTTGCTCAGCCCACCCCCGCCATAAGCCGTGGGCCAATTTGGTACCGTCCACCCTTTTTCCACCATGCGTTCCAGCCACAGCAAGGTATCCGCGTCTTTGATTGTTATTTTGGTACTGCCGTTGGAGACCGGACCCGGGCCCCGCGCGCCCGGTGGACAATTCTCCGCCAACCAGGCCCGGGTTTCCTCACGAAAGTTTGCTAAGTCACTCATCTTTATTGCCCTCTAACTCTCATGCAACGATGCTACTCCCTCCAGGCCGGGGATTGAATACTTCCTCCAGGGTGCCTATCGTGGGTTATGTATACAAAGATTGGCATTATTGGGGATGTACATGCTGAGCACGAACATCTCGACACCGCCATCCAGCACCTTAAAGCCCTGGATGCGGAAATTATAATTTGCACCGGCGATATCGCAGACGGTACCGGCAATCTGGACCGCTGTGTGGAGCTGTTACAAACCCATAATGTGGTCACCGTACGGGGCAACCACGACCGCTGGCTGTTGACGGACAAGGTCCGCCACGTCGCTAATGCCCATGTCCGCCAGCACATTGCCCCGGCCAGCCTGGACTATCTGGCTGGGTTGCCCACCCAGCACTATTTGCCCACCGTGGCCGGAAACCTGCTGCTGTGCCACGGTATGGCCGACAATGATCTGCAGAAGATCTGGCCCGGCACCGAGCGGATGCCTGCTGAGCGGTGTCACAGGCTGGATGAGATTATCGCCTCGGACCAGGTGAGTTTTGTGGTCAACGGCCATGTGCATTACCGCACGCTTATTCATTTCAGCAACTTGTTGCTGATCAATGCCGGTACCTTAAAACGTGTACACCAGCCCGGTTTTGGCCTGTTGGATTTAAACCGGCAACATATCCAGGGTTTTGAATTTGAGCCCACGGTGCGCGCTGTCAGGTGTCATTCAGTAACCCCGGGGCCGGACACCACGGTATTCCCCAACACCCAGCACTTTAACGGCAGCTGGCAACCCCTGACCCTGTATGCTTAGTCTCCGGGCAGATACCGGTTATGAGAACATTTGAAGTCAACGAAGCTGCTTGCGAATTTCGTTTTGTGCAAGCCTCCGGGCCCGGCGGCCAACACGTTAACAAGACGTCTACCGCCGTGGAACTGCGCGTTAAGCTTGAGCGCCTGGGGTTAAGTCCGGGTGTGCTGCGGCGGTTGTACACACAACAGCGCAACCGCATTAACAAACAGGGTGAACTGATTATCCAGGCGGAACAATTCCGTTCGCAGCTGAAGAACCGCAAAGCTGCTGAGCAGCGCCTGCAGGCCATGCTCGCCGAAGCCTGGGTGCAACCCAAGCGCCGTATTCCTACCCGGCCCGGAACGGCCGCCAAAAACCGCCGGATAAGCGCCAAAAAACAACGCAGCGAAAAAAAAGCAGCCCGCCGCAAACCCAGGTGGGATTAGCTTTTACCTGAACAACTCGCGTAAACTGGCCACACCCTTTTAGCGGTTGCGGCCATGACAATCAGCACAACAAACGACGTTTCGGATCCAATTGACCAGGCCCGGGTCACCGCAGACCTGAGTGCGCGCTTTGTCTTTACCACGGCGGTAGATATCCCGGCAGTGGATGGGGACGAGCACTGGCATCAGTTTGACGCGGAGTTTGTGGTCACTGCCGGTTTGCTCAGGTTACGGGATGTTGCCGCCAACACCGTGCACGAATGTGGTCCGGGCACCCGGGTGCAAGTACCGGCCAAAACCGTACATGCTGAACAAAGCCCGCAAGGCTATACCATCATCTTGGGGACATCGGTAACCCCCGAGCATTTTGGTGATCCCGTGGACCGACCGGTTGAGGAACTGGCCAACTAACAACCGTTATATGCCATCCACTCTGTTTCAGCGATTGCTCAAGCGGCTGGACCTGCAGCCGCTTGCGGCAGCCAGCACACAAGATGTAGAGGTGTTCCTGGGTGGTGCGGGAGAAGGTGGCGTGGGCGCACAGGCGCGTTTATTTGGCGGCCTGGTGGCGGCTCAAGCCGCCATGGCGGCCCAGCTTTCAGTCAACGCCTTCCCCCTGCATTCACTGCACGCCTATTTTCTGGGTCCCGGCCGTCCGGAATCGGATATTGAATACCGGGTCACCCACAGCAAAGACGGTCGCAACTTTGCGGTGCGCTGGGTTGAGGCCTGGCAGCACGGTCAACGCATCTTCCAGCTTCAGGCCAGTTTTCAGCGCCCTGAGCGGGGGGTTCACCACCAGACACCCTTGCCGCAGGTGATTCCGCCGGAGCAGTGTCCGAATAGAGACGAATTGCGTGGCCGGCGGAACTGGCGGGACATGCCCATTGATGTGCGGATGATCACCCCAATCACCGCGGACCAGCCCCTACCCCCGCGACAACAGGTTTGGCTGCGGGCTAACGGCGAATTGCCGGAAGATCCAAGATTGCACCTGGCTCTGGTCGTTTATGCCAGCGATCGCAGTTTGCTGGATACTGCCTGGCGTCCACATGCTGATCAAGGTGAACGGGCCGGTGCCAGTCTGGACCACGCCATGTGGTTCCACAATCCACCTATATTTGACCAATGGTTATTGTACGACCTGGAAAGCCCGGCGGCGGCCAACAGCCGGGGCTTGGCCTACGGTGCCTTGTACAATCAGGCCGGACAGCGGATGGTCAGCGTTGCCCAGGAAGGCCTCCTGCGTATCCACAACCCGGATTAGGCAAACAGCTTCCCCGGATTGAGGATTTGATCAGGATCGAATAAGTTTTTCAGCCCCTTCATCAAGGTGATCTCTGCCTCACTTCGAGAGTAGTGCAGAAAGTCCTTTTTCAACAAGCCAACGCCGTGTTCCGCGGAGATGCTGCCGCCCCTGGTTTGCACCAGAGAAAATATATTGGGGCTCATGGCGTGTCCCATGGCCATAAATTCTTCTACAGACAGATGCTCAGGGCGCAAAATATTCAGATGCAGGTTGCCATCACCAATGTGGCCATACCAGCACACTTCAAAATCCGGGTAACTGTCATCAACAAATCTATCCACCTCAGACAAAAATTCCGGCACCTGACTGACAGTTACGGACAGGTCGTTTTTATAGGGCGTATGCGCCGCAATGCTTTCGGATATGCCTTCCCGCAACTGCCACAAAGATGCCGCCTGGGCTTGGGACTGGCTGAGTACACCATCAGCCACCCAGCCTTCGTTGATGCAATGCTCAAAGGCTTTGCCGGCGCTGTCCATGGCGGTTTCATCAAACTCCAGCAAGGCATAATAGGCGGCAGGCTCCGCCAACGGCCGGGCAAGGGTGCGATGGGCACACACCTTTTCTAACGCAAGGTCGGAAAAAAATTCGAACGCGGATAGCGTCAAGGTGTGATTAAAGCTATTGAGGACATCCAGCAAGTGGTCCACCCGCGGGACACCCAAGACCATAACCACCTGCGGGGCAGGCGGCTTGGTTAAACGCATATCCAGTTCGCAAATTAATCCCAAGGTACCCTCGGAACCGATAAAAAGATGCCGCATATCATATCCGGTGGCATTTTTGACCAGGCCATTGTTGCAGTGTAAAAGCTGACCGGTGCCGGTGACCACCCGCAGGCCCGCCACCCAGTCCCGGGTCAATCCGTAGCGGATGACCTTAATCCCCCCAGCGTTGGTGGCCACATTCCCGCCCAGTTGGCTGGATCCGGAGGAGGCAAAGTCAACGGGATAAAACAGGTTCTGTTCACGGGCAAATTCCTGCAGGGCCTGTGTGATCACCCCAGCCTGACAGGTCACCAACCGCTCTTCCGGATTAAAGTTGAGAATTTTGTTCATGCGGTCAAAAGACACCACCACTTCGCCATGACCGGCTACCGCCCCACCAGACAGTCCCGTGCGCCCGCCCGAGGGCACCAGGGCAATTTTCTCCCGGCGCGCATAAGCGACTAACCCGGCAACCTGATGGTTGTCTTCGGGGAAAACCACCGCTGAGGGCGCCACAGAAAAACCGTTGGTCCAGTCTTTCCCCCAAACCGCCAGACTATCCGCATCGTTTTTGACCTGCCCTGGAGAAAGCACTTCTTCAAACATCATTTACCCCGATCCGTTAGCCACCCAAACACATTGTTGGTCCAGCCAGGCATACATTTGTTGGCGAATGTGGGTAGACTCATTAGCCAGATGGTGGCTCGCCTGGGGCAAAATACACCACTGCGCGTCAGCATACCGCTGCCCCAGAAATTTCTGGTTGTGGCGCCAACTGACCGTGCGATCCTGGTGGCCTTGTATAATTTTAGGCCGCAAATTCGAGCCCGGATAACGCTCCAGGCGTTGAAACCAGTCCACCATGGCCTGCACCCAGGCCACGGGCAATATTTGCGGCTGCAACCGGTCTGCATGTTGCAGGTGCAGAAATTCAGCGTTTTCGGCATTGCGGGTGATCTTGCGCGGTCTTTCATCCACGGTCATTTTCGCCAATGCAAATACCCATTGAGACAGCCACCAGCCGTAGGGACGGACCAGCGGAGCAAACAGGACAACCTCACCCAGGGGTAATTGCGGATGCTGATGCAGGGTTTCCATCACCACAGATCCACCCATGCTCTGACCTAACCAATGCCAGGGGGTGGCCTGGGGAAGCTGAGCCGCGGCCGCCAGGTGCACCGCGTGGGTCGCCGCCACATACCGGTCAAAACTCTGGATAGTCGCCCGCGGCCCATCCGACAGGCCGTGACCAATCTGGTCGTGAGCCACCACCGCCAGACCATGACTCAGCAAATAACGCAGGACAAAACCATATAACCCGACATGATCGTAATAACCGTGACACAACATGGCGTAACCACGAATATGCGGCGGCTCAAAACGGTGCACCGCAATCCGTTGATCCGCCACCTTAAGTAACTGGAGGGAATGGCCGGCACCGTCCAGGAGCAGGTCAAACCCATAAAATGCACGATAGTCCCCCAGCAGATGTTCAGGCAACTTTTCACCATGCTCCAGGGCCGCTACCGCCGCCTGCAGGGCGGTGTGGTCAAAGGGATGTGTACCACGGCGCAAAGCTGACACATCATTTGTAACCAATGGCAATTTTTGTGATTCATTCATATTGCGTAGCATATACATAAAGCGGCATCCCACCTAAAATACCGCGTTTTTTATCCACCCAGGACTAATTATGTCTGAGATTACAGCGCGTTCTGCGGAAAACTACGCCATTTTCGACAAACAATTAAACAAAGCCGGGACCGCTCCCGGTTTTATTGCCGCCCTTGATCAAAGTGGAGGGAGTACTCCAAAAGCACTCAAGTTGTATGGGGTTAACGAAGATGCGTACAGCAACGACACCGAGATGTTTGACCTCATCCACGCGATGCGCAGCCGCATCATGACCAGCCGGGTATTTTCCGGCGACCGCATTCTCGGCGCCATCCTGTTTGAACAAACCATGGACCGCCAGGTAGAAGGCAAGCCAACACCGGACTATTTGTGGCAGGAGAAAAGTGTTGTGCCTTTTCTCAAGGTAGACAAGGGTCTGGCTGACGAACAGGATGGGGTACAGGTGATGAAGACCATCCCGGACCTGGACAAATTGCTGGCTCGTGCGGTAGACCTCAATGTTTTTGGTACCAAAATGCGCTCCGTGATCAAAGCGGCTAACGAGGCCGGCATCAAAAGAGTGGTGCAACAGCAATTTGATATTGCCCAACAGATTTTGAATTTTCAGATGGTGCCCATTATTGAGCCCGAAGTGGACATCAATGCACCGGACAAAGCCGCCTGTGAGGATATATTGCGCACCTGTTTACTACAGGGATTGGAAAGTGTGCAGGGCGACCTGCCGGTGATGTTTAAACTGACCTTACCCGAAGAAGCCGACTTTTACGCTGAGCTTCAGGCCCAACCCAAATCCTTGCGGGTTGTGGCGCTATCCGGCGGATACAGCCAAGCTGAGGCCAACCAACGGCTCAGCGCCAACCACGGCATGATCGCAAGCTTTTCCCGGGCTCTAACCGAAGGGCTCAGCGCGGGTCAGGCAGACGACGAATTCAATGCGACCCTGGATCACACGATCGCGGAGATTTGTGCGGCGTCAAATACCTGATATGACACCGCCTGATTATGTATCGTTAACATAATTCCTGAGCAGCCTGAAGATTACCGCCGCCCCTGCTCCACTGAGTAGCGCCAACAACCTTTGTACCGCGTTCTCGTCGAGCCATTGCATCTCTTCAGGCCCAATCATGTGCCAAACCGTGGTAAGTACGAGTATAAGGGCAAGGATCGAACCAACCCAAATACCCGCTAACGCAATATAGTGGACGTGTTTCCAAAACTGGTCACGACGGCCGCGTTGAGCTCGCTCGTAGTTAGCAAACGCTAAATCTTCTTGTTTGGCCGCCGGGTCTGATTGCGGTTCATCCGATCGCGGAGGAGGCACTTCCTCGATGCTCATACATCAAACCCTTGAAGTGATGCTCAATTAGATTATCTGAAATCTTTTCAGCGTATGTACCATCCCACGTCAAATCCCAAGGTGATCCCGGTTGATGTGTAAGGCTGGATAACGCTATGCCACCCAGTTTGCCGTATTTGTCGAACACTTGTTCAACAACGCTGCGCTCGTAAGCATCCAAGTCGATACGTTTTTTCGATATGCGATCTGTAACAGGCTTGGAGCCAAACTTCTTAACCCGATGGTACAATACAGGGATAACAGGCCCATATTTCCAAGCCTCTACATCTTCCTTAATCAAGGCACGGCTATACAAACCCAACATCCAGCCATGTGCAATGTAGGTCAGCTTAATCAACTCCATTGGAGTCATTGCGGTGTTGTTTTTTTCGGCCAAGTCCAGAAAGTGTTGGCCAATCGCTAGGGCACTTTTCACTTTTGGGTTCCTTTCGTCAACTACATGAATTTTAACACAGGTTAAACAAATCACCCGCTCAACGAATCGCTTTCCCGTCAGCAACTGTACCGGCTTCAGTCAGCTCTGTCTCAACCGAAAATCAACGATTGTACTTAACCGTTCTTCAGCCGGTCCCGGCCCGCGCCTCAAGCATCTGTACCGCCGGCAGGGTTTTGCCTTCGACAAACTCCAGGAAAGCACCACCACCGGTTGAAATATAGGAGATACCCTCCCGGACTTGGTACTTGTCAATGGCCGCCAGCGTATCGCCGCCACCAGCAATGGAAAAACCTTCGCTGGCCGCTATGCCTTCAGCCAGCACCCGGGTCCCCTCACCAAACTGGTCATACTCAAAGACACCCACGGGACCATTCCACAGAATGGTTCTGGCGCCCGCCAGTCGTTCACCCCAGGCCCGGGCGGTCACCGGGCCAATGTCCAGGATCATCTCGTTGCTGCCTACCTGATCAATCGCCCGCACCACAGCCGGGGCGTCTTCCGCAAAATCCGTGGCGACCATGACATCCTCGGGGATTGGAATATTGACCCGCTTGGCGATGGCCGCAGCGGTATCCACCAGGTCTGCTTCAAATAGAGATTTCCCCACACCATAACCCGCTGCCGCAATAAATGTGTTAGCAATGCCGCCACCGGCGATTATCTCATCAGCAATATCAGCCAGCGCATCCAGCACCTGAAGTTTGGTTGACACCTTGGCCCCGCCAACAATGGCAATCATCGGTGAGGCGGGTTGGGCCAGGGCCGTCGACAACGCATTCAATTCCTGGGCCATCAGCAAACCCGCGCAGGCGACTGCGGCCTGCTGACCCACACCATGGGTTGAGGCTTGGGCGCGGTGGGCAGTACCGAAGGCATCCATGACAAAAACATCACATTGCCCCGCCATCTGTCCGGCCAACTCCTCGCTGTCCGCTTTTTCCCCGGTTAAAAAACGTACATTTTCCAGCAGGGCTACTTCCCCGGATTTAACCTGGCCGCAGGCTTCAAGGTCGGGCAACAAGGGGATGGGCCGAGCCAATAAATCTGACAGGGTTTTTGCCACCGGTGCCAGGGAAGCCTGGGCATCAGGCTGCCCTTCTTCCGGCCGCCCCAGGTGGGACATCACCACAACCGCTGCATTTCTGGCCAGCGCATATTCGATGGTGGGCAGCGAAGCACGAATCCGCGCGTCACTGGTCACCGCCCCATCCTTGACCGGCACATTAAGATCAGCCCGGATTAATACCCGGCGGTTGGTCAGATCAACATCTTCTATGGTTAAAAATCTTTGCTCACCGGCCATCTTGTTCTCCTACCCTTTAACACCCAAAGCGGCCGCCACCACATTATCCACCGTCATCCCCATGGCTTGCATCGCTTGCCCACCCGGTGCGGACACACCAAATTGATCGATACCCACAACAGCCCCGTCCAGGCCCACAAAGCGGTACCAGTAGTCCGGATGCCCCGCTTCCACCGCCACCCGGGCACGTACCTGAGGGGGTAAAACACGGCCCTGGTATTCCGCATCCTGTTTCAAAAAAACCTCACAACAGGGCATGGACACAACCCGGACCGCCACACCCTGCCCGCTAAGCTGACTTGCTGCCTCTGACGCCAACCCGACTTCTGAGCCAGTGGCCAGCAGGATGATATCCGGCATGGTTTGATCCGCACTGGTATCCGACAAGATGTAACCACCTCGGCGAATGTCATTAAAGGCTTGAGTATCCCGGGACTGCGGGGTGGTATTTTGCCGGGAGAAAATGAGTGCAGAGGGTTGTTCCCGGCTGGCAATCGCCATTTCCCAGGCTACCGCCGTTTCAACCGTATCGCAGGGCCGCCAGGTATGCAGATTGGGTGTGCTGCGCAAATTAGTCAGTTGCTCTATGGGCTGGTGAGTAGGGCCGTCTTCACCCACCGCTACGGAGTCGTGGGTGTATACAAAAATATTAGGTATGCGCATCAAAGCGGCTAAGCGAACCGCGTTGCGCGCATACTCCATAAATACCAGGAAGGTGCCGGTAAACGTCCGATAGCCGCCGTGCAACCATATACCGTTGCTGACTGCGGTCATGCCAAATTCACGCACACCATAACTCATATGTTGGTGCGCCTGAGCGCCCTCCCACTTGGTCAGATTTGAGCCGGTCAGATCCGCAGAGCCGCCAAACAGCTCCGGCACTCCTTCCGCAATGGCACCCAGCGCCTTTTGTGACGACTTGCGCGTGGCACAAGGCTGAGGGGCTTCTTGCTCGGCCCGGGCCAATTCTCTAACCGCCACCTGCCAGTTCTCCGGCAGCTCTCCGCGCATACGCCGCAAAAACTCCGCAGAACGCTCCGGATGAGCTGTCTGATACCGCTCAAACAGGGCCTGCCAGTCCGCCTGTGCCTGTGCCCCTTTTACCCGCATATCCCAATCCGTGCGGACATTGTCCGGCACAACAAAGGGGTCATCCCCCCAGTTCAACTGCCTGCGGGTCAAATCTACTTCGTCAGCCCCCAGAGCCGCCCCGTGGACACCCGCAGTACCCGCTTTGTTGGGTGAGCCAAAACCGATAGTTGTACGGCAACAAACCAGGGTGGGCCGGCCATCCGTTTTTTGTGCCACCGACAAGGCGGTGGAAATCTCGTCCGCATCATGGCCATCCACGTTCTTTATCACCCGCCAGCCATAAGCCTCGAACCGGCTGCCGATGTCTTCGTTAAACCAGCCATCCACTTCACCGTCAATTGAGATGCCATTGTCATCGTAGATGCAAATCAGCTTGCCCAAACCCAGGGTACCGGCCAGGGATGCCG
The DNA here is from genome assembly GCA_028280225.1 of Pseudomonadales bacterium. Lineage (GTDB taxonomy): Bacteria > Pseudomonadota > Gammaproteobacteria > Pseudomonadales > Azotimanducaceae > UBA4421. The sequence goes on along the minus strand of JANQMF010000101.1, from coordinate 20,364 downwards.
CCTCGTGGGAGATGCCTTCCATCAGGCAGCCGTCTCCCACCACCACCCAGGTGTGGTGATCAACGATGGACAGGTCCGGTTGATTAAACTCCTGGGCTAATTTTTGTTCCGCCAGGGCCATACCCACCGCGTTGGCAAAACCCTGGCCAAGCGGACCGGTTGTGGTCTCCACCCCGGGGCATTCACCAAACTCCGGATGACCAGCGGTTTTGGCATGCAGTTGCCTGAAGTCTTTTAAATCCTGGGTGCTTACGTTGTACCCGGTTAAATGCAGCAGACTGTACAGGAACATCGAGCCATGGCCGTTGGACAATACAAAGCGGTCTCGATCCACCCATGACGGATCATTGGGGTTGTGCTTAAGTAAATCCCGCCATAGCACTTCGCCAATATCCGCCATGCCCATGGGTGCGCCGGGATGGCCGCTGTTGGCGGCCTGGACCGCGTCCATGGAAAGCACGCGAATGGCATTAGCCCGTTCTACCCGGGAAGAACTTGAATTTTGTGATGTCATTTGACGCCTTAGTGTGTTCTTGTCCAGAAAAGCCCGTCCTGGCCTCCTCTTCCCCAACGGTTCCCAGCGGGAACCTCCGAAAAACCTACAGTTTATTCATCGGGCATCCTGCCCCGTCTAGTGCAGCGGCGCTATTGTCGTCACTTGCAAGCGGCGCTGCAAATGAAAGATGAGTAAATCGTAACGATCCATTACAATGCGCCCGTTTTTTTGAGCAAAGAAAAAGACGAAACTATCCAGTATTCCAGTATTCGTTATCCAAATTGTAAGGAAACATCAATAATGGCTGATTATTCAGTATTCACCTCCGAATCCGTTTCTGAGGGTCATCCCGATAAGGTTGCAGACCAGGTCTCCGACGCGGTTTTGGATGCCATGCTTGCCCAGGACCCCGAGTCGCGGGTTGCCTGCGAAACACTGATCAAGACCGGGATTGTGGTTGTGGCCGGGGAAATCCGCACTAACGCGGTTGTGGATGTAGATACCCTGGTACGCAAGGTGATTGCTGACATCGGCTACAACAGCGCTGAGGTGGGTTTTGATCCCGACGCTTGCACCGTGGTTAACGCTCTGGGGATGCAGTCCAGCGACATCGCCATGGGTGTGGACGAAACTAACGACCACGAGCAGGGTGCGGGTGATCAGGGTCTGATGTTTGGATATGCCACCAACGAAACCGATGTATTGATGCCCGCTCCCCTAACTTACGCCCAACGCCTGGTACAAAAACAGGCTGAGGCCAGACGCGGGTCTCTGGGGTTTCTTCGCCCGGACGCCAAAAGCCAGTTGACCTTTAACTATGATACTGACGGCACCCCGGTGGGTATAAACGCAGTTGTCTTATCTACCCAGCACGGTCCGGAGGTCTCTCAGGACCAACTACGCGAAGCGGTGATGGAAGAGATTATCAAACCCACCTTGCCGGCCAACTGGATATCCAGTGAAACCAAGATTTATATCAATCCCACCGGACAGTTCATCATCGGGGGCCCGGTGGGAGACTGTGGCTTGACCGGGCGCAAAATCATCGTGGACACCTACGGCGGCATGGCCCGCCATGGGGGCGGTGCGTTTTCCGGCAAGGATCCCTCAAAAGTAGACCGCAGCGCTGCTTATGCAGGACGTTACGTGGCCAAAAATATTGTGGCCGCGGGCCTGGCGGACCGCTGTGAAATTCAAGTGAGTTACGCCATTGGGGTGGCGGAGCCCACCTCAATCAGCATCAACACCTTTGGCACCGGCAAGTTGGATGACAACAAAATTGTTCAACTTGTGCGTGAGCATTTTGATTTGCGGCCCAAGGGGTTAATCGCCATGCTTGATCTGAAAAAACCGATCTACCAGATTACCGCGGCATATGGTCATTTTGGACGTACCGAAGATTCTTTCAGCTGGGAGCGTACCGATCGTGCGGAGGCTTTGGCAGCGGCGCTATAGCGATAGGGGCTAGATCTGCACATCAGCTAGCTTTCGTACATCGGCTTTCGTACATCGGAAAGGAGACTAAGAAGTATGAGTCTGCAGCGTATCAGTTTCGAGTTTTTTCCACCCCGAGATGACAGCGGGCGCACAAAGCTGGTGGAAAACGTGGCGGCAAAATTGGGCACCCTCAAGCCTGAGTACTTTTCTGTTACCTATGGCGCGGGCGGATCAACCCGCGACGGTACCCGCCAGACCATTATGTCGCTGCTGGAAGCCGGCCACCAGGCGGTACCCCATCTGTCTATCGGCTCAGATGACAAGCCGGAACTGGTGCAGTTGTTGGACGACTACAAAGCCGCAGGTGTAAAACACATCGTGGCGTTGCGTGGTGACCAACCCTCCGGGATGGGGAGCGGCCGTTTTACGCACAACGCTGAAGCTCTGGTCAAGCTGGTGCGCGAGCACTCCGGTGACCACTTTCATTTAGTGGTAGCCGCCTATCCGGAGGTACACCCGGACGCCGAGTCTGCACAACACGACCTGACCTTCTTCAAACGTAAGGTGGAGGCGGGCGCAAACAGTGCCATTACCCAGTATTTTTACTGTCCCGAAGCTTATGCGCGTTTTATGGACCGCTGCGCAGCGGCCAACATCGATATTCCAATTTATCCGGGCATTATGCCCATCACCAACGCCGAGTCACTGTTCAGATTTTCCGCAAAAGCCGGCGCAGACATTCCCAGATGGCTGCGCTACGGCATGGCCGAATACAGCGACCCGGATGAGCTCACTAAGTTTGGTGTTGAGGTGGTGACCAACCTGTGTCAACGCCTGACCGAATTGGGGGCGCCGGGGCTGCACTTTTACACCCTGAATCGTTGGGGCGCAACCACCCGCATTGTAGAAAACTTGAAATCAGCGTGATGGCTGAGAGTAACGGATAGTCGCTTGCCCATCCGTTTTCTGCTAACTCCGGATACTTCAGCCTCAGCCGGATTTGAGCCTGGCTCCGTGCTCACCCTGGACGACGAACGCTCCAACTATTTGTGTCGTGTGCTGCGCAAGCGCCGCGGTGAGACCATTCACTGCTTCGATGGCGCCGGTATGGCTTTTTCATGCACCCTGACCGAGGCTAATCCCCGCCAGGCGATCCTGGCGGTCAGTTCAGTACAGCCCCGGGAACCCAAGCCGGATGCCACCCTGGCCATTGCGCTGAGCATGGTCAAGGGCCAGGCGATGGACCGTGCCATCCAACAAGCCACGGAACTGGGGGCGACGCATATCTGGCTGTTTGGCAGTGATCACAGCACCGCAAAAGCCGCAACCACGCAACAGGGTAGTGATCAGCGTCGTGCAGGCAACAAACAGCGACACTGGCAAAAGATCATCGATGGCGCCAGCGAACAATGTGGGCGCCTGCACTTACCCCAGTTTGCCCTCTTGGACAAAGCCGAGCTGCTTGCCAAACCCCTGAACAAAATTGTTTTTCAAGCCGGTCATCCCGAACTTCCGCAGCGGTTGGAGGTGGGCGGCCATGTCCTGTTGGTGGGTCCCGAGGGAGGTTGGAGCGAGGCTGAGCTGGAACAGTTTACCCGGCACGGCTGCGCCATATTCGGCCTTGGACCGCTAATCTTACGTGCTGAAACCGTCCCTGCCGTTGCCCTGGCTATGACCAGAAGAGCATTAACGGCATAACTCCGCACCGCACCGGCGGATGGTAGTTAACCCTCTGTCTGGGCCTGTTTGAGTTGCAGGATCTGCTCTTCAATAAAGGCCAGGTCCGGAATGGTGGCCACCTCAGTACCCACATTAACCTTCATCACCTGGGCCACGCTTAACTCCCGTGATGCGCTGGTTAGGTCATCAGCAGTCAATTGCACCATTCTTGGCAGGCCTGTCGCTGCCAAGGCATAAAATGCCGGTGCCGCAGGATTACGCGCGCGGTTCATGATCACCAGGCACCGCGGTTGCCCGGTGACCCCGGCATTGCGCTCATCGAATTGGGATATATGTAAAACGGGTATCGTCTGGCCCCGCCAGCCCACGTAGCCCATCAACCAATCCGGGCGCTGGCTGGGGACGTTCAGCCTTTTCCAGGGCACAATTTCCGCAACAGAAATATTGGGTAACAATAACTGTTCACCCGGCGTGGGGATAACCACACAGGCCAGGTCGTTGGCTCCATCACCCAAGGCTATTGCCGTACTCATACTCTGGTCACCAATTCATCAATTGTGGCAAGCAGTTCGTTTTCCTGGAACGGCTTACCCAGAAATTTATTTACCCCCAGTTGATTGGCATGCTCTTTGTGCTTGTCACCGGTTCGGGAGCTAATCATGACAATGGGCAGATTGCCCAGACGTTCGTCATGGCGCACCTGGCGGGCCACTTCAAAGCCATCCATCCTCGGCATTTCGATGTCCAGCAACATCACATCCGGCTTACGTTCCTGGAGCAAGGCCACAGCTTCAATACCGTCTTTGGCCACAAGAACATCCATACCCTGACGCTCTAACAGTCTGGAGGTGACCTTTCTCACCGTCACACTGTCGTCTACAACCAGGACACACCGCGGGCCCGGTTTGCTCAACCTGGCTGCAGCAGCGGGTTTGGCCCGGCGCTGATGTTGTTGGGCTCGAATCAGGGCCAACAAGTCAAGAATGACAACAACGCTGCCATCCCCCAGGATGGTAGCCCCGGAAATCCCTCCAACGCCGGCAAATTGAGGCCCTAAACTCTTGACCACAATTTCGCGGCTGCCCTGAACCAGATCAACATGGATCGCTACTGCGTGGTCCCCGGAGCGCACCAACACCATGGGCACACTGGTTTGTCCCGGCGCCAGGCCATGATATTCCCGGCCCAAATATTGGCCCAGATAACGTACCCGATAAGGTGTGCCGGCATATTCAAAGGTTTTCTCTTCAGATCCGTACAACTCCTGGAGTTGTTCGGGATTGAGCAAAACAATACCTTCGATGGTGTTCAACGGAATGGCGTACAAATCTTCAGCCACAGACACCATCAACGCCCGGTTGACCGATACGGTAAAGGGTACGCGCAGGACAAAGCGGGTGCCCTTACCGGGCCGGGATAAAATACTGATGCTGCCGCCGAGTTGTTTCACCTCGCTGTGCACCACGTCCATGCCCACGCCACGACCGGAAATCTGGGTAACTGACTTGGCTGTGGAAAAACCCGGGGCTAAGATAAACTGCGTTACCTCATCGTCAGACAGGTTGGCATCCTGGCTCATTAACCCCCGCTCCACGGCTTTGGCTCGCACGCTCTCGACGTCTACCCCGGCACCATCGTCGCTGATCTCGATGACCACGTCACCGCCTTCACGGGACAACCGCAAATCAATACGGCCCTTGGTGGGCTTGCCGAAGTTGCGCCGCAAATCGCCGCTTTCGATGCCATGGTCTACCGCATTGCGCAGCATATGCTCCAGCGGTGGCACCATGCGTTCCAGCAGATTCCGATCCAATTCGCCTTCTGCATTCTGGACGTGGAACTCCACTTCTTTGGCCAATTCTGAAGAAACCTGCCGGACAATCCGGCGTAACCTCGGTAACAAACGGCTAAACGGCACCATGCGGGTGCGCATCAATCCTTCCTGCAGCTCGGTGTTAATCCGTGCTTGTTGCAGCAGCAGGGTTTCCGACTCACGCGCCTTAAACAGCAGTGTATCTTTCAAATCCAGCATGTCCGAAGCACTCTCGGACAGGCTCTTGGAGAGCTGCTGAAGTTGGGAGTATCGATCCATCTCCAACGGGTCAAAGTTTTCGTACTGAGGCCCGTCAGTGCGTTCATGTCTGAACAAAATTTGTGTTTCTGTTTCGATTTCCAGGCGTCGAAGCTGCTCCCTGAGACGCTCGATGGTGGTCTCCATCTCGTCTAACGAACCCGTAAAGTCCGCCATGCCCTGCTCAACCCGAGCACGCAATATGGAATTCTCCCCGGCAAGATTCACCAGTTCTTCCAGCAGCGATGAGCCTACCCGGACCATCTCCTGACTGGCTCGTTCGTGATTGAGCGCCGCATCCGCCTTGGCCACCACATCCTGTTCGGTGGGTTCAAGCTTAATAGGTTCAGCCCGCTCCGCCGGAGCAGCAGCCAAGTCCTCTTGCGCCGGTAGCGGCACATCGACCCCAACCGCCTCTTCAGCCACCTCGGACTCGCCGGTATTTACCGGTTCCGGTTCGGCGCTGGTGCCGAATACACCGGCTCGAACGGTCATAAGTTGTTCTGTCAGATTATCAAACTGCTGATGCAGCCGGCTGAACAAGTCCGCATCGATAAGGCGTTCTTCATTCTGCACTTCGATAACCAGCGATTCGAATTCGTGGGCAAGATCCCCCAATGCCGCCAGGCCACACAACCGGGCACCACCCTTAAAGGTGTGCAGCCCCCGCAACAGGGTTTCCATGTAGATACGGTTGTCCATCTCCTGTGACCACCGCATGATGCCGTTTTCCAATTCTTCGCAAATTTCGTCCGCTTCTTCGAAAAAGACATCAATCAGTTCCGGATCAACATCATCGTAAACCGTTTCCGCGCCCGTTTCCGGACTTGTTTGCGTAACCGGTTCCGGGGAATCTTCGGCTTTTGCAAACAGAGGTGCGGCAGCCGTCTCCGGCACAGATTCCCGCTGTTCCTGCGGCTCCTCGTCTGCAAGCATCTCCAGGGATTCAAGGTCGATATAGTCGTCGCCGCCGGTTATCGCCTCAGACACGTCCTCCAGGGTATGATCCGCCTCCGCAAGGATGTCCTCCTCATCAGCCAACGTTGCCGATACCTCGGACTCTGCACTGTCATCCGTCCCATCATCCGCAAATGTGCCCGGATGCACTTCCTGTTCATCAGCAGCGGCCAAATCGTCAATGGGCAGCTCATCTTCTGCAAAATCCAACGCCAGGAGTTGTTCAATTGTGTTTGACTCGTCTTTGGCTTCACCACCAGCAGCCATGTCGTTGAGCTGGTCAACAAGGCGGTCGTAGCCGTTCTGCACAACCGGCACACAGCGGTCAGGCACTTGGCCGGCAATGGTGGCATTGGTGAGAATCTGCATAAAGGCGGTAGCAAGCTCGGCCAGGTTGACCTCACGCAAGCCGTTGGCTAAAGAAGACAAGTCGGCCAACGCATTTAACATGTCTGCGCAAGTTTCTGCCCGGCCGGATAAATAAGCCCTCAGCTGATCTTCACCATCCAAAACATCCATGGTGGCTTGGGATGCCAGAATCTGTTGACTATTGGAAGCCTTGCTCGGCTGGCGTGCCAGCAGATCATCTGCCTGGGCAACAAATTCAAAAGGCTCCTCCCATTCCTCGTGGTTATCGAGGCTGGCAAAACATGCCCTCAAGTGGTCCGCAGCCGCCTGGATAAAGTCCTGCAGACCGGGAACAATTTCTTTACCGCGGAAGGCTTCAACCACCTGGTAAGCGGGTTCAACCAAAAACCGGACCTTGGTGATACCGGCAATGGCCGAACTGCCCGCCAGGGTATGAAAGGCGCGGGCCATGGGATCACTGAGACGCCAGGGTACTTTGGCATTCTCGTCGTCGATAACCTGCAGGTGCTCCCGGGCTTCAGCAACAAATAATTCAAAGCCGTTGCCACCGTCTTCCTCATCCAGGTCTTCAGCCAGCCACGCGGTCTCTTGATCCGCATCTTCAGCCGCAGGTGTTATTTCACTGTCATGATTGAGGCCAACGTCCGTGCGGTTGAATTCATCCAACCCGGAGCCTGCCTCCTCAACCGTTGATTCTGCCTGGGGCTGGGTGACACCGGTGTTTTCATCCTCTTTTGCTTGTACCAGTTCACCCCCGGAGGCCAGGACATCCGCCCGGTCGATGACATTGGCAATGGCGTCCAGATCGGAACTTTTACCCACTTCAAAAGCATCCGCCATCCCCGGGATCAGATCCCGGGCTTCGGTGACGATGTCCACAAACTGCGCCGTTGGGGTAACCGTGCCATCAATGACCCGATTAAGCATATTTTCAATACCCCAGGCCAACTCGCCAATTTCTGCCGCCTGCACAATACGGCCGCTGCCTTTGAGGGTGTGGAACGCCCGCCGCAGTTCTATGAGCGGCTCTTCCATCTCCAGGGCAACCCCCCACTGAGGCAACACCTCGTCCACGCCTTCGAGGACTTCCGCTACTTCTTCCAGAAAAATTTCGACAATCTCTGGATCCGGATGCCCGGCAGCAACTGCATCACCTTGATCCGCTGCTGCGGCCTCATCTTCATCTTCTTCATCCGCTTCTGCCATGGCGGTTTCAAAGTCTTCCTCTTCGACGTTGTCCACCAATTCATCAAAAGCCTGTCCGCCAAGATCAAAGTCACCAAGATCCAGCCCTTCCGCCCCGGCGGGTTGGGTGACTTCAGGCAGCACGGGCGCGGCTTCGTCCGTGGATTCGGCCACCTGCAGCTCAGCGGTTTGTACACCCTCGTCATCTTCAATTTCTAACTCAGCCAGGTCAAAGGCCACAACATCGCCAGCATCTTCTTCAGCAGATTCCGCCACGCTGTCTTCAACGTCCTCAATCTCGGATACCGCCGGTTCATCATCAGCTACCTGTGCCGCCGCGGATACGTCATCCATCCGCGTATCGTCCGCTGCCTTAACCACGGCCTGGTCACCAACACCCGCGGCATCGGTAAATACCGGGATGTCCGCAAAAGCCTCGGGTTCATCAGCTTGGGGCACGGCTTCCGAATCTGCCGCATGTATCTGTTGGCCGGCTTCCGCAGCCACAGCACCGGTAGCCGGGGTATCTGCCGGTGTCTGCGCAACCTGCGGTTTAGCCGCGGTGTCTTCCAGCAATTCAGCTAAACTGCGCGTTGCCACCGCAAGAATGTCATCCACACCGGAAATATTTTCCTGACTCAGCCGTTCCAGATAGTAATCCACCGCACTGACGCCATCCGCCAGCAGGTCCAGCGCCTGCCAGTCCGGTTTATGGCCAGCACCCAGGTGATCCACCACATAAACCTGTATCTGCTTCAGCAGATCAATAACTTTGGGCAGGGGAATAATTTCCAGGGCGCCGCAAATCCCATTCAACGTGGCGGCAACGTTTTCCAGATGCCGCTGGTCAAAACGTGCCGTGACAAAGTCCACAATGGATTGTTTAACTTCTTCCAGCCCTGTCCGGGATTCGCGCAAGACCTGCAGCTGGGCATCGTCGGTGATCTGCTCGACTTCCGATTTTTCCGAACCCTGGGCAACGCTGCTTAGATTTTCATCAATCTGAATCAAGGCACCGGCAATACTCTGCACACCTTGAGGATCCCCATCACCCAGGACAACCAGGCTTTCTATGGCCTCAACCTGATCCGCCACAATTTCCCGGGAACTTTCAAAACCCAGCAGGGATAAGGTGCTGCCAATTTGGTTCAGCGGACCTACCAGGCCACGCAGCTCAGCCAGATCCACCGACGGGCTGCGGACCAATATATCCAAACGGTCTTTCACGGAGCCGAGTTCTTCTTGCAGTGCCTGGGCTGCGCTGGCCAAGGCTTGCCGGCCGGAAATAGCCAGGGTGTTGTGGTTAATGTCACGATCCACCGCCCGCCGCAAACCTTCCATGGTTGGATTGTTGTGAGCCCGTGCCTCCGCTGCATCCAGCAGTTGCTGTATCAGCTCCATGTTGACCGGTTCGCGCAGCGCTGCGGCACCGTCCCGGCCCAGACTCTTAATTTCAACATCCACCCGCCGCAGCAACTTAACGGCTTCGCTTTCAAGACCACCCTGCTTGTGGGCCAGACTGGCGATAAATTCGCCAAAGGCTTGCCACTGCCTTTCCAGGGGGGTGTCTACGCAGACCCGCTGCAAGCTGACGGCAATTTTTGTCAAGGTATCCAGCGCCGCCTGCCGGTCTTCACCCTTGAGGATAGACAGCAGCACAGTCTGGTAAGCGGTACGAATACGCGCAACTTTCTGCTGGCCGTCGATGGCCACAAACTTCTCTACCGCCGCGTCGGAAACGCCACCCACCAAGCTTGTACCTGCTTCGTCCGCCAGCGGCGCCAAGTCCAGCAGGACACGAATTTCGTTCACCAGGGGCAGCGTGGGGCTGGTGCTGTCCTGCGCACCCCGTTGCAGTTCATCCAGGTATCCCGGCAATTCGAGAATCCCCTGCATCAGATATTGGCCGGCAATCGCAGTGTCGTTAATCTGTCCCGCCAACATTGCCTGGGCAAGTTGTTCCATATGGTCAGCAAGCAGGGTCACCCCTTCCAACTCCAACATCACCAGCGTGCCGTGTACCTGATGTACATTGGTTAGACATGACCGTAAACGGACTTCGTCACCGGGGCCTTCGGCGTATTCATCCAACGCCGCACGCGCATCGTTCAGCGTCTCAAGCAGATCTGCCTTTATCCAATCTAATGCAAAATGTTCGTGCGGACTTGCCATTATGTTCCCTGATTTTTATAACACACGTGTCTCAAACCGGTTCTGCCCGACAGCCAGCGACCTGGTCCGGAATTTGGCATCCCTTCCCTATGCCGCATTGGTGGGCAGTTTAAAGCCTTCAACCGACAAGCGCATTTCGTTGGCCAGGCCGGCAAGATCACCAATGGAGTTTGCCGTGGTTTCAGTAGACTCCGCTGTTTGTGAAGTAATTTCCTGAATTACATTCATCGTATTGCTGACGTGTCCAGCCGTGGCCGCCTGTTGCCGAGCCGCATTAGAAATATTTTGTATCAACTCTGCAAGGGACGTCGATACCCCCTCAATTTCTTCCAGGGCAACACCGGCATCCTGAGCGCGGCGGGCGCCTTCTACCACTTCAACGGTGGTCTGTTCCATGGAGATGACCGCTTCGTTTGTATCTGTTTGAATCGTCTTCACCAGGGCAGCAATCTGCTTGGTGGCGGCGGAAGAACGTTCGGCCAGGCGCTGAACCTCGTCAGCAACCACCGCAAAGCCGCGGCCTGCATCACCCGCCATGGACGCTTGAATCGCCGCATTTAATGACAAGATATTTGTTTGATCAGCAATATCGTTGATCAGTGAAACAATATCCCCAATTTCCTGGGAGGATTCACCCAGGCGCTTAATGCGCTTGGAGGTTTCCTGAATCTGGCTGCGAATGCTGTCCATCCCGCCAATGGTATCCTGTACAACATGAGAACCCTTATTGGCAATTTCCACCGCCCGCTCCGCCACCGAAGCGGATTCTGCGGCGTTGGACGACACCTGATCGATAGATACCGCCATGTCGTTGATAGCCATAGAAGCAGCACCAATTTCCTTGGCTTGGTTTTCCGTGGCTGACGCTAAGTCACTGGCCGTGTCCTGGGTATTGTCCGCCGCCTTGGCAACCTGTACCGACAGGTGATTTATGTTAGATACCAGGCCGCGCATCTGATCAATGGCAAAGTTGATCGAATCGGCAATGGCTCCGGTGAAATTTTCCGTCACCGAAGCATGAACCCGAAGATCACCTTCAGCAAGATCCGCCAATTCGTCCAACAGTTGCAGAATGGCCGCCTGATTACGTTCGTTCTGCGCCGCCTGCTCATGCAACTGTCTGCGCGTTCCACTTACCATGACCGCACCGATCACCGCCATTAGAATCACCCCGGCAACCGCAAGGATAATGGGCGGATTATCCAAAACCGAAACTTTCTGTTCAACGAGAAAATAGGCCATGCCGATTAAGATGCCGCACATGAGCATCATCAGCGTAATTAACAATGGAGATAGCTTCCCTGATTTCATATTGTAAACCTACTACAGCTGCAATTTGTTGATCCCTGCTGCGCCTTAACTGCCCGGCTGACCATCTTGACTTCCATGCAGGGGGTTGGGGTTAGATAACGCAACGTCCATAAACTTTTCGTCGCGCAATATCGATTTAAGTTGCACCACGTGATACACGCGGCCACCGTGTCTGAACGCCCCGCTGGCATAAGGGTTAATCCCCTCAAGCTCGCCGTTACCGCGTTCAGCAAATTGTTCCTCGTAACTTTCTTCCAGAAAGTGCTGGATACCCAGAGACTGTTCCACCAGCAATCCGGCAACCATGTCACCGTCTTCCACAACCAATACACGCCATTGGCTCATGGGTAAGGTTGTGGGTAATTGTAAGTATTCGTGCAGATCGATCACCGGGATCAGCCGGCCACGCACATTGGCTATGCCCATTACCCAGGGTTTTACCGCCGGTAAGGGTGTCAGCCGGGGCACCTGGAGCAGCTCACTGACCTCACCCAGTTGGGAGACCAGGCGAATACCCCCCACCAAAAATCCCAGCCCCTGCCATTGGGCCTGCACTTCTTCTTTATGGGGCAGGGGTGCCGCCAGCTTCAGGGTGGCTGCCTTAATGTCTTCTAATACGTTGAGCGCTTCGTTGTTCACCACTGGCCCCTATATCCCCTATGAGGGCAGCAACCCGTTAACGGTGCTGATTAAAGTCCGATCGTCAACCGGCTTGGTCAGATACCCACAGGCACCCTGCCGTTCACCCCATACCTTGTCTGCATCCTGATTTTTGCTGGACACAATGACAACGGGTATGTGGCTGGTATCGTCTCCACGGGTAATCTGCCGGGTCGCCTGGAAGCCATTTATCCCCGGCATCACCACGTCCATGAAAATAATGTCCGGCTGTTCCGCGCTGGCCATGGAAACACCATCCGACCCGGAAGCGGCGGTTAACACCTGATGACCCTGCCGGGCCAGTGTATTGACCATTTGGTGTGTTTCCGTCGGGGAATCATCAACAACAAGTATTCTTGCCATCTTCAGCTACACCTTTCTGCAAAATCCGCAACGCGGCAGACGTAAAATATTCACCGTGAGCGGCACAACGGGTTGGCTTGTCGGCTTATGTGATGGAATCATGTTGCACAACACCTCATTGCACCAGCGTGCGAATGGTGCCGAGGAGCTCCTCACGGCTGAACGGCTTGGTAATGTATTGGTCAGAACCGACAATGCGGCCCTTGGCCTTATCAAATAGACCGTCCTTGGATGAGAGCATGACCACCGGGGTGGTTTTGAATTCGCTATTGTTTTTGATTAACGCACAGGTTTGATAGCCATCTAAACGAGGCATCATAATGTCGACAAATATGATCTTGGGGCGCGCGTCAGCTATTTTCGCTAACGCATCGAAGCCGTCCGTCGCGGTAATCACATCATAGCCTTCCTTGCTTAGGAGGTTTTCTGCGCTGCGCCTAATGGTCTTTGAGTCGTCAATAACTAAGACTTTCAGCCCGTGAAGTTCCTCTTCCTCTCGCATTCAACTGGTCCTCGTTGTCCTTTTATCATAAAAGGTGAAATGGCTCACAAAGCGCCCTTTCAAGCACGGCAAATACCCCGCTCGGTGCCCACCGTCATCCTTAATACCCTTTTGTAACATGGCCTTGATGCCCCCGCTATCACTACACTTGAATAAGTCGAAGCCGTTCTCACTTTTGCGGAACTTGTTTTTTTAAATCCGCTTGAACCCCACTTTTGGCAAGCACACTGCATAAAAAATAGCAGCTAATGGGTTCGCGTCCAACTTACTTTATTTGCAGGACACCGGCTTTAGACGACATACCACCTTGAGCCGAAGCGTACATGTGGTTACTTTTAGCTAACCATCAGCCGCAAAGACCGCTATGAGCAAAATTGCCTTCATCATGGATCCGTTGGATAGCCTGGCCCTGAAAAAGGATTCCACGCTGGCCATGATTCGAGCCTGCCAGATGCGCGGTCTGGAAATCTATTACCTGGAACAGGCAGATCTGATGCTTTGGGAGGGAGAAGTTTGCGGCATGGTCCGTTTGCTGTCCTTGCGTAAGGATTTTTGCGAGCAACTGGATGCGGCCATCGCCGGTGATGATTGGTATCAGCTTGGCCAAGCCAGGCGTACCCCTCTGGCGGAAATGGATATCATCATGATGCGCAAGGATCCGCCTTTTGACATGGAGTACATCTATACCACCTACCTGCTGGAGCGGGTTGAAGCCCAGGGGGTTTTGATCATCAACAAACCCCAATCACTCAGGGATTGTAACGAGAAGTTTTTTGCTACCGCCTTTCCCCAGTGTGGGCCTGACCTGGTGGTATCCCGGCGCAGCGATGTATTGAAAGCCTTTCATGCGGAACACAAAAACGTAGTTTTCAAAAAGCTGGACGGCATGGGTGGCGCCTCCATTTTCCGGATTATGGAAAATGACCCTAATCTATCCGTTGTCATCGAAACCCTGACCGAGGGTGAACGTTCACAAATTATGGGCCAGGTCTATTTGCCGGAAATTGTCGACGGTGATAAACGTATCCTGCTGATTGACGGTGAACCGGTGCCCTGGGCGTTGGCGCGTATTCCTTCGGCGGGAGAAACCCGCGGCAACTTAGCCGCCGGCGGCCGGGGCGAAGGCCGGGAGTTGACCCCCCGGGACCGCTGGATTGCGGAACAGGTGGGACCGGAACTCAAACGCCGGGGTTTGGTATTTGTGGGCATTGATGTGATTGGTGACTACCTGACCGAGATCAACGTGACCTGCCCAACCTGTATACGGGAACTGGACGCACAGTTTTCGGCGGACATTGCCGGTAATCTTATGGATGTGATTTTGGCTAAGCGCCCGGCGTAATGCCCTTTAGCGAGCCGGGAAGCTGCTTATACAGCAGACTCCCGGCTCCTTATCTACTTAATTTGTTGAACACGCTATTATCTAACTATGTCCGAGCTTGCTGTCACCAACCGTGATCGTTTTTCATTCAGCCTGTTTCTTGCGGTTACCCTGCATGCCGCTTTGATCCTGGGTGTGGGCTTTTCGTCCGACTTAAACACCAGCGAAAATATCAGTATCGACGTCACGCTGTCCGTAGCCAACGATGCGGTCACTCCCGAAGAAGCTGATTTTATCGCCAGTCAAAATCAGCTGGGTAGTGGTACCGAGGCAGACATCCAGGAAATGACGACCCGGGAGGAAGCTGACTTTCACAACAACCAGTTGGATCCTGTTCTTTCCCAGGCCACCCCCATGCCCGAGGTATCCGAAACTGCGCAAAAAGTGCTGACAACCACCGCCCAAACCATGGATGCCGCGCAAACCGAACTGCTGGAGCTTACGGAATTGCTCGAAGCACCAGCCAGCCCGCAAATGAACCGTGAAAAACTGGTCCAGGAAATTGCCAGTCTGGAGGCACGCATTGCCCAGGATCAACAAGCCCTGGCAAAAATGCCGCGCACCAAACGAATCAATACCGTTACCACCCGTTCTGCCGTTGAAGCCTCGTATCTGAATATGTGGCGGGCCAAGTGTGAACGCATCGGGCGCATCAACTACCCTGCCGGGCAGCTTGAAGGTGAGGTGCTGATGCTGGTCTCTATTTTAGCCGACGGCACCCTGGAAGAGGTACGGGTGCTCAAATCGTCCGGGCATCGGGAACTGGATAAGGCCGCCCTGGCCACCGTGCGCCAGGCCGCCCCTTTCCAGGCTTTTCACGTGGAAATGCGTAAAGAATATGACCGTCTGGAGTTTACCCGCACCTGGCAGTTCACCAAGTCAGGCTCCGCGCTGGGGGGCTAGCCCCACCGTTTTAAAGGCCCCAAGTTAACACAAACCACACCCGTTAGTGCCCTTTGCCCCTTGGTCACGTAGAATTCCGGCCATGAACCTCAAGCATCACTTTCTTCTTTCCATGCCTTCCCTGGTGGGTGACTACTTTGCCAATAGCCTCACCTATATTTGTGAGCACAGTGATGAAGGCGCCATGGGGCTGATGGTTAACCGGCCGTCTACCGTATCTCTGCTGGAGCTGATGTCCCACATTGGCCTGAAAACAAACCGCCGGTTGGTGGAGACCCCGGTCCTGGAAGGCGGTCCGGTGGCCACCGAACGAGGGTTTGTACTGCACAGCAATGACAAGCATTACGACTCTTCCGCCGAAGTGGGTGAAACCCTGCTCTTGTCCACGGCCATGGAGGTACTTGATGCCATTGCCAACGATACCGGACCCGCACAATATATGGTCACCCTGGGATATGCAGGCTGGGGTGCCGGTCAACTGGAAGCGGAGATACAGAACAACATCTGGTTAACCACCCAGGCGGATGCCAGGGTCCTGTTTGAATCTCCATTTGAAAGCCGGTTGGACGAAGTAGCCGCTTCCATGGGCGTGGACTTGCGCCTTATTGCCCGCCCCGGTCATGCATGACTGACATCCACATGCCCCACATCCGTATGGTGCTGTCCTTTGATTTTGGCACCCATCATATCGGTGTGGCTGTTGCCCAGACCATTACCGGCGACGCCAGGGGAGTAGCCACCCTGAAGGCCCGGAGCGGCAAACCCCAGTGGCACCAGATCGCTGAGTTAGTTGACGCCCACCAACCTACACATCTGGTGGTGGGTTTGCCCCTTAACATGGATGGCAGCACCTCGGAGATGTCTACCCGGGCTGAGCAATTTGCCCACCAGCTTCAGCAGCGGTTCAAACTGCCGACAAAAATGCACGACGAACGCCTGACCAGCCGCGTGGCCAAAGAGCTACTTGAAGGGGCACGGGAATCCGGGACGGCAAAAAGCGACCACGAACTGGCCGCCTGTTTAATTGCGCAAAGCTGGCTTGCTGAGCAGGCGACTAAATGTACGCCTAGCGGAAATTGATTGCCTGTTCGTCACCGTCATCGATGGACAGGTGATCCACACCCTCCATGGGATTTGACTTGGCGTCCGCACCCAGCTTGATCATCAGACGTAAATCATTGGGCGAATCCGCGCTGGCGATGGCAGCATCGTAACTCACTTCACCTTCGGCATATAACTTGTACAAAGCCTGGTCAAAGGTTTGCATGCCGTGTTCCGTGGACTTGGTCATCAATTCCTTAAGCAGATGCACTTCACCCTTGCGGATGTGGTCCGCCACCAGCGGGGTATTAATGAGAATCTCAACCGCGGCTCGGCGGCCTTGCCCGTCCACCGTAGTGATAAGCTGCTGGGCAACCATGGCTTTTAGATTCAGCGACAGGTCCATCCAGATTTGACTATGGCGGTCTGTCGGGAAAAAGTGAATGATCCGGTCCAAAGCCTGGTTGGCGTTGTTCGCGTGCAAAGTACACAAACACAGGTGTCCGGTTTCGGCAAAAGCGATGGCATGTTCCATGGTTTCGCGGCTCCGGACCTCGCCAATCATAATCACATCCGGTGCCTGACGGAGCGTATTTTTCAGGGCCACCTCAAACGACTCGGTGTCCACGCCCACCTCACGTTGGGTGACGATACAACCCTTGTGTTGGTGAATAAATTCAATAGGGTCCTCGATGCTGATGATATGCCCGCTGGAGTTTTCGTTGCGGTGCCCAATCATCGACGCCAGTGAAGTAGACTTACCGGTGCCGGTGGCGCCAACAAAAATAATCAGACCACGCTTGGTCATAGCCAGGTCTTCAATTGTTGAGGGTAAGCCAAGATCCGCACACCGGGGAATATTCACCTCGATGCGGCGCAGTACCATGCCCACCAGGTTCCGCTGGTAAAAAGCACTGACCCGAAAGCGCCCCAGGCCGCGCGTGTTGATGGCAAAGTTACATTCATGTTCCTTGCTAAAGGAGGCCTGCTGGTCCGGGTTCATCACGCCATAGACCAATTCCTTGGCTTGCTCAGGAGAAAGTGCGGTTTTTCCCGCCGCATATAGTTTGCCGTTGACCTTCACCATGGGTGGTTTGCCCGCGGTGATAAAGAGGTCCGAGGCGCCCTTTTCTACCATCAGCTTCAGCAGCTTATCGAATTCCATAATAATCTCTGTGATTTATTCGCTTAGGTTGTTCATCTTAAGTTGTTCATCTGATTCGGCTGGCATAACGGCCCGTGCTCCCTGAAGACGGCCCCAGCTTCCCATTCTGCCCCTAGAAGTTCTCCGGGACCTTGGCTTTCTCTTTGGCTGTATCCCGTCCAATCATGCGCTTCGCCACCAAGTCCTGCAAACACTGATCCAGTGTTTGCATACCTACCGCCGCACCGGTTTGGATGGCGGAATACATCTGCGCCACCTTGTCCTCACGCACCAGGTTACGGATGGCCGGGGTACCAATCATAATTTCATGGGCCGCCACGCGTCCGCCGTTCACTTTCTTAAGCAGGGTTTGGGAGATTACCGCCTGCAGCGACTCGGACAACATGGATCGCACCATGTCCTTTTCTTCCGCGGGGAATACATCAATAATCCGGTCGATGGTTTTGGCCGCAGAGGTGGTGTGCAGGGTGCCGAAAACCAGGTGACCGGTCTCAGCAGCGGTCAGGGCCAGGCGAATGGTCTCCAAGTCTCTAAGCTCACCCACCAGAATAATGTCGGGGTCTTCGCGCAAGGCAGAACGCAACGCCTCGTTAAAGCCATGGGTATCTCTGTGCACCTCACGTTGGTTGACCAGACACTTTTTCGACTCGTGGACAAATTCGATGGGATCCTCAATAGTCAAAATATGGTCGTAACGGTTGTCGTTAATGTAGTCGACCATGGCCGCCAGGGTGGTACTTTTGCCCGAGCCGGTGGGCCCGGTCACCAGGACCAATCCACGGGGCACCATGGAAACATCCTTAAAGACCTGGCCCAGGTCCAGATCATCCATGGTTAAAACCTTTGAGGGGATGGTTCTAAATACCGCCCCTGCGCCACGATTCTGATTAAAGGCGTTGACTCGGAAACGGGCCACCCCCGGCACCTCAAAAGAAAAGTCGGTTTCTAAAAACTCTTCAAAGTCTTTGCGCTGTTTGTCGTTCATGATCTCGTAGATCAAGCCATGAACTTCCTGGTGTTCCAGCGGCGGCAAGTTGATTCGTCTTACATCACCGTCCACCCGGATCATGGGCGGTAATCCCGCCGACAAGTGGAGGTCGGAAGCCCCTTGTTTGGCGCTAAAGGCGAGCAGTTCGGTTATGTCCATTAAGCGATCCCTTTCTTGTCACTAAAGTCTGTTGCAAACTGAATCGGTTGCTAACTTAACTTTTCTTAACTTTTGGCCTTGCGGAGCAGGATATATCCCAATTGTTATCTTGCCTGCCACAAATAGGCCTCACAGCCTGTGCGTTTCGTTCACCTGCGCTACGTACGTGACACTCGTATGTAGCCTTAACCTATATTATGCCCTTCAACGACACCGCACCACGGATTATCCTTCGCAGTTTAAACCCGATCCGGGGTAACTTTTTCAATCTGCGACGGTGTTAACAATTTGCATGGGACTCTCACCACTCTAGAGCTGGTGGCAAGTTCGTGCTAAATAAGCCACCACGCCACTGAAATTTGCACACCCTATGAAACCACCCCACCCCTCGAACGCATTAGAACGCAATTTAGTTGCGTTAAATAAGCGAATAGAGGATGCCTGTGCACGCGCAAACCGGTCATCAGCCGAGCTGCAACTGATTGCCGTGTCCAAAACACGCAGCATTAACGAAGTGCGTCACGCCCATACGCTGGGGTTAAATCACTTTGGCGAAAATTACCTGGATGAAGCAATCAACAAGATCACCGCCACTGCGGACCTGGGCGCAACCTGGCACTTTATAGGCCGTATTCAGAGCAACAAAACC
Source organism: Pseudomonadales bacterium (assembly GCA_028280225.1). GTDB lineage: Bacteria > Pseudomonadota > Gammaproteobacteria > Pseudomonadales > Azotimanducaceae > UBA4421. The sequence continues at coordinate 875 of JANQMF010000101.1, read as the reverse complement.
CGCCTGATTGCTGAGCATTTTCAATGGGTGCACACTGTTGATCGTCACAAAATTGCCCAACGTCTCGATCAACAGTGTCCACCGGGCAAACGGCTCAATGTGCTGGTCCAGATAAATATTGATGCTGACCCTAACAAAGGCGGGATCAGCCCTGAGACAGCCGAAGATCTGCTCACGAGCATCAGCACCATGCCAAACCTGGTACCCCGGGGTTTAATGACCATCCTGGCCCAGGATCAACCCCCCGGGAACAGTTACCGTGCCATGGCGCAATTAGCTCACAAACTGGCACCCGTGATACAAGACCGGCTCCGGGAATTGGGCTCCGCTGACAACGCGCAATGGGGTACACTGTCCATGGGCATGAGTGCCGACCTGGAGGACGCCATTGCCGCCGGTGCAACCCAAATTCGCATCGGCACGGCACTCTTCGGGCCCAGGGCTCCTCTGAGAAAAAAGTAACCGCCTGATCCAGACAACACGCGACAACAAAGAACAACATAGTCAATCACATCCGTGACAGCCTCCTTTACCCCACCTGAGCAAGAAGAGAAATCAATTGAATATTCAACATAGCAGCCGGAGGCATTGCCGGTGAGTAGCCCAAACATCGCCTTTATCGGGGCCGGAAATATGGCCACCGCACTAATCCGCGGACTTTTGCAAAACGGCCGGGCACCCGCCAGTATCCATGCTGCGGATCCCGTGGCTGAACAGCTGGACAAGCTGGCCCAGCTTGGGGTGGTACCGCACGGTAACAACAATGACGCGGTGGCCCAAGCCGAAATTGTTGTGCTGGCCATCAAGCCTCAACTGGCCGGGGAGGTGATTTGTGCCTTATCTGAGCTCACCCCAAAACACCTGGTCATTTCCAA
>JANQMF010000091.1 GCA_028280225.1 Pseudomonadales bacterium | reverse complement strand
GTTTGCAGAATGGCTGTACCCAGTGTGACACGTTCTGTTACCGCAGCCGCGGCAGCCAGCGCAATCAACGGATCCGTGAGCATCAGACCACGGCCCATGGCCTGGGCCATCCAAATGCTATGAAAACCCTCTGCCTCGAATTCCCGGGCTTGGTCAGCCAGGGCCTTGGACGACGCTGTGTTACCAATGGGACTGAGCAAGGCGCCGATATGCATGTAGATCTCCTTGGATTATCCGGTTAAGCCCACCACGGACCACAACAGGACTTGTTTAGCCGTAGAGCAGTTTACACACTTATTGTTTGCCAAACAAATAACTTTGCTGCTGCGGGAGCGTTTAAACGGCCGCGGGTGCTCCATCACTTGGGTTTGTTGTACTCTTCTGCCTTTGTTCCCATTGTTCACGCCGCCCCAGCGCCGCAACAATGTTGGCGTGGCGGGCGCTGGTCAGGGGATAGTTCCACACCAGATACGACGCCAGCAAAAAGAAGAATGAGGGCAGGAAGGCATACTCCGCACGCAGCATCCATTCACCGGCGGTGGTCATCGGCAACTGGGGATCATAGCCGGAAAGGCCAAGTAATTGCAGGGCCAAAAACATGCCAATGGCAATGCCGATCTTGTCAATGGCCGCGTTAACCGCCAAGAACATCCCGGCCCGGCTCTGCCGGGTGACCGCGGTATCCACATCAACAATGTCCGCAATCATGGCAACCGGCAGATAGGCAAAGGCACCAAAACTCAACCCTTTGAGGACAAATAGCACCAGGAAGATATTGTAGTCTTCAGGTCCACAGAAGCCGGTAAACAGGACCATCACCGCGGAATTGATCATGGCAATGGCTAAGGAGCGGTGTTTGCCAACGCGCTTCGCCAGCCACTGCCACAATGGAATGGCCATTGCACCAAACAAATAGTAGGCCGTATACGCCTGGCCGATACGCCCACCCGCCTGTAATACATCTTGCATAAAAAAGACCAGCACCGCATGCCGTGAAGCTTCGCCGATCACAATGGCTATCGCCACATAAACCAACCGTCTGAAGGGGCCAATCCGCAGCATGCTCCGCAGCCCTTTAAGCCAGGACTGGCGTCTTGCCACCGGGGTGGGCGGCGGCTCCTTAATCGTGAACAGCACAACCACCAGAGCGACGGGAAATACAAAGAAGAGAAAGGTGGCCAACAGGTTCAGTACCTCTCCCGGAGAATCCCGGTCTAAAACCGACTGAAAAAACCAGATCAACGCAGAAACACCAATCAACCCGGCAATGACAAAAAGCTGACGGCTGGCGGTGATTTGCGCCCGCACCATATAGTTGTTGGAGATCTCTGCCCCCAGGGCATAATAGGGCAGAATCATGATTGTCCAGCCCAGATACATAAACGTATTCCAGAACAGCATGTACCAGATCGTTACCGGCGCTTCGGGTGTAAAGAGCATCCAGATACCGGTTAACATGACCGGCAAACCCAGCACCATATAGGGTTTACGGCGGCCAAAAGGCGAACGGGTGTGGTCGCTGAGCCAGCCGATCAACGGGTCTGTGGCAAAATCCACCAAACGGGAGACCAGGAGCACGGTACTGATGGCCGCGAGGCCCAGGCCCAATTCATCCGCGTAGTAAGGGTGAAGGAAAAGTCCCAGGGGATATCCCAAGACCGCCACCGGAAAACCCAGGCAGCCATAAGCCAAGAGCTGCCGGCGGCTTAATGTCGAAGCAAACCCCTGCGTTTGAGCCGAATCTGACATGGCATTTACCCTCACCCACGCTTGTTCAGGTGCTTGTGCCCTTGAGCTAAGTTAGGTAGAAGCACTAAGTTAGATCAGAATTCGAATTGAGCAGGAACCACCTCTGAATTATTGGTTATATGGCAAATAAATAATATCGTCAAGACGAAATTCCCGATCAGCTCCTTCGACAGGGCAGCCCAGGTTCATGCTACTGACAAGGGAGGAACCGGTTAGTAAAAGCGTTTATACTGCCGAAAAATCACTGGCTGGAGATGTTGTGCCCAATATAAAGGTTTGTTTAACCTTCGACTTCGACGCCATCTCAATCTGGGTGGGGCCCAAAAAGACCCGGTCGCCCAACTTGATCAGCCGTGGGGAATTTGGCGCCCGGGTAGGCGCTGAGCGTATGCTGAAACTCTTGACTGACAAGTCCATTCCCAGCACCTGGTTTATGCCCGGACACACTATCGACACTTTTCCGGAGATTTGCCGGGACATCGCCCAAGCCGGGCACGAAGTGGGATACCACGGTTATTGTCATGAAGGGCCTACATCCAAACGCCCTCTGGAGGAAGAACGCAACATCCTGCTGCGCTCGATCGAGTGTATCCACCGCATCAGCGGGCAGGCACCGGTGGGACATCGGCTACCCGGCGGCAACCTGGGTGAGCGGTGGACCAAACTTTTATTGGAAAACGGCTTCAGCTACGACAGCTCCATGGCACCTAACGATTTTGCCCCAACCTACCATCGCCTGGGTGATGTGCCCAGAACTGACGCGGCTTACGAATTTGGTCAGGAGGTGGACCTGGTCATTTTACCCTTCGACTGGAATATGGATGATGCCCCTTATTTCAGCTACGAACCCGGCTCAGGCCGCCCGGGACTCAGGTCGCCGGACGAGGTACGCCACATCTGGCAAGACGAATTTGACTATCTGTACCAACGCATTGGTCAAGGGGTCTACGTTTTGACCCTGCACCCGCAAACCACGGGCAAGGGCAGCCGTATGCTCATGCTGGAACGCCTGACCGACTACTTCCGCGCTCACGACGATGTGGAATTTACAACTCTGGCCGCTGTGGCTGAAGAATTCCGCGCTAACCAACCACTAGAAACAGGCGCTTGACATCATGAAATCACTATTTGATCTGTCCGGAAAGGTGAACCTGGTCACCGGCGGCAGCCGGGGTATTGGGCTGGCAATTGCAGAAGGTTTGGCCGCCGCAGGTGGTGACGTGGTGATCTGGGATATTGATGCAGACCGGAATACCCAAGCCCTTAAACAACTGGAGCAGCACGGCACCCGGGTGGGTGCTGCGCCTATCGACGTTACAAACGAGTTGGCGGTCAGTCAGGGGGTTGAGACGGTGGTGGGGGAATTTGGGCGCATCGATACCCTGGTGGCCAACGCCGGCATCAGCAAGGCTGTGCCTTCGTTTTTAGACCTTTCCATAGACACCTTTCGTGATGTCAGTGCGGTAAATATGGAAGGCTGGTTTCTGACCGTGCGGGAAGTTCTCAAGCATATGAAAGAACGGGCGGACCAGGGTGATCCGGGCGGCGCCATTATCGGCCAGTCAAGCTTACAGGCCACCCACGGTTCGCCGGGCAACGAGCACTATGGCGCCACCAAGGGGGCAGTCCTGGCCATGATTAAGGGTATTGCCGTGGAATTCGGGCGTTACGGTATTCGTGCCAACGCCATCATGCCCGGGTTTATCAAAACAGATATGAACAAGCGCAACCACGATAACATTGCCCTCTACGAAAAGGTGATCAAGCGTATGCCCATTGGCCGCTGGGGAACACCACAGGACCTTGCCGGGCTGGCGGTTTATCTCGCTTCTGACGCCGCCTGTTATCACAGCGGCACGGCCATAGAACTCGATGGAGGTTATGCGGCCATGTGAATGCGGTCAGTTGATGCCTTTGCCGAGCACATCAATCACATCCGGCGCGGATTCAAGGGTCATGATCGCCTCTTCCAGATCCCGGGCTTGGCCCGGATTTAATTCAGCACCGATAACCGCATGGAATTTCTGATGTAACCCGGCGGCAACCTGCTCGCGATCGCCGAAAGAGATATCCGTCAGGCGGGTCCGGGACTCATGGCTTTCACCCGACCGCAGCGTTACCCTGACACCCGTGACACCGCGCATCCCCTCGTTCGTCACCACGTTGACCAGGCCCCGTGTGGTGTTGATCCGCTCGTTAGCCAAAATGGCATCAGCATAGGTCTCATCACTGGCGGTATCGGTGTCCGTCAACGCAAAAGCGGCAACTTGAGAAAACGAGAACTTACACTCAAGCCCCGTCCGCGGATCCCCAATACTTGCGGTTTTGCGCGCAACAGGATCAACAACAATTTGTACGCTCTGCAAGTCTTCAGCCGTAAAGTTGTGGTTGTCTTTTAATGCCCTGATCCCCTCAACCATGGCATGGGTGGCATGACAGGCCGCGTGCGTCTTATAAGCATTGTTCCGGATCAGATAGGCGTCCGCATTCGGCAAATCCCATTGTTCCCTGGGTTTTGCCAAAAACAGGCTGGTGTACCCCTTGTCCGCTTCCAGGGCATCTGTCGTACAGGTAAAACCCTGACAAGCCAAACGACCCGCAAGAATGCCGTTGGCGCTGCTGCGTCCAGCATTAAAAGGTTTGGTCATTGTGCCGAACACAGCCTTGATACCACCGGCTTGAGTGGCGGCAAGACCCAGGGCCCGCTGCATACTGTCCTGGTCACCACCAAGCAGCTTGGCACAGGCTGCGGCCACCCCAAAAACCCCCATGGATGAAGTGGAGTGAAAACCCTGCTCATAGTGTTGCAGCTCCATCAAGGCCGCAACACGTGCCGTGGTTTCGTAGCCGCTGACCAGGGCCTGCAGATAATCTTTGCCGGAAACGGGCATCGTGGTAGCCAGAGCCAGTAAGGCGCTGTTAACAGGACTGCCAACATGGGCACCCATGGCGCTGAACAAAGTATCATCAAAGTCGATGGCATGAGCCGCACTGGCCCGGACCATGGCGTGGTCCTGGAGACTCACCCCGCTGATCCCGCCGGGGATCAAATCACGACCGGTAAGGGTCCGCCCAAGCAGGGTTTCGCCCAGAATCCGGGTCAGATTCTCCCGCGCACCGCGAATGGCCAGACCACAGTGATCCAATAAACCAAGCTTGGCCCATGTGACGACGTCATCGGGTAGATCTTCATAACGATACTGCAACGCCTGGGTCGCAATTACCCGTGTAGGGGTGTTGGTATACATATTCTCCTCCCTCTTATCTGGCAACGCCGTCTATTTGGCAATGCCGTCTGCAATCAGCTGCGCACGTTCTTCATCAGTAAAACCCAACTCTGCCAGCACTTCACCGGTGTGCTGGCCCAGTCCCGGTGCTGCCATGCGTACCCGGGTGGGCGTGCGGGAAAATTTTGCCGCAGGTCCGGTAATGGGTGCTTCACCACCACCATCGAAGTTAACTGTCTGCAACATATCCCGCGCCGCAACGTGGGCATCCTGGGCAGCTTCGCCAAAGGTTTGTACCGGGGCAACCGCCAAACCATGTTCAAGCAGAACGTCCATGGCTTCCTGCCGGGTTCGTACCGCCAGCCAGTCTCCTAACATCATGTTACATATATCCCGGTTTTCAGCCCGGGCTTCCCGGGTGGCAAATGCCGGGTTTTCCGCCAGATCCGGCTCACCGAGAATTTCCGCAAGGCGATGCCAATGAGCGTCCAGCAATACCCCCACATACAAAGGACCATCCGTACAGTCGTAAACATTGGCCGGCACCGCAAAGCCAAATTCGTTGCCATTGCGCTGGGGGGATATGCCCATGGCACCCAGGGTAAGCAGTCCGTTGGATTGAAACAGCATGGCGTCAAGCAGGGCAACGTCAACATGTTGACCTTCACCGGTCTGATCCCTGTGCCGCAGGGCCGCCATGGCGCCTATGGCGCCGTGCAAACCGCCAAGATCGTCCGCCAGAAAGGTCCCGGCCTTGGTAGGTGGCCCATCCGGTGATCCGTTAATGGATAAAAAACCCGAAAAGGCCTGGGCCAAGGGGTCATAGCCGGCATCTTCGTACCGCGGCCCAAATTGCCCCCAGCCGGTCACCGATACATAAACAATGTCTGCCTTAACCTTGCGGATATCTTCATAGCCAAGGCCGTAACCCTGCATGGTGCCAACCTTAAAATTTTCCACCAGAATGTCCGCTTGTGCGGCAAGTTTCAGGCAGATCTCTCGACCCTGGTCGCGCCGCACATCCACTGCAATGGCTCGTTTGTTACGATTAAGAGTGGCGTGAGCAAAGCCAATATCGGTTCCCGGCAGGTTGGGAAAAATCCCTCTCCCGACGTCACCGGTTGGAGTTTCCACCTTAATGACCTCAGCACCCAGGTCGGCCAACACCGTTGAGCACATGGGTCCGGCCCAGGTAGTGGCAATTTCCAACACGCGCACTCCAGCCAGTGGTCCGGCTAGGTCACTGCGCGCTTCGCGATAAAATTCTTCTTTACTCATGGTGCACTTCCCGATGTTGGTCCGTCTATCCTATGCGTAAACCGAATATTTTCCAAAAGACCTATTCGCAGGCGGTTGATTACCTGCGAACCGCCGGTGTTTCCACAACCAAATCCGTCGCCCTCCAGGCCAGGAAAAGCTCCAGGCTGACATATTCAGCAGCACCATAGTCAAAGGGTTCAGCACGAATCCCCTGATTACAGAATCGAAGCCTTCGATGCAGCGAACCCACACCTTGCCACTGCAGCCGATAAGCGGGATATCCGTTGCCATGACCCTGACTTAAACGGTCCCCACGCAACATACGGCCTGCGTAATGTTCGTGACAATGGTTACACGCCAGGTTCATTTGCCCCCGCCGTTCATAAAAATAGTTTTTCCCGGCGACCCAATAGGGATAAGTCTGCTTATCCAGGGTGACGTCAAAAGGCAGGCCTTTAGACTGATGCACAACCGCCGTGGTCAAAGCCAGCAGGATTTCTGATTCATAAGGCAGAGGATCATGGTGTTGACGTGTTACACGACACTCTTGAATTTGCTGAGTGAGGTTTAAAAGACGGTTTTTTTCAGCGGCAAACGTCGGATAGCGGGTAGCGACCCCCCGCATCTGCGAGATATTGCCATGACACTCAGCACAACTTGGCACCCCCGGAGCGGAATCATCTGACCATAGCGTTAAACCGCGATCAACCCAAAGCAGGCCGGGATTTGCAAAATTGTCGTTTTGCAAAGCCTGAGTATCCGCGGACTGATAAAACAGGCCCGAATGAACTTCAGTCAGGGTCCTTTCCGGCATGCGGGGAGGCTCTTCCACAGCCCGGACTGAACAGCTATAACAAAATAGCAGACACAGACTAACGATCAATACGGATTTCACGAACTTCCCGCAAATAAAAGTTTTTGTCACCCTGCCAGGTAAATTCCAGGGTACAGTTGCTCACCACCTCAAAAAAGAACGAAAGATACGGATTTGCCGCAATGCCCCGGTTCAGCAGCGCTTTAAAAACAAGGTCAGGCCCACACCTGCACTCAAATTGGGTAATGATGTTGCGCGGGATAACCTGCCCCATGCTGTCGTAACGCAAGCCGGTTTCCATGGGATGTGTAATCAAGGTCTTAATCTCAATAACATCACCTGATTTTATCGGCGACGGTATGGCAATTCGGGCATTTGTCACAAGGGTTTCCTAATAGATCTTGTCCATACGCTTGTTAGATAAGAAAGTCCAGACAAGCCACTTCGGTGACCACGATGTGGGCACCACCCATCATCAACCTGCCGTTGTCGAAGGATGCAACGGCGCGAACAGTCTGGTCCGCCGCCAAACGCATGCGGGTGCGCACTTGCGCCCGGCCGGTTCCGGCGCCAAATAAAAATTGCGCAATATGGGGCGCGGGATTCATGGGCGCAAATACGTCTATGGAGACCACCCGGGCGGCCCCAACCGGAAGGTCCGCCTGCACTTCCAGCGCCACCGAGTTACCGTTTTCCGCCAGGGCCGGCAGGTTTACCGATACGTTACCCTCAACCGGTATTCTACCCTCAAAGTGCTGAGCAAGGAGCTGCTCAAATTGGGCTTGTTCTTCTTTTAGCCTTTCCCCGGATTGGTCCCAAGCCTGCCCCCAGGCCGGAAGTGGTTGTAAACATACCAGTACCCCGGCACCCATGCCGCCAAGTACCTGTCTGCGCTTCATCAGTCTGTGCTCCCCAGGCGCAACGTGTTTAAGAATGCCAACAAATCCGTCAGTTGCTGTTCGGTTAAGATCGGTTGATCCCGATAAGCAAGCGCCACCTGCTTCAGGCCCCGGGTACGATGATAAGCAGGCATCACCGTGTGCGGGTTATCCGCCGCAGGATCCACAATCTTTGCCCGCATCTGTTTAAGGGTCATGCGCAACGCCACACCGCTCAGGTCGGGACCCAGATTCCCCTGAAAGGGAACATTCAACTGGGTCACCTGATGACACAGCACACAATGGCCCAATTCCCTATCCAAAAAAACCTCCCGGCCCTGGGCATAAGCGTCCTCAACCTGGGCGTACGCACCCTGATAAACCAGGCTGATCACAACAACACAGTATCTAACCACCAAACACCTCGCGGGTGATCGTGGCATACCAGGCCCGGGCATATTCAGCCTCCAGGCGTGGTGCCCCTGCGGGCGCCTGAAGCATGGGACTGATCCCTCCAGCCCCGGGGATGGACCGCCAGGTGTTTTTTTCCGCTGTATAAACCCCCGCCACGGATATGCCGTACTCCGGTGCAATTAAGCTGTAGCAGGTATTGATGAGTTTAGCCGGTTGGGGGGGCTGATCCGCAAGCAGTCTGGCCACCTGCACCGCACACAACTTGGCCTGAGCGTTTGCGGAAAAAGCAGATTTGGGCATGGCGTTGGCAATTGCCGCATCCCCCAACACATGCACACGATCCAACCGGGTCGACTCGAAGGTGCCCGCTTGAATGGGACACCATCCGCTATTGTCTGCGGCACCCGCGGTTTGCGCAATAAAACCTGCCCGTTGGGGAGGTATGACATTGATCACATCACCGCGAACCGTTTCAAAATCCGTTAATACCGCTCCTGATTGCGCATCCACTTCAACCACTGCTGCGCCGGCCGAGCGGCCCTGCCATTCGACCAATTGCCCATACTGCTCCTGCCATGCCCGGGTGAACAGTGGCTGTTTCGAAAATCTATCCTTGGCATCCAGAATCAAAACCTTGGACCTGGGCTTGTGAGCCTTAAGATAGTGGGCAATTAAACTGGCCCGCTCATAAGGACCCGGCGGACACCGGTAAGGATTGTCCGGAACCGAAATGACCACCACACCGCCATCCGGCATGGCCCGCAGTTGGCGGCGCAGCAGCAGGGTCTGGGCACCCGCCTGCCAGGCATGGGGCATTAATTCCGCTGCGGCTTGATCATACCCGGGCAGTCCGTCCCAGTTGATCTCGATACCCGGGGCAAGCACCAGCCGGTCATAGTCCAATCTGCTGCCGTCATCCAGTTGAACCCGCTGCGCATCAACACCCACTACCCGGGCATGCCTGACTTCTACACCCGCATTGGCTATACCGGCGTAGCTGAACTGCTGGGCCTGTATTGGCCGGTCAGTGCTGATCACCAGATTACTGAACGGGCAAGCCGTATAAACCGGATTTGGTTCAACCAGGGTCACCCGGATACCCAGTTGGGCCAGAGTCCTGGCGCAGGTTGCACCGGCAAAACCGCCGCCGGCCACAACCACCCTGGCCTTAGTGACACCACCACCGCTCAGGCATCCGGACAGCAAGCCAACCAGTCCCAAAGAAGCACCCTTTAATGTCCGGCGCCGGGATAACATGCCGCTATTTAACCTGGCTACGTTGACTGCCTCTATTACCCAGATCACCCGGATCACCCGAATTACCCAGAGCACCCAATAATTGAGCCATTTCTTTCAGCTCCGCATCGGTGTATCCACGTAAAATTCTATCCATCACCGTCACCGCACGCTGACCTGTCTTCATGGCAATCATCAACTGGTATAAGTGCTCCGGGTCGCCGCCAATGGGAGGGATGGTCTGTTTTTCAACCTGCACCTGACCATCCACCCCATGACCCTGACCACCCGCCGGCGCACCCAGCGCATGACAGCCCCCACAAACCTGTATACGCTGATCAACTACCTCAGCAAAGACACCCTGACCAAGGGTAACCACCCCGGTCAGGAGCGCGGTTACCGTAAGGGTTTTGCTCATACAAACTGCAGGTCGCTGTGTTTCAAAGGTACCTCTCGCAGGCGCTTGCCGGTTGCGGCAAAAATCGCGTTTAACACCGCAGGTGCGGCGACGGCAATGGTGGGTTCACCCACCCCACCCCAAAAACCACCCGAAGGCATGACAATCGTCTCAACCTTGGGCATCTGCGCCATACGCAACGATGGGTAGGTGTCAAAGTTCTCCTGATCAATTTTGCCATTGGTGACCGTACATTCACCGTATAACAAGGCGCTCAAGCCGTATACAAAGGAGCCCTCAACCTGAGCCTCGGTCTGTTGCGGATTCACACAATAGCCGGGGTCGGTTGCCGCAACAATACGTTCAATCTTAACGCGGTTGCCGTCAGCAACCGAAACCTCGGCACAGGCAGCAACATAGCTGCCAAAGGCATAACACACAGCCAAACCCATATGTTGCCCCTTTTTCTGCCTGTTGTGCCAACCTGCCTTATCAGCCGCTGCTTTCAAGACCGCCCAGCCCAGGGGATTTTCAGCCATTAAAGACCGCCGAAACTCTAAAGGATCGGTACCGGCCGCGTGCGCCAGTTCATCAATAAACGACTCCATGTATATGGCATTCGGATTAACATTCACCCCCCGCCAAAAGCCGGGCCGAATATGCGTATTGCGCATGGCATGGTCCACCAGCAAATTGGGAATGTCATAACTGATGCTATGATCCCCTTCCGGCAGCAGGGCCTGGAACGTTGTAATATCCATGCCGTCGCGCAGCGCATGGGGCAAAATACCCGCCAGAATCGACTGACCGGAAATGCGCAGATGCATGGCCTGCAGTTTTCCGTCTTTGTCCAGCCCCCCCACAACCCGTGCCTTTGTCACCGGGTGGAAAAATCCCTGCAACATATCCTCTTCCCGGGACCACAACACTTTTACCGGCGTGCCGGGAAATTCTTTGGCAAGCAGCACCGCCTGAGTGACAAAGTCCGGCGCGCCCCGGCGGCCAAATCCACCCCCCAGATGGAGCTTATAAACTTCAACCTGAGCCAGCGGCAAACCACTGGCCTGGGCTGCCCCAGCGTGAGCCGCTTCGCCGTTCTGCGTTGGGCACCAGACCTCACACAAGTCCTTGGTCCACCGGGCGGTTGCATTCATGGGTTCCAAGCAGGCGTGATTCAGAAAGGGATAACTATAGGTTGCTTCAATCACCTTGGCGGCACCGGCCAAACCTTCAGCCACATCACCTTGTTTATTTCCAACCAGCTTGGTTTCCGCGGTTAAACCTTCCTCCAGGCGCTCATTGATTTGTGTCTGGTTGAGGCTTTGTCCCTCGCCCAGATCCCAATCGATTTCCAGGGCTTTGACCGCTTTGTTAGCGCGCCACCAGGTATCGGCGACCACAGCCACCGCATTGTCCCCCAACGGGAAAACACCTTTGACCCCGGGCATCTTTTTTACCTCAGTGTCATCAAAGCTGATCAACTTTCCGCCAAATACCGGGCACGCCTTGACCGATGCATTCAGCATACCGGGTAGCTGCACATCCGCGCCATAAATCTGGGCGCCGTTGAGCTTATCCAGGGTATCCAATCGTTTCAGTGGTTGTCCGGCAATTGACCACTCTTTCGGATCCTTGAGTTTCACTTCCAAAGGTGGGGGCAAACTTGCCGCCTCGGACGCCACCTCCCCATAGGTTAATTGTTTGCCCGAAGTATGCCGGATGATACCTTTGTCCACCCGGCACTCCTGCACATCAACCTGCCAGCGTTTGGCGGCCGCTTCCACCAGCATCATCCGTGCGGCTGCACCGCCTTCACGCACGTATTGCTGGCTCTCACGAATGCCCCGGCTGCCGCCGGTTGCAAAGTTTTTCCACACACGATCCCGGGCAAGATTCTCACGGGGTGTGGGATATTCCCAACCCACCTTGGCCCAGTCGCATTCCAGTTCTTCGGCCACCAGTTGAGCCAACCCGGTCAAGGTGCCCTGGCCCATTTCCGAACGCGCAATTCTTATGACAACCGACTCATCCGGGTTAATCACCACCCAGGCATTCACTTCACCTTTGTCAGCTTGCGCCAGGGCAACCCCCGGGGCAATGACACCAATCGACAACCCCGCACCCGCAGCCCCGGTGGCAACCAGAAACCGGCGCCGGTTCATCTTAGCCGTTGTACCCAATTCACTCGACGAAGCCTTGCCGCTCATGCCTGCTCTCCTTGTTTCCTGATGGCCGCTGCGCGATGGATGCCCTGCCGTACCCGCTGCAATGTACCGCACCGGCAGATATTGGTGATCGCCACGTCAATGTCATCGTCCGAAGGTTCCGGATTGTTTTCCAGCAGGGCGCTGGCAGCCATTATCATGCCGGACTGGCAGTATCCGCACTGGGGCACATCCAATTCCGCCCAGGCTTGCTGCACCGGGTGTGAAACGTCTTCGGAAAGTCCTTCCACCGTGACTATTTTTTGTGACGGCTGTACCGCGGTTGCGGGAAACACACAGGACCGCACCGGCTGACCGTCAATATGTACCGTACAGGCACCACACTGAGCAATCCCGCAACCATACTTGGTCCCGGTCAAGCCCGCTTGCTCCCTTAACACCCACAGCAGGGGGGTATCCGGATCAAATTCCAAATCTAAATGCTTACCGTTTACATTTAACCGACTCACTTCAGTTCTCCTTTCTACTTACAACCAGTTACAACCAGCCACTTACTCTTCTTCTGGATCGTGTCATCCGGGATGATCCACGGGCATCCTATATTATTCAATGACTCAATAAATAAATTATCCACCATTTGTAAGACAAAGACCGCATAGGGACAAAAGGAATTGTTATATACCCGTTCACCGGTTAATTTTATATGACGACATTTTTCGACAAACTCAGGAAAAACCGATGGCAGAATGGTTAACAAAGGGTAATACCGCTGTGATCACCGGCGGTGCAAGCGGCATAGGCCTGGCAGCGGCCAATGTCTATCTGGACAAAGGTTTATGTGTGGTGATTGCAGATGCTGACGGTGCCGCCCTGGAAAGTGCCCATCAGCAGTTACAGCAACAACACAACCCGGCAAACATCCGTGCCAGGGTCACCGATGTGACGGACTATGATCAATTGCTGGACTTGCGGGACTTTGTCACCAGCGAATTCGGCCCGGTACACTGTTTGATGAACAATGCCGGTACCAGCATCCGCATGGGCCAGCCTTGGGAAGATCTGGACAGCCTGAAACGCCAGATAGACATCAATTTCTGGGGGGTGGTACACGGCTGTCACGCGTTTTTACCTGACATGATCCAGGCGGGGCAACCCGCCGCGGTGATCAACACCGGATCTAAACAAGGCATGACAAAACCTCCGGGCAACTACGGCTACAACCTCTCGAAGACCGGGGTCATCGGCTATACCGAGTCCATTGCCAGAGGGTTTAGAGAAACGGAAAACTGCCGGGTGACCGCCCACTTGCTCATCCCGGGTTTCACCTATACGGGCATGATCTCCAAATTCTTACCGGAAAAACCCGACGGTGCGTGGACCCCGGAGCAAGTGGTCGATTTTATGCTGAATGCCCTGCAATCCGGCGACTTCTACGTGCTGTGTCCCGATAATGAAACACCCAGGGAATTGGACGAAAAGCGACTACAGTGGAATACCGACGATCTCATCAAAAACCGGCCCGCCCTGTCACGCTGGCACCCGGATTTTGCGGATCAGTATAACAACTTTGTCAAATAACCGGGCGACATCCCCAACAATACCTACCTGTGGCAGTCGCGGACAACAGCCTGTTCAAAAGCCTACTTCGGAACGATACGGATGGGTAGCGTCTTCAGCCCGCTGACAAAGGTTGACTGTACCAGCTTTGTCTCTCCAGCCAGTTCAATATGCTTAACCCGGCTGAACAGCTCCTGATACAGGTGTTTCATTTCCATCTTAGCCAACAGGTTGCCCAAACAGTGGTGAGCGCCATGCCCAAAGGCCACATGCCGGTTAGGGCGGCGGTCTGCAACGAACTTAAATGGATGATCAAATACCTCCTCATCCCGATTGGCCGAAGGGTACAACATCATCAAGGCGTCACCCGCACGGATCTGTTTGCCCCGCAGTTCATAGTTCTCGGTGGCGTAACGCATAAAGTGTTTTACCGGGCTGACCCAGCGAATGGCTTCTTCAACCGCAAACGGAATCAACCTCGGGTCTTCCTGAACTTTGCGAAACTCATCGGGGTGTTCGATCAGGGCGTGTAACCCCCCCGCGGTTGACGAACTGGTGGTGTCGTGACCTGCGGTTGCCACAATCACATAGTAAGAAATGGCCTCAAGCTCACCAATGGGCGCACCATTAATTTCTGCGTTGGCAATCACCGTTGCCACATCGTCACCCGGATTGGCCCGGCGGTCCGCGGTCATTTTTGTGAAATAATCAAAAAACTCCAGCAACACCGCTTCGCGCTCTTCCCGTGACGACTCCCCTCTCTGCATATCAGGGTCATCCGCGCCAAAAAGCTCCTGGGTCAGCTTCAACATCCGCCGTTCGTCTTCCTCGGGCACACCCAGAATCATCATGATGACCCGCAACGGATACCAGATGGCCACATCCTGGACAAAATCAAGCTCATCCCCCAGCTCAAGCATGCGGTCGACGGCCGCCCTGGCAATGTCTTGCACCCGGGTTTCAACGGTCTTGAGATTGGCCGGCATAAACCAATCCTTGGTGAGGTCGCGAAACAACTTGTGATCCGGCTCATCCATGTTGATTAAGGTACGCAAGCCAGGCCCTTGTTCCTCCCGCTCGGCTTCAATCTCCTTGTTCACCAGAACCGAAAACTGTGTGTTCAAAAAACGCTGGTTCTGACGCTCGATCTCAACCACATCAGCATGTTTGGTACATACCCAGAACGGCTTATGGGTATCCGTCTCCAAATA
The DNA here is from genome assembly GCA_028280225.1 of Pseudomonadales bacterium. Taxonomy (GTDB): domain Bacteria; phylum Pseudomonadota; class Gammaproteobacteria; order Pseudomonadales; family Azotimanducaceae; genus UBA4421. Next base: position 4,817 of record JANQMF010000091.1, on the reverse strand, counting down.
GGGCAGCGGATCGTTCATGCGCATATGGGTGGCAAGCTGGTGAAAATAGGTGTCATCCGCAAATGTTGTGGGTTTAACTAGATCTCGATAATCCATCTGTTGCTCTCTCGATTTTCTTAAGAAATAAGGCAATGACCCAATCAGTCAAGGAATTGGGCAAACTCCCGAATTGCTGTCTGTTGCTTTTCTACACTTGATGAGGAAACGTGTACCACCAGGTCTGTCACGCCCTCATCTTCATAAGCTTTGATCACGTCAGCGTCCAGACGACTCATATCAAGACGCACCTGCACAGCCCGGGGTACATCTGCCCGGCCAAGGGCACGGCTTTGCTCGCGCAGGCTGTCCATTCTGCGCCGAACCCCATCCGGGGCCACATTCATGGGATGCCAGCCGTCACCAAACTCAGCTACCCGCCGCAGCGCCGCGGGACGGTTCCCACCAATTACAATCAGCGGATGAGGACGCTGGCTGGGTTTTGGGAAAGAACTCAGGTTCTCGAAGGAGAAAAATTCCCCGTCAAAGCTTGCCTCGTCTTCAGTCCACAACTTGCGTAACACTTGAAGAAATTCGTTGCAATACCGGCCCCGGGAAGCATAAGGCACGCCAAGGGCAGCATTCTCCTCCGGCAGACTTCCGGCACCCAGACCCACAACCAGGCGGCCGTTGCTGAGTTGGTCCAACGTCGCCAGTTGTTTGGCCACGGCCATGGGGTGCAAATAGGGCATGACCAGTACGCTGGTGCCCAGTTTCACCGTCGAGGTGTTGGCCGCCAGCCAGGTCAACATAATCAGGGCATCCTGATAAGGGCGAGTGCCCAGTCTTTCCTTAACATAACCAACATGTAGAATATGGTGATTGACCCACACCGAATGAAAACCTGAGGTTTCAGCAAGAACACCAAGCTCAACCAGAGCCTGGGGATCTTCTATACCCACATTATTGGGAATGACAAATCCAAAGCGCATAAATTACTCCACCCCAACTAATTTATTCTTGCCGGACCCGGGAGATGAACTGTACTTAATGTAACTTTTAAGTCAAGGTAAAATTAGAGTGTACGTTCTAGTTTTGGATTTGCAGGTAGGCGGCACTCATCTCCCGCAACTCACGGATAAAAGTTTCTTCACTCTGTTTCGGCAGGAATGCCGCAGTGTCCTGACCCGGTCCGCCCAGACGGCGGTTGATCATGACTCGCAGCGTCTCAAGCATAAACTGTAAAGCCAGCTTGGGCTGCGGATGACCAATCTGGTCCAGCTTGGGTTTAAGAATAACCATCAGCACCTGGTGAGTCTTTTTATGAGTCTTGTGCAGGCGCTGGGCAACATTCGGGTCCTCCCGGGCGAGGGCCCGCTGGGCGACCAGCAACCCCGGACTGCGTTTGCCGCTTTTTATCGAAAACCGTATATAACCCTCAAGAATGTCGATTAAGGGTACGTCCCGCCATTTTTCCGGGTCCAAACCCTGGGCTACCGTTTCCGTCACCTCAATGGCCCGCCGCTCGACCATGGCATAAAGCAAGGCGTTTTTGTCCTGAAAATAGTGGTAAAAGCTGCCGTTAGAAGAACCGGCAAGTCGGGTCACCTTGGCAATGGTGACACCACCTGCACTTTCTGCCGTCAACAACTGCTCTGCGGCATCCATGAGCTTGTTTCGGGTAACCGCGCTGCGGTCCTGTTGGGGTTCACGAACCCATTTTAAATCCCATAGCTCACTGGTTGTGGCCGGGTGGTTTTTGGTCTGCACTCTGCGGCTCATCTACGCTGATTCTCTCAAGACCTTGGCGGTTTGCCAGTACAGGGCACCCGCCATGAACAGGACCAGGGTGACCAGCCCCAGGGCTGCGTTAAGTGACCGGTGAGCAAATTCGGCTGAAAATCCATCGCTGAGAGAACCCACCAATACCGGACCCAGCCCCAGGCCCAACATGTTGGACAGGAAAAATACGTAGGCTGCCGCCTGCGCACGCCGGTGAGGTTCCACCACCGTCTGCACAATGGCCAGACCCGGCGCGTGACTGAGCGAATAAAGAAATATGCCAAGCCCAATCAGTAAGGTTGTCATGATCCAATCCGAACTCCACAGTGCCAACATGTACACCGGTGCAGCCAGGAGTACGGCGGCGGCGCACAGCCAGGCGGGGCCACGCACATCTCTGGTCGACAACCGGTCGGCAAGATATCCGCCCAGCAACATACCCGGCACACCCAATCCCGCGGAGGTCAACCCGATCACCAGGCCAACTTCACTCTGGGACAGGTCAAATTGCCGCAAATAAAGCGGTGGCTTCCACACGGTAAAACCATAACCCACAAATACGCCACACATATGCGCCAGATTGACATAACGATACGAGCGGTTTGCCCACAATGCCCGAAACGCATCCGACATCGATTCCTTTTGCTCAGGCGCCGGTGCCTTACCCGCCTGGGTCATCTCTTCCATTGCCCCGCGCACGGGCTCGCGTACCGTAAACTTAAGTAACAGGGCCAGCGCCAGTCCCGGTACACCCGCGCACACAAAGGCCCAACGCCAGCCGTAGTACTCCGCCACAAAGCCACCCATCACCAGACCAAAGAGCATGCCCAGGGATGTTCCCAGAGAGTAAATTGACATGGCAAAGCCACGCTCTTCCTTGCTGAAATAGTCGGAAATAATGGAGTGTGACGGCGGACTGCCGCCGGCTTCTCCCACCCCTACCCCTACCCGGGCGAGAAATAGCTGCCAGAAGTTTCCCGCCGCCCCACACAACGCCGTCATGGCACTCCAAATGGCAACCGCAAGAGAGACGATAGACACCCGGTTAAAGCGGTCCGCGAGGCGGGCAATGGGAATGCCCAGGGTGGCGTAGAAAAGCGCAAATGCAATACCGGACAAGAGTCCCAATTGCAGGTCTGACAAGACAAATTCAGCCCTGATATCTTCCAGTAGAATGGACAGGATCTGCCGGTCCATAAAGCTGAATGCGTAGGTCAGGGAAAGCACGCCTAAAACGTACCAGCGGTATTTCCCTCTTGTTGTGGTCTGAGTTGTGGTCTGAGCTGCGATCTGATCTGTGCTGTTGAGCTTATTTTCCGAGCCGGCCTGCGCCATCACCACCCTCCCCAGGGATTGCCAATCACATAAAGCCGAGAGTACCATCAAAAGTAGAGTATGTGTTCCATTTAACGGAGGTGGAATGAGCAGCCGGTGCGCTCAAATGAACGCTGTATTAAACACAGAATTGAGGAGTAAACGGGGATGAAGTTAGCCATAGAGCTTGGCGGCACCCAGCCGGATACCCTGGATATGACTGTACAATGGGTACAGCTTGCTGAACGCCTGGGTGTGGACATGGCCTTTTCCGCGGAAGCCTGGTGGAGCGACGCGGTAACGCCACTGGCCTATCTGGCTGACAAAACTGAAAGTATCAAGCTTGCCACCGGCATTATGCAGGTCACCGCCCGCACTCCGGCCATGACCGCAATGACCGCGTTAACCTTGCACGACCTTACCGGCGGGCGATTTGTCCTGGGATTGGGCGCCAGCGGACCCCAGGTTGTGGAAGGCTTACACGGGGTGCGTTACAAGCTACCGCTGGCCCGCCTGAAAGAAACGGTTGAAATCTGCCGCCTGATTTTTGCCGGTGAAAAAGTCCGCTACGACGGCAAGGTGTTTCAGTTGCCGCTGCCCGACAGCGAAGGCAAAGCCATTCGTATTGCACACGAGCCTGCCGACATCCCCATTTACCTGGCCACCCTGGGCCCAAATGCGTTGCGCCTGACCGGTGCTTGTGCCAACGGCTGGTTGGGTACTTCATTTTCTCCGGATCATCCTCACGCCCATATGGACTATCTGGCTGAGGGTGCGGCGGATGCCGGACGTCCCCTGAAAGAAGTTGATTTTTGCGTCTCGGTGCGTATCGAGATTGGCGACGATGTTGAAGGCATGATCCAGCGCCGCAAGCAGGGGGTGGCTTTCAACATGGGCGGCATGGGTTCTGCCACTACAAATTTCTACAACGACGCTTTTAAACGGGCCGGTTACGAAGATGATGCCCGCGCCATTCAATCCCTGTGGATTGAAGGAAAGCGCGATGAGGCGGCAGAACGGGTACCCGATGCCATGGTCACCGAGTTTCAAGCCCTGGGTACCCGCGAGATGGTGAAAGAACGCTTAGAAAAATATCGCGACGTTGGCATAACCACGCTGAAGCTGGGGCTGGACAGCGCCGGTCCCATTGGACCCAAACGTTTTGAGCTGTTGGAGAATATTGTTGACCTGGTGCGGGGTCTGTAAATCCGGCCCGCCGAATCAGGCGCCGAGCCGGTTTACGAATTAACAGCCGCTACTTGTCCGCCGGCTGCGCAACCGGTGAAACCTGTACCGCAACGCCATCCAGGTGACAATTTCCGGAAATGGGCTCCCAGTCCTGGGGGTTGCTGGAAGCCAGCACATTAACATTGGCCCCATCCATGGCGTTGGCCTTGCGCCACCCTCCATTGTGGCCAAAACCGTGGGGGTAGTTCACGGATCCGGGCACAACATCGCCGGAAAGCTCCACCTGCACCTCAATTTTACCGTTAGTATTTTGCACCCGGACGATCTGGCCATCATCAATCTGTCGATCCTGTGCATCGTTTGGGTGCATAAGCAGGGTTGGCTTTGCATTTCGAATGACCCGATCACTATTGTGCAACCAGGAGTTCATGGAATGCAGCAAACGGCGGCCAAACAATTTCAGCTCACCGCGTTCAACGGTAAACGGATCAGCGCGCAGCCGCCGGAATTCCCCGGCTATGATCTCGGTCCAGATATGGGCCTTGCCGTCTTCGTGG
>JANQMF010000083.1 GCA_028280225.1 Pseudomonadales bacterium | reverse complement strand
CCGGCAAATCCAACCCAAATCGTGTAAAACAGCGCCATGAAGACCATTTACGAAAGTAGCAGTACATTGGTTGTACGAGACGAGTGGCAGGGTCAGTCCGTGGTGACCAAAACCCTCAAACCTGCAGCGCGCACCCCCGGCGCCATCACCCGCTACCAACGTGAATTTGATCTTAATCAGTCCCTCACCAGTCCCTACATCTGCCAGGCGGTCCACTACGACGACCAGAACCACTGTATTGTGTTCGAAGACGACCACGGTATATCCCTCAGGGAATACCTGGTGCATAAGTCCGTGGCTTTTGAAGAGTGTCTGGCCATTGCCAAACAAATCACCCTGGCCTTGAAGTCCATTCATGACGAGGGGGTTATCCACCGCGACCTGAATCCGTCGAACATTATTATTGTCGACCGGGAAGAGGTGGAAGAAGTAACGGCAGATAACGATAACACTAGTGAACCCACCGTAAAAATTATCGATTTTGGTCTTGCCACCTTGGCACCCCGAGCTTACCCGGTGACGGAACAGACCATCGCCCTGACCGGCACCCTGCCCTATGTTTCGCCGGAGCAAACCGGCCGGGTAAACCGGGTTGTCGACTACCGCACAGACCTGTATTCGCTGGGTGCCACCTTATTTGAGTTGTTTGCCGGGCGCCCGCCGTTTAATCATCAGGACCCGCTGGAGCTGATCCACGCACACATTGCCAGCACCCCTCCGGCATTGTCCGATATCAGCAAAGAGGTACCGGAATGGCTATCGCAAATGATCAACAAGCTGCTGGACAAGCAACCGGAAAATCGTTATCAAAGCGCGTCCGGTTTGTACGACGACCTGACTAAGGCAACGCAGCTCGCCAATGTCATCCCTTTCCGCCTGGGTCGTACGGATAGCATTGAACAACTTGTTATTCCCAAAAAACTGTACGGGCGGGACGGCAGTCAGCAGACCATTACGGAACTTATCGAACGCTGCCGCCAGGGTGAAAACCTATTTGCCTGTATAAACGGCGGCCCGGGCATGGGGAAAACCAGTCTGTGCGAAGCGGCGATGCGCCTGGCCCAGTCAATGAAGGTTTTGTGCGCCCGGGTGGATTGTCTGAGCCTGGAGCTGACAGACACCGACAGCCTCTGGATCGAACTGATGAAACCCATGATTCGTCAGCTTTTATCCATGCCCGAGGACTCCAGCGACAGTGTTATCAACAAGTTGAGCCGCAGAGATTCACCTCACCTGACTTGTCTGGTGCAGGATATTCCGGAACTGGCCAGTATTGTCAGCACAACCAATAGTCTACCGGGGCTGCCCAGCAAGGGCATACGCGAAATTATTGATGCCGTGACCCCTCTGACGCTTATGCTGGTGGTGGAAAACGCAGACCTTCTGCCCCAGGAATGTCTGACAAACCTACTTGAAGTCTGCGTCAACAGCCGCAGCGTTTTTGCCGTAACAACCTGGGAAGAATTTGACACTCAGGCTTTTGGCGAACCCCGTTTTGCCACAAAAAATACCGTTATTGATCTGCACCTTCTGGACAAGGCGGACATCCGGGGTATGTTGGCTGACATGTTAGGCCATAACGAGCCCAGAGTACGCGAACTGGCGGCAGAGATTCACGGCAAAACCGATGGTGTACCCGCCCTGGTCCACGAACTGATATTTGAACTCCATGGCGCAGGATCCGTCGCCTACGACCGCCAGGCGGGGCAATGGGGCTGGGATATCGACGAAGTACGCCGGTATTTCTTCAACAGCAATTCAAGCGAACGAATTTCCGCGCTGATCGATGCCCTGCCCAACGAAGCCAGAGAGCCTTTGTGCGCCGGCGCCTGCATCAGCGAAGCTTTTGACCTGCGTGTTGTGGCCACCGTCACTGAAACCCCCGCCACGGATGTAGCGAAATGGCTGCGCCCGGCCATTACCACCGGCATTATCGCCATGAATCAGGACGGCAACTATCAGTTTTCTCATCCCCGGGTGCGCGCAACCCTTTATGAGCGAATCCCCGACGAGGTCAAACAACGCCTCCACCTGGCCATTGCAGAGGCTTATAAACGGGGCATCAGGGATGCACAGTCCCCCGGCGACCCCGGCAATATTGTCGACATTGCCCATCACTTGAACGCAGCCACCAATCCGGTGGACACCCCAAGCGATCTGCGCCACGACGTGGCGCACCACAATCTTCTTGCGGGTCAGCAATCCCTGCAGGCCGGTAATTTTCAGCAGGCATACAAATATTGCCGTAACGGCCTGACCCTTTGCCCGCCGGGCTCCGGTGTTCTTCATGTGGAACTGGCGGAAAGTGCGGCCCTTGCGGCGTTTTTGTGCGGCGACTTTGATCAACTCAACTACATCGAGTCCATTGCCCCTCCCAGCAGCGCCCTGACCGAAGTTAAGCTGCGCGCCGCGCTGGTACAAAATCGTCTAACCGACTGTGTTAACCTGGCGACTGCCGCGCTGACAGACTATGCCGACATTGTGCCTGACAAAGGGTCTTCGACAGTTTCGCAAACCTTGGCCTGGCGCCTGGCGGACTGGACCAGAATTGCCAGGCTTGCACCGGTGCCCACCCCGGGGCTGACCCTGGATCTGACCCACAGTCCCCGCTTCCAGCAGGCTGCGCGCATATCCGCCTACCTCGACCACGCTCAGCTGCATACAGGCATCAACGAAACAAGCAGTTTCAGCCACAGCATCATCAAAAGTTCCGCCCGCCAGGGCTATTGTGGAGAGGTGGCTTTTGCTTATGCTTTTGCAAGCTTGCGGGCATTAAACAACGGCTTTAATCAACGGGCACAGGAACTGGCCAAATATGCCCGCAAAATTGCTGAACAATTTCCATCAGATGCGTTTGCAATCCGCGCCCTGACCCTGGTTAACGGTTTAGTAGACCCATGGTTTGGCAATTTTGAGCAAACCCTGCGCAGCTTGTTACAAACCGCCCCCCGCAGCATGGCGGCGCACGACAACGAATTTGCCGCCACCGCAGGTGCCTTGTATGCCACAAACGGGCTTATGCGGGGTTTTGAGCTGGGTTCTCTGAAACGCTCAATTGCAGAGCAGATCGAACACGTCAGCGACCACGGACATATCACCGGCGTCAACATCCAGTACTTTGTGCTGCAGATCATCGCCAGCCTGCTGGCCCAACCCGTTGAAGACAGTCAGGTTCACGAGCATGCCAAGAGCATCACCCTGGGAGACGACAAGCTGGCCCAAGCCTGTGTATATACCTTGCGCCTGTACTATGCGGTGTTGTTTAACGACTTTTCCGGCGCGCAAAATGTCCGTCACCTTGCCGAAGATTACGCTGACGTCATCGCTACCTCTCCCCTGCACGCACTTTATACCATGTGCAGCGGCCTGGTAATCAGCCGCAACCACAACAACCCCTTAACTGCGCTGAAGAAAGCTACCGGACAACTGCGCAAGGCCGCCGGCGCGGGTGCCAGCTTTGCTGAACCCAAGGTGGCGCTGCTTGAAGCTGAACAGGCTCTTGCCCAAGGACGTTTAAGCGCTGCCCTGGAATGGTGGGAGCGGGCTGCGGACGCGGCTAAGCGTCACGGTTTTGCCAATGATGAGGCGCTGGCTTACGAACTGGCGGCCCGGGCCTGTGAAAACAACGGCCGTGCCGATTTCGCCAAGCTGTTTTCACGCAACGCGTATCAAGCTTATCTGCGGTGGGGCGCTGTTGCCAAGGCGAATCAACTGGAGCGGGAACTCCCCGGACTGGTAAGCGAAGACTTCAACAAGGCCAGTGGTGCCGCATCCCTGTCGGTTACCGATCTTGCGGACTTAACCGTCCGTGATTTCCAGACCCATCACAATAGTATCGACAGCTCCGAGTATAGCGACCGGGTTTTGGATACCACCACCGTCCTGCGCGCGGCACAAACCCTGTCCGGAGAAATTGTTTTAGACCGGGTGCTCACCAAGCTGTTACGCCTGGCGCTGGAGCATGCCGGCGCACAAAAAGCGTGTATGCTGCTGCGCACGGAAGGGCGTCTGCAACTGGAGGCCATTGCCGGCGTGGATGGTGGCGCCACCCGCAGGGTTTCTCCACCGGAACCTTTGGAAGTCAGCCAGGATGTACCTGTTTCCGTAGTGCAATTTGTTACGCGGACCAACAAAACCCTGGTGCTCAGTGACGCCACCCAGGAAGATGTCTTTACCCAGGACGACTATATCAAACGCACCCAACCCCTTTCGGTTCTGTGCCTACCCATTATCCATCGCGGTGAAGTTACTGGTGTATTGTATGTAGAGCACCGCTGGCTGACCGGAGTTTTCACCGCCCAGCGTGTTGAGGTACTTGCCCTGCTGGCTTCCCAGGCTGCCATCAGTATTGAGAACGCCCGCCTGTATGCAGACCTTCAGGCCGCCCGGGACGAATACAGAACCTTGTACGACAGCGCCATTGAGGGACTCTTCCGCATTGATGGTGAAGGTCAGCTGTTAAGCGCCAACCCCACCCTGGCCAAACTCCTGGGTTTTGAACATACACAGGATTTGTTGACGGAATACCGGGATCTGATACACCGGGTCTTTCTCAAGACCGAACAGGCCCAGCAATTCTTGTCCGCTTTGGAAGAAAAAAACCAGGTCACCGGCTTTGAAGCTCAGGGCATGACCAGCAGCGGCCGCATTTTCTGGATGGCCCTCACCGCCGGAATTACCAAAGACGCTGAGTCCGGGGACTATATCGACGGGTCCCTGATCGATATTTCCGAACGTATCGAGCGCGAACAGGCGGACAAGCAACGTCAAATTGCCGAAGCCGCCACCGTCGCAAAAAGTGAATTCCTGGCCAATATGAGCCACGAAATCCGCACCCCCATGAACGCCATTGTCGGTTTTTCCAAACTCACCCTGGATACAAACCTGAATCGCAAACAGCATGAGTATCTGACTTCCATACGCAACGCCGGTGAAAACCTGCTCACCCTGGTCAGCGATGTACTGGATTTTTCCAAAATTGAAGCGGGCAAATTAACCCTGGAGGAACGGCCCTTTCGTCTGGAGGAATCTTTACGGGAAGTTGAACGTCTATTTAGAACCGACGCCCGGCGCAAGGGCTTAAAACTCAGCGTTGTCAACCTCACCGGGGAGCACGCCGACTACCCCGCTTCGGGAACCTTTGTGGGCGACTCCCTCAGACTGCATCAGGTTCTGGTGAATCTGCTGGGGAACGCGCTGAAATTCACCCACCAGGGTGAAATTGAGTTTGGCGCGCAAATCTCCAGCAGCCCGGGACAACGTCCGGTTGAACTGTCTTTTTACGTTAAAGATACCGGCATCGGCATTGGTCGTGAACAAGCCTTGCGCCTGTTTGACTCATTCGAACAGGCTGAATCTTCCACCACCCGGCGTTTTGGCGGCACCGGGCTGGGGCTTACCATCTGTAAGCGCCTGGTTGAGGTGATGGGTGGCGAAATCAACTTCACCTCAACCGTTGGCGTGGGCAGCGAATTTACCTTTACGATCCTGTGCGCCATTCCCGACCTCACCGATTCTGCACCGGAACCCATGGCACCGGTGCGGGCCTCCGCCTCCAATGTACTGCGCAACCGCCGGGTTTTAGTGGCGGAAGACAATCCCATAAACCAACAGCTTGCCTTGGAATTTTTGCAGCGCGGCGGAGCCAGCGTGGATATTGCCGAAACCGGCCGCCAGGCAGTGGCTGCCGCCACCGAGGGTAATTACGATGTGATCCTTATGGACATCCACATGCCCCAGACCGACGGTCTGGAGGCTACCGCCACTATCCGCCAGCAGGGTTTGCAAACCCCCATCGTGGCGGTCTCCGCGGACGCTCTGGCCGAACGCAAGCAAGCTGCCCTGGACGCAGGTTGTGATGCCTATATCACCAAACCCATCGATTTCGATTTGTTGATCAATACGTTGGAAGAGTACCTGCCCAACGACCACGACAACGAGCAACCCCGGCGCCGGGCCAGCGATCAGACTGAGGAGGAGCAGTCCCGGCAACAACCTGATACCGGCGCCGGATATGTCTTGCAGCGGGTGCCGGGTATCGACCTTGGCGTCGCCATCCGCAATCACAACGGCAACGTTAAGCTCATGACCAAGCTTATGGGCGACTTTGGTACCTATTACGGCGATGCGGGCAGCAAAATCAGAGATCAGGTCACTAACAAGGACTACGACGAAGCTGAACGTCTGGCGCACAATCTGCACGGTGTGGCGGGAAGTTTTGGCGCAACCCGCTTAAAAGAAGCCGCCAAAACCCTGGAGCTGGCGCTGGCCCAGGGAGAAACCAAGAACCTCTTCGGCTTAGCCCAGAGTTTCGAAATCGCCCTGGCGGAAGTGCTGGAATCCGCGGAAGCACTGGCCAGCAACGAAATTCCCCTGCGTGCATCAGACTTCGGCCAGGCCGGCGAAGCCCCTGACGCCACCACCTAGCCGGAAATCTCTACTACGTCAATGCGCCTGTCCGGATCATCGGGCCCCAGATCCCGCCCCAGATCCTGCAACGGTACATCTACTGACAAATTGCCAAAGTCAAACAACTTTGTATCCGCCAGATGAGACGGCACAACATGGGCCAGACTCCGCGCAATGTTCTCCACCCGGCCGGGCTGAGCCACCTCCCATTCACGTAACATTTGCTTGATGGCCTGGCGTTGAAGGTTTTCCTGTGCGCCACATAAATTACATGGAATTATGGGGTGCTGTGCATAGGCGGACCATTGGGTAATCAACTTTTCCCGGCAATAATAGAGTGGGCGAATCAGAATATTTTCGCCATCATCACTCTTCAGCTTAGCGGGCATGGCTTTCATGCGCCCACCATAGAACATGTTAAGAAACAGCGTTTCCACCACATCATCCATATGGTGTCCCAGAGCAATTTTGGTGGCACCAATTTCTTTGGCATAACCATACAGAATACCCCGGCGCAGACGGGAACATATTGGACAGGTGGTTTTGCCTTCCGGCGTCAGCCGTTTAACCACCGAATAGGTATCTTCCTGCAGTATTTTATAAGGTACCGCCCGTTCGCTCAGATAGCCGGGCAGCACGTGTTCGGGAAATCCAGGCTGCTTTTGATCCAGGTTAACGGCAACCAGCTCAAACTCCAACGGCGCATGCCGCTGAAAGCTGAGCAGTATATCCAACAAGGTATATGAGTCTTTGCCCCCGGACAGACAAACCATAACCTTGTCACCATTGTCCAGCATATCGAAGTCGGACAGCGCCTGACCAACCAGGCGGCGCAGTTTTTTGTGACACTTGTTTTTTTCGTAACTCAAGGTTTGTTAACGTTGCTAGAAAGTCGGCAACGATTGTAAGGCAGCCGTGGTTATCCCGCTACCTGTCTGGTGTTCAGTCTTTCCAGATAAGCTTCAAAGTCCGCCAGGGGCAGCGGTTTGGAGAAGTAAAAACCCTGCACATAGTCGCAGCCGATTTGCCGCAACTGTTGCAGTTGGGCTTTGTCCTCCACCCCCTCAGCAATAACCCGCATGCCCAGAATCCGTCCCATGGCAACAATGGACGCCACCAGTCCATGGTCACGCACCTCACAAATGCTGTCGATAAAACTTTTATCGATCTTCAGCACGTCAAATTCGAAATCGCGCAGGTATCCCACCGAGGAAAAACCGGTGCCGAAGTCGTCCAAGGCCACATGCAAACCTAACTTTGGCAAACCCTCGATAAATATTTCCGAACCCGGCGTATCGTCAATCAACGCAGATTCAGTCAGCTCAATGGTAATCAACTCACAGCCACTGCGGGCCAGCAGCGCCAGTAACGCTTCCGCATTTTCCGCGGATCTGAATTGAGTGGCGCTGACGTTCAGGGAAACGCGTATGGGTTCAAGGTTTCTTTGCGCCCAATCCCGCAACTGGTTTTGCACCTGTGTGACCACCCATTCACCAATCTCCACAATCAAGCCGGTCTCCTCCGCAACCGGGATAAATTCCCCGGGAGAGACAAAACCCAACTCACTGCTGTGCCACCGCAACAGGGCTTCAGCCCCATAGACCGAATCATCCGATACGTCGATAACCGGCTGATAATACAACTCAAATTCGTTGTTAGCCACGGCGCGGCGCAGGTGTGTTTCCAATTCCAGACGCCGTGCTGCCACGGAATTCATCTGTTCTTCAAAGAAGGCGATCTGATTGCCGCCACGGTTTTTGGCGCCCATGCGCGCGGCATCCGCCTTTTGTAACAGTTCACCCTGTTCGTGCCCATCTTCGGGGAAAATAACCACCCCTGCGCTGGCGGAAATAAATATCTCCCGGTCTTCCACGACAAAGGGGGCCTCAAAAGCTTGTACCGCTGCCCGGGCCATGCGTTCCGCTTCGGCCACTTCTTCAATCTCATGCAGGACCACAAAAAAGAGATCTCCTCCCATCCGCGCAACGGTATCGGTCTCCCGGGCACACATGGCAATCCGGTAGGCGGCGTCGGTCAAAACCCGGTCCGCACTGGCGTGACCCACGGAGTCGTTGACATTTTGAAAGTGGTCCAGATCGATACTGATCAGCGCTCCATGTTTGTTTTCTTGCTGGTTGGCAATAAGCGCCCGGGCCAAGCGTTCGTGCAAAAGGTTGGCGTTGGGCAGTTTGGTCAAGTTGTCGTGGTGAGCCTGCCATAACATCAGGCGTTTTTCGTCGTCGGAAATGACCGATTCCATGGACATGGTGAG
>JANQMF010000080.1 GCA_028280225.1 Pseudomonadales bacterium | reverse complement strand
TCGGCAGTATGATACTGCTCGCCGGATTCTGGTTTGACGCCACCTATACACTGTGTGTGAGAATGCTGACGGGCCAGGCCTATACCCAAGCGCACCGCTCACATTTATATCAACGGCTGGCTCAACGGCGAGGCCATTTATGGACAACCAGCCTCTTTCTCATCTATGCCGGATTGTGGCTGGTCCCCCTGGCCTATCTAGCCGTAGATCAAAACGGTTATACTTATGTGGCACCGGGCAATGGGGCAGCAATGATTTTTGGCGCCAATCCCTCGGCATGGGGCTGGGTGCTGGTGGCCGTTGCCCCCATGGCCGTGCTGAGCTGGCAATTGCAGGCGGGCCGGATTCAAGTAGAAAAAGCGTGAGTTAACTATCATTTGAATAGGCTGTGGATAAACAAGCGGATAAATAGATGCAGGAACTCTTAGACGAACTTTCGCGTCGCAAAAAGCAGCTTATTGCCGTGCTCACCGATGTGATCATGTTGCCGGTGGCCCTGTGGAGTGCCTTTGCCCTGCGTCTGGGTGAATACTCCCCGGACGTCATGCCCTACTGGCCCGCCTTTGTGATTTGCGTGTGTATAGCCATCCCCACCTTTGGCCGCCTGGGTCTTTACCGTCAGGTTATCCGCTACATGGGCAACCATGCCATGCTGGCGGTGCTGGCCGGGTCCACCCTGGCTGCCCTGGCGGTGTCCATGGTGGCCTTTATGATGCAGATGAAAGGATTCCCCCGCTCGGTGCCGGCCATCTTCTGGCTGCTGTCGCTGTTGTATATCAGCGGCACCCGCTTTGCGGTGCGGGCCTATATTCAGCGCCGCCACCGGGCCAGCACCCGGGAACCCGTGGTCATCTATGGTGCCGGCAGCAAGGGGGTGGAACTCGCCCGGCTACTCTCCCAGGATGATGCATACGAAGCCATTGCCTTTGTGGATGCCAACAAAAAGCTGCAAAAAAGCAGCATTGACGGCATTTACGTCTATGCCCCCAAGGACTTGGGCAAGGTGCTGAAAGATGCGGAAGTTAAACATGTCTTTGTGGCGGTGAATCGTTCCGCCCGGGACCGCCGGGAAATTCTGGACTACTTAAGCAACTTTTCCGTGCGGGTGCGCCTGGTGCCGGATATCAGCGAACTGGTCTCCGGGCGGCAAACCCTGGCCAACGTGCGGGATGTGGGTATTGAGGATCTGCTGGGCCGCAACGAAGTTGAAGCCCTGCCGCACCTGTTACAACAGTCCGTGGCGTCAAAAATTGTGCTGGTCACCGGTGCCGGTGGCTCCATCGGCTCGGAACTGTGCCGCCAGATTCTGCGCCAGCGCCCGGCGCTGATGGTGTTGTTGGATCAGTCGGAGTACGGGCTGTATCAAATTCACCGGGAGCTGAGCCAAACCGCGGCCACGGAAGAGTTGCCCGCACCCCTGGTTACGGTATTGGGCTCGGTCACGGACCTGGCCCTGTTACGCCGCACCTTCAGCCGCTATCAGGTCAACACCGTGTATCACGCGGCGGCGTATAAACATGTGAGTCTGGTGGAAAACAATGTCATTCAGGGGCTAAAAAACAATACCTTTGGCACCCTGTATTGCGCTGAAGCCGCCATGGACGCCGGGGTGAACAACTTTATTCTCATCTCCACGGACAAGGCGGTGCGCACCACCAGCGTTATGGGGGCCAGCAAACGTCTGGCAGAGATGATTCTGCAGGCGCTGCAGGAAGAGGGCAGCCAAACCCAGTTTTCCATGGTGCGGTTTGGCAATGTACTGGGCTCGTCGGGGTCGGTGGTGCCGTTGTTTGCGGAACAGATAGAAAACGGCGGCCCGGTCACGGTGACTCACCCGGAGGTGACCCGCTACTTTATGTCCATTCCCGAAGCCGCGGAGCTGGTACTGCAGGCGGGCAGCATGGCCCAGGGGGGTGATGTCTTTCTGCTGGACATGGGCCAGCCGGTGAAAATTCTGGATCTGGCCCACCGCATGATTCGTTTAAAAGGTTTTACCGTCAAAGACGATACCCACCCTGACGGCGAAATCCCGGTGCGCTACACCGGTTTGCAACCCGGGGAAAAGCTCCACGAAGAGCTATTGGTGGGCGAAGACGTCACCGGCACGGAACACCGCAAAATCATGCGGGCCCAGGAAGGTTACCTGCCCTGGATAGAATTGCGCGGTGCGCTGAACACCCTGGAGCAGGCGTGTGAAACCTTTGACTATGAGGCGGTGAAAGCCTTTATTGAAGGTTTGGTGGAAGGGGCGGATCTGGAAGCTCAGTTGGAAGACCTGTCACCCCGGGCACCCATGGTGGCCTTGATGCCGGTGTTGAAAGACGTGAACGACTTGAACCCCGAGGAAACCCGGGTCAGCGATATCCGGGATATCAAGGACCACTAGCCCGACTACGTACAAATCGTCCAGGCGAGCCGTTACCGGTACTGCGCCACCTGGGGAGCGGTGATGCTCAAGGCGCGCACCGAATCCGCGCCGTTTATACTATTGTATTGCACCCCGCAGGGGCTGCCGTTGCAGTC
The DNA here is from genome assembly GCA_028280225.1 of Pseudomonadales bacterium. GTDB lineage: Bacteria > Pseudomonadota > Gammaproteobacteria > Pseudomonadales > Azotimanducaceae > UBA4421. Next base: position 7,695 of record JANQMF010000080.1, on the reverse strand, counting down.
CAGCCCGGGATTGGATAACAGCGGCAGCCGGGGCGCGTTAAATTCGCCGGAAGTCGCCATAATGGTGGCAAAGTCATTGTGCTGACCATGCCCCCGGGAATAGGTGAACGTGCCGCCGTCCGGGGCCTGTTGTTGTGAATGCACCAAGCCCATGTTGTGGCCCAGTTCGTGCATAAAGGTGTATTCCGAACAATTGCTGCCCACCACGGAAAAGCCAAACCGGGCGTAAGTGGCGGCGGGGAGTTGGCCGTTGTTACCGTCCCCCCCAACCCAGGCGTAACCGCAGCGGCCATCGTTGGCATACGGCCGCAACAAAACCACCAGATCCGCTTCGTGGGTATTGCGCAGACCGGGCACACCCAAAAAGGCGCTGTGGCTCTGGTAGGTTAAATCGTCCAGGGCCTGGTCAATAGGCCCACTTTCCGGGTAAGACACCTGGGTTTGATGGGCCACGGTAAAGGTCAGGTTCACGCCACTGTCGGTTAAAATATCGTTGGCCACGTTCACCAGGTGGCTGATGCGCAGGTCAGGGTCTATATACTGTTCCACCACCCCGGGAGAATACAGCACCAACAATTTTATTTCGGTGTTAACCGGGGTTGGCACCGGGGTGGCCGGAGCCACGATGGGGGTGGCCTGGCTCTGGGTTGGGGTGCCGGTATCCCCGCCGCCCCCGGCATCACTCCCGCCACCACCACCACCGCCACAGGCGGTCAGCGTTGCGGAGGCGAACAGCACGGCAGCGGTGTAAACCAAACGGCGGAAGCCGGTAATGTTATTGAGGTACATACTTAAAATCCTTTTCTTGTTCCAGGGTGCGGTTGTCCAGGGTTTGATGGGCAACCACCTGGGTGTGTTGGGTTCCGCCGAGTTGCTGTAAACGAAAAACCCCGTTCCGGGTGGCCACCGTGGCCATAAACCGGCCGTTACGCACGGTAAAGGTGCTGGTCAAGCCGCCGTCACTTTTGGCGCGCAGCCAATACCCCCCCGGCTGAGGGGTGAGTTGGGTGCGGTGCAGGGTAACGGTGTGTCCACTAGGCAAACTCACCCGGGTGTGTCCGCGGTCAGCCAGGGCCTGGATATTGGACAACCCAAAACTAACGGTTTGCTCGGGCACATCCGCGTCCCAACGGGATGAGGTGGGATAGGGGTGTATACGGGTTGGCGAGGGTATGGGCGCTGCTGCAGGGGGTGTGGTGGCTGCAGCCAATGATGCCAATGATGTGGGAGGGGGGGTGTCAGCAGCCGTTGCTGTTTTAGCAGGTTGGGCCAAATAGCTCTGTCCCGGACCCTGATAGGCAGCCAGAGCCACACCAACCAGGGCCGCCAGCGCCCAAGGTGTCCGCCGGGATCCGTCTCTTAGTGATGTCTCTCTTTTTCGGCCGCGCTGGGGAACCGGCCCTTGAACTGGGGGTCGTACTGCAAACATCTCGAACCCGATTCAAAAGATAAGTTTGCAGTACTAAACGGGCTCAACTTTGCTCACCTTGTAAGCGGAGGGCAGCGAAGTTGTAAGAGATTGAGTGGATTTTTTAAGGTATTTCCGGTCTGGGGCTTTTGGTATAGTTAATCAGCGGGTGTGATCAACAATAAGACCAATAATCCGTTCGATATTACAAAAACATATAAAAGCGCCTGCTAGTAGTACATTTTTGGGGGAAAGCCGATGAATCGGCGACAAGAAACAACAATATTGCGCCTCTGGCGGGATTGGTGCCGGCTGTGGCCGGAGCAATATGGGCACAACTCATTACAGGTCACGTCCACCGGCTACGACCCGGTATTTGATGTGATTCCATGCCAGGCGTACAAAGACTTCTATCACGAGGTGATTCGGCGTCATCCGCAGTTGCGGCATTTAAATCCCTTTGAGGTCATCGACACCGCCCTGAATCAGGTGCGCGCTCCGGAGACCACGGAAATTGACGATACAACCGAAGAAGCGGACGAAAACTACGGTTATGCGGTAGAACTGGACGTGGTGCGCAACCAGCGCCCGGAACCCAACCTGCAGCACAAACCTCAGCCCGGTAACCGGCATACGGCCACGGTTACCCCGCTGTCCAAGGCGCGGAAAGCCAAAAGCGCCTGACCATGCCCCATGTGTGGACACCCCTATGTGACCGCCTGGACATTCAATACCCCATTTTTGGCTTTGCCCACGACATAGCCACCGTTGCCGCCATTACCCTGGCGGGTGGCTTTGGAGTTTATGGCGCCACCCGCCGATTTCCGGAGGAAATTACCGCAGAGCTGGCTCAAATCAGATCTCTGGTGGGGGAGCGGCCTTTTGGTGTGGATCTGGTGCTGCCGCCGGGGATGCCGCCGCACAACTCCCGGGCAGAGATAGAAGCGGAAATTCCGGAAGCCCACAAAACCTTTGTGCAGGGCATTATCGATAAGTACAACGTGCCGGAAGCCAGCGGGCCGGGTGCCCGCACCCGCTTTATTCGTTCCAAGGAAATTGAAGCGGAGCAGTTGCGCGCGGTGCTGGACAGCGATGTGGACCTGTTTGCCTGTGGTATTGGTGCACCACCGGAGGCGGTGGCGGAAGCCAAGGCCCGGGGCAAAACTACCCTGGCCCTGATCGGCAGCCCGCACCACGTGGCCCGCTCGGTGCAGGCGGGGGTGGATATGCTGGTCGCCCAAGGTTATGACGCTGGTGCCCACACGGGTCCCATTGGCACGTATTCCCTGGTGCCGCAGATTGTCGATGCCGCCGGTGAGGTACCGGTACTGGTGGCGGGTGGTGTGGCCACCGGGCGGCATATTGCCGCAGCCCTGGCCATGGGTGCCCAGGGTGTGTGGATGGGGACAGCCTGGCTGCTGTCGACGGAACATCAGCAGCATATGCATCCGGTCAATACCGCCAAACTGCTGGCCGCGGGCAGCGGTGATACGGTCATCACCCGGGCGGAAAGCGGCAAAACCTTCCGCCAGGTACGTACCGGCTGGAGTGCCGAGTGGGCCGCTGAGGATGCCCCGGCGCCGCTCAAAATGCCCTACCAGGATGTATTAGTGGGTGATCTGCTTGGGGCCATAGAAGAACATGATATCGAACCCCTGATTCACTCCGGGGCAGGGCAAAGTGTGGGCTACTTTGACCAGGTCCGTCCGGTGGCGGCTATTATGGATGATCTGGTGGCCCAGGCGACCCAAGTGCTCGAACGGCAGCATCGGTTTTTGAAGTGAGCCCGGGTGAAAGTTGATAAGATCAGCACCATGACCACCCGGACCAAAACCACTAGGACAATAAATACCCGCGGAATAAGCAGCCACACCATTGGCATTCTGCTGATCCTGACGGTTAGCGGTTGCAGCACCGTTGATTTGTCAACGGACAATCCAACCGGTGTGGATCTGTCCGGCACCTGGGTGGTGGACTTCAAAAACTCTGACGTGGTGCCGGATCTTCGCAACCATATGTCCAAAAAAACTCAAAAGCGCATCCGGCGCGGTACTAATGCCTCCCGGGTTACCGCCATCGGCTCCGGCCTGTCTTTTATTCGCCACGATTTTCAAGTGCTCAGCGCCACCCAACTGGAGATTGAGCAAAATAAAGATTCCATGGGGGTGCAGCATTTACCCGGGGTGTACCGGGATATCAGTTGGGGGGAGCGCCAAAGGGGCTTGTGGGCGGTGAATGCCGGCTGGGAAGGCCGCGAGCTGGTGGTTATTTCCAGCGCCAATAAGCTGCGGGTGGAAGAACGTTACAGTGTGTTTGGCGGCGGGCGGCTGCTGGTGAACATCCAGATTGATGCCGACGATGAAGAATTCAGCTTTCGGCGGCAATTTGCCCGGCGGCAATAACCTTTAAGTCTTTCACAGGCTTTGTTCGACAGCCCCTTGAGCCGGGGCTGACAGAGGCATATATTCTGCTCTTAAGGCGCTTGAGGAGTGGTAACAATGTCAGGTGCAACCGGCATGGACAGGCAGCACCCGCCCAGTGGTTATGGAATAACGGCTGACCGGGCGTCCCTGTGCCGGTGGATAAAGCACCGGGCGAATGCCGCAATACCTTCAGCGCAGCCGGTTTCCCCCCTGTTTCAATTCTGCCGTTGTATGACCTTGCTGGCGGCAATTGCCCTGCTGGGGGGCTGCGTCAGCGCCCGTTATGCCACCATGAGCTACGACCCGGCGCTGATTGACGGGGCGGCGATATTCGGCAGCACGGTAGAACCCGCGCCCAATGACAATCCTCTAGCGGTTTCGGATGCCATGCGGGAATTTATGGACATCCCGCGCCTGGGTCAAATCCCGTATTTCAGCCGCTTCCGTGCGCTGATGAACAAACTGGTGGAAGAAGAGTTTTTTGTTAACCAGTACGAACCCAATGCCACCTATACCGCCGCCCAAACCTTTGAAGTGCGCAAGGGTAACTGTGTGGCCTATACCAACCTGTTTGTGGCCCTGGCCCGGGAAGCAGGCCTGCAGGCAGAATTTCAACTGGTGACCGGCCGCCCGGCCTGGAATGTGGAAAGCGGCTATTTGATCAAAAACAATCACATCAATGTGGTCATCAAGAATATCCGGGTGCCCGGCTACGGGGCGGATGAGCTGACGGTGGATTTCAACATGGTGGACATGGACGAAGATGCCCGCCGGCGGGTGATTACCGACGCGCATGCAAACTCACTGTTTTTTGCCAACCTGGCCATTGACCGGTTGCGCCTGGACGATCACCGCGGGGCCTTTGCCCAGATGAAGCGGGCCATTCTTACTGAGCCCAATAACCAGGCGTTGTGGAACAATTTGGGGGTACTGTACTCGGTGATGGGTGATGCCAAACTGGCTGAAGGCGCCTATCGCACGGCGCTGAAGTTGAACGGCAGGGACAAAACCGCCATTGCCGGCATGGCTAAATCTTTGGAACAGCAGGGCCGCTTACAGGAGGCTGAAAAATACGCCACCCTGGCCAAGCGTTATCAGAACCGCAACCCCTATTATCACTTTGCCGTGGCCCAGCAGGCGTTTCACAATAATGCTTTCGAAGACGCCTTAAGGGCCATTAACGAGGCCATAGAGATTAAGAAACGCAGCCGCTTTTACGCCCTGCGCGCGGCGGCAGCGGAGCAGTTGGGCAACGAAACACTGGCTGAAGAAAGCCTGCGTTTGCAGCACAAGTACCGTAACCGCAAAAGCCGGGTAAACGGCGTGAATACCCACGTGCAGCAGATTAACTGACCCCGCCGGGTGATTGCGCATGGGGCTGGCCAGCGTCGTTGCGCGCCAGCAGTGCATTCAGATCCGCCAGGCGGACCGGCTTGGCCAGAAAATCGTCCATACCCGCAGCCAGGCAGTGATCCCGGTCCTGGGCCAGGGCATTGGCGGTCAGGGCAATAATTTTGGGCTGATGCACCCGGTCCATGGCCCGAATACGCCGGGTGGCTTCCAGCCCATCCATCTCCGGCATCTGCACATCCATAAGCACCAGGTCAAAGGTGTTGTCCTGAACCTGCTGGACTGCCTGCACACCATTGCTGGCCACCTGAGGACAAACCCCCAGCTTCTCCAACAGTGCGGACGCCACCCGCTGATTAACCAGATTATCTTCCACCAGCAATACTCTCAGCGGATGATTGGGGGTGTTCTGCTCCACCGGAGTGGGTGAATGGGCTGCGGCGGGAGCCGGGTTTGCTTCAACGCTGGATGAACTCCGATTATCCGCCTGCAGTCTGCCCCGTCGTTCGTCCTGCCGCTCGCCGTGAGGCAGGGTCAGGGTAAATTCAAACTCAGAACCTTGGCCCACTTCGCTGGACACCGTGATCTGCCCACCCATCTGCTGCACCAGTTCCTGGCAAATAGACAAACCCAACCCGGTACCTCCGTATTTACGGGTGGTGGAAGCATCCGCCTGGGTAAAGGGGTCGAATAATGTGGCCTGGTCGGCAGGGCGGATGCCAATGCCGGTGTCCTGAATGCAAAAATGCAGCCTGGCGGCAGCGTCCACAACCTCAGCCTCAACACTCAACCGGACCAGACCCTTGTGCGTAAACTTCACCGCGTTGGACAATAGATTCACCAGCACCTGACGCAGGCGGCCCGGATCCCCCATCACCCAATGGGACAATGCGGGGCACGCCACCACCAACTGCAACTGCTTGGCTTCCGCCGTCTGGCGCACAGTGTCTGCGCTGCCGTTCACCACCTCCGCCAGGTCAAAAGCGGTATGCTCCAGGCGCAGTTTACCGGCATCGAGTTTGGCAAAATCTAAAATATCGTTAATGATGGTGAGCAAGGCTTCGCCGCTGTTCTTGATGACCTCCACATGCTGGCGCTCCTGGGGCCCCAGGTCCCCTTCAGCCAGCAGGGAGGTCAGGCCAATCACACCATTCATGGGGGTGCGGATTTCGTGGCTGACATTGGCCAAAAACTGGGTGCGGGCGATCACCGCCGCCTCGGCCACCTCCTTGGCCTGCGTTAGGGCCTGCTCCCGTTCAATATGCTGGGTGATGTCGGTAAACACCCCCAGCTTGCGGGTTGCGCGGCCGTTGTCGTCGTACAGGGTCTGCCCCCGGGTGTGCACCCAAATGGGCCGGCCGGATGCGGTGACGAGCTGACCAATTTCGTCAAAACTGTCGGCACCGGCAAAAAAGGCCGCAATGGTGCGCGCAAGCTGATCTTGCGCCCCGGGATTGGCGGTGAGTTCTTTAAAGCCGCTGGGAATAGGCTTGTCCACGGGCCAATCGAGCAGTTGGTAGGTGCTTGGGGACCAGGTTGCAGAAAGGGTCCGCAAGTCCACCTCCCAACTGCCCACCTCGGCAAGGGACTGAGTTTCTTCCAGTTCAATGGTTTTGCGCTGCAGGGCGTTGCGGGCGGTGTAGTAGCCGGCGGCAATGAGGTACAAAAACGCACTGACACCCAAGGTCAGCACGGTAAAGGAAATAGGAGACACGGCCGGGTCGGATGCGCTCCAGGCGCAGATGATGTAGGCGGCGGACCATACAATGGCCGTGGTGCGGGCCCAGGTGCGGCTTTCGATGGCTGCACACACCACCGCCAGCACCAGAACGTTGACCAGGGCTTGCGCCGCGGCCAGGTTGGCGTGCAGCAGCATATCCATGGCATGGGCCAGCAGCGGCAACAGGGCAAAAAAGAGGTAGCGGTGCGGACGCCCACGTACCCGGGTGAAATAATTTGCCAGCAAGGCAAAACTGATGAGGCCAAATAAAGCCGGTGCGCGGGTCACCCAAACGGCATCCTCGCCGATAAACGTACGCCCCACGCCGGTAACCAGCACCATGGCGGCACCCATACCACACATGATGCGATACCGCGTGATGGCAGGTAACTGGGCAAAACTGGAATTAATCAGCGTCTCATTCCGAAAATAAGGTCTTCAGAGTAAGGGTAGTAGAGATTTGAAAATTGGCTGGAAGGCGTGACGGGTGGGCTGTTTGATGTGTTTGAGTGAGGCAAAGTGGCCTTGCATTTGCCCGTAGGCACACTAGAATAGCGGCCCTTGCCTGTTCCGGGGTCCGTTCCGGGTGATACGGACAGGTGATGATCGACTACTCCGCCTTAGCTCAGTTGGTAGAGCAGCTGACTGTTAATCAGCGGGTCGCTGGTTCGAGCCCAGCAGGCGGAGCCATATCCTTCAATGTAAAATCCCAATAGATGCGTGACACATTCAGCTCTTTTCTAATAGTCATTTTAGGAGAAGAGCACGATGACAAAAGCAGAACAGGCACGGTT
>JANQMF010000062.1 GCA_028280225.1 Pseudomonadales bacterium | reverse complement strand
TTCACCCCCCCAACCTTAACAGGCCACCCGACACAGCGGGTATGGTCCCGGCGGATAATCAAACAACGTTCTCCCCAGGCTCTTTGCGGCACCCCTTCGTCGTGCTGGTGAAAGAGTAACAAGTGGCCAAACATCCATTCGATCGCGCCGCTGGGCTCCCACTTTAAAGCGGCAACATTGGCCATGTCTTCCACCAGGTGCGGGGCCAGGGTAGTTTTGGGTGCCTCTTCGGGCAACGGATGCACCTGATGCTTGGCATCCACGATGCCAATAATGGGAACTTCCGCATTACGCTGAAATAGCTGGGTGATGTCCGTGCCCAGGGCAGTGCAGTAACGCATGGCCATATCCACGGTCAGACGCCGATGGCCGTTTTCCAAGCGATGAATCTGCGCGCTGCTCACGCTCAATAACTGCGCCATGTCCGTCATTGTCTTACCGTGCCGTTTTCTGAGCTGGCGGAGCGTCCCCGGGTCGAAGCGGTACATGGATTTCTCCTCAACAAACACTTTAAGTGAGTATAAAATTACCAAATTGGTAATTTATGCCAGTGGTATTTTCTCGATTATAGCAAAATGTACCAAAATGGTTGATCGGGCGTCCGGACGGAGCGATAGTCCCTGCATTGGAGAGAGGGGGTTGTTATATGAAACTACGTACTTGGCTAACGGTATCAGCAGGGTTTTTGCTTGTGTTTTTACACATCCCGGCCAGCGGGGAAGATGGCGATACCGGGCTTGAATCCCGCTATGGGGTAATTGAAGAAGTGATCAGTACCGCGCGCAAGCGCAGCGAACCGCTGCAGGATACGCCGGTAGCATCCACGGTATTAGGCGGGGAAACCCTGGACCTGTTGTTTCACAACGATCTGAAGTCCATTGCCTTTCCCGCACCCAACGTCAACATTGCAACGGTGAGCGCGTTTTCCAACGCCATCTCTCTGTCGATCAGGGGGATCAGTAATGCAGACATCGATTCCACGGTGGATCCGCCGGTGGCCGTTTTTGTGGACGGCGTCTATATCGCCCGTCCGGTGGCCAGCAGCATGGACCTGTTTGATGTGGAACAAATTGAAGTGCTGCGGGGGCCCCAGGGGACCTTGTTTGGGCGTAATACCTCTGCGGGTGCCATCCAGATTCGCACCCGGCGGCCGTCTGGAGAGTTCGAAACCCGGGGCAAGGTCACAGTGGGTGAGTACGGACGCACGGATTTCCGCGCTGCGGTGGACATCCCCATTATCCGGGACAAAGTAAACGCCAAGGTGGCGGTGCTTTCCCAGAATATGGACGGCTACTATGAAAGTGCCATTAACGGGCGGGATCTGGGTGAAGAGGATATTCTGGCGGTGCGGCCCATTATTGAATTTACCCCCACGGAGAATCTGGACATTACCTTGATCGGGGAGTATCACCGCAACAAGAGCGAACCCCGGCCCCAACAGAACGAATCACCTGCGGCCAGAGTATTGTGTGCAAGACACGGCTTTTGTGGCTTTCCACTGGGGGACGGTGACGAATATGAGGTACAGGCGGATGATGCGGGTTTTATAGACGCGGAAATATGGGGTCTGACCGGTGAACTGAATTGGCACAACGATGCGGGGATTGTCACCCTGGTAGCCAATTACCGGGATACCGATGAAGACGTGGTATACGACCCGGATGCAGTGCTGTATCCGATGTTTCTGGTGGACCGTCAGCAGCCGCACAAACAATGGTCAGCGGAACTGCGTTTTGCCTCCACGGCATGGGACCGTTTTGACTTCACCACGGGTATCAATATTTTTCACCAGGAATACGACCTGGAACGGAATACCTTTCTTGCCATTCTGGCCCCAACACCGGTGGGCAGAAATCTGAGTCTGACCGGGCAGGAACACGATGCGTACTCAATTTTTGGTGAGCTGAACTACCACGTCACCGATGACCTTACGGTCACCGTAGGGGCTCGCTTTTCTGACGAGGAAAAAGACTTTTACCAATTTCCCTTTGGCCCGTTCCCCACCACCGGTGCCCGTATCGACGTGGATGAATCCTGGAATGACTTTGGTCCAAAGTTTGGTCTGCAATACCGCTTTAACGACAACCTGATGAGCTACTTCAGTTACCAGAAGGGATTCAAAAGCGGTGGATTTAACGGCCGTTGCGGCCAGACGGCAACCTGCCTGCGGCCCTTTGACCCGGAAGAAGTAGACGGATATGAACTGGGGCTAAAGGCGGATTTCCTCGACCGGCGCTTGCGCACCAATTTAGCCCTGTTCTGGTCCGAGTACAGTGACCTGCAACGTGGTGCCATTGTGCCCCTGCCCCCCGGCGCGGCCAATCCTCAGGAAACGGTAACGGACAACGCTGCCGGGGCAACCATGCGGGGGGTTGAGCTGGAGGTGACGGCCATTCTGGCTGAAGGCTTGCAGGTGGATGTGGCCGTGGGTTATCTGGATGCGGAGTACGACGATTTTTGTGCAGACATTAATGGTGCCCAGACCTTTGCCTCCATGCCTGCCTCTAACTGCGGCGGGTCCGTCACCCGGACCAGTGACTTCGATGCGAGTGGCGCGGCGGCCTATCTGGTGGACGAGGATAATTCACGGTTTGATATTGCCCGGGCACCCGAACTGAACTACTCCATTAACGCAACCTACAACTTACGTATGAACAACGGCGGGTCGCTGACCTTTAATGCACGTTATGTTTGGGTGGATGAGCTGTTCACCGACGTCAGCGAAGCCAGCCTGCGTGAAGATGTAGGTTTGTTAAATGCCAGCGTCAGCTACGAGGGGGCGGATGGCCGCTTCAGGGTGAGCGTCTACGGCAAAAATATCACCGATGAGGTATACGCCGATTCGCGCACCCTGGTACCGCCGTTGTTTGACACCCGGGCGGTGAATCCCCCGGAGCGTTACGGGGTGGAATTTGCCTGGACCTTGTAGCGTGCTGTTAGCATCAGGGTGGCTAAGCTGATTACGCGGATATAGAGGGGTGGCACCGGTGAGTTGCAACGGTTTGGGACGGGTCCGGCATTGGGGTTTGGGTATTTGTTGGCTGACGGTCATTGGTTGGTTTGCCCCGGCCTTGGCTGACACCCCTTATTCCAAACCGGTGGATAGTGATTTTCCCAAACATGTGTATTGGGGGGATACCCATCTGCATTCACGGAATTCCGCGGACGCCTATTCCCTGGGCAATATGAGCCTCACCCCGGAGGATGCTTATCGCTTTGCCAAGGGTCAGGAGATGGTGGCGCATAATGGCATGCGCGTGCAATTGCGGCGCCCCCTGGATTTTCTGGTGGTATCGGACCATGCGGAGTACTTGTCGGGCTACTATCGCTTTAACGTGGGGGATCCCCAGGTGACCAATACCAGAGCCGGGGAACAATGGTCCCGCTACCTGGCTGAGGGTAATCCGGACCTGTTAATCGCGGCCTTTACCGCCAGCATTGCGGATCCGGAGAATAACCATGCTTTTCCCGAATCAACCCGTCTCGGCATCTGGCAGGATGTGGCCCAGACCGCGGATGAGCACAATGAACCGGGGATATTTACCGCCCTCACCGGGTATGAGTGGACCTCGATGATTGCCGGAAACAATTTGCACCGGGTGGTGGTTTATAAGGACGGCGCGGACAAAGTGGCACAACTGCCGCCGTTTTCCGCCCAGGACAGCGTGGACCCCAGGGATTTGTGGGATGCCCTGGCCCGTTACGAAGCGGCCACCGGCGGTGAGGTACTGGCCATTGCGCACAATGGCAATTTATCCAACGGGATGATGTTTCCGGACAACAGCGTGGATGGCGAACCCATCGACGAAGCTTATGCCATTAAAAGAATGCGTTGGGAACCCATCTACGAAGTTACCCAGGTAAAGGGGGATGGCGAAGCCCATCCGTTTTTGTCCCCTGATGATGAATTTGCCGACTACGAAACCTGGGATGTGGACAACATCGGGCGTACCCAGGCCAAGGAAAACTGGATGTTAAAACACGAATACGCACGGGGCGCTTACAAGCTGGGTCTGCAGTACGAACAAAGGCTGGGCACCAACCCCTACAAGTTTGGTTTGATTGGCAGTACCGATGGGCACAATAGTCTGTCAACAACGGCGGAGGATAACTTTTTTGGTAAGTTTCCGGAGTCCCAGCCCGGGCCGGCGCGTATCCAAAATGCCATGGCCAACAACCGGCTGTGGGAAAACTGGCGCATTGTCTCTTCGGGTTATGCGGCGGTCTGGGCCCGGGAGAATACCCGGGAGGCCATATTTAATGCCATGAAACGTAAAGAAGTTTATGCCACCACAGGGTCGCGTATCAGCGTACGCTTTTTTGGCGGCTGGGATTTCAACCCACAGGATATGGCTGATCCGGACTATGTTCAGCTTGGTTATCAGAAGGGGGTTCCTATGGGAGGGGATTTGGTGACGGCTGACAAGGATCGGGTGCCCAGGTTTATGGTGGCGGCCATCAAAGACCCGGAGGGGCCCAATCTGGACCGTATTCAGATCATCAAGGGATGGACTACCCGCAATGGTGAAAGCCATGAAAAAGTTTACGATGTGGCCTGGTCTGCTCACCGCAAAATTGATACCGGGACCGGTAAACTGCAGCCGGTGGGGTCTACGGTAGACGTGGAAGAGGCCAGCTACAGCAATAGCATCGGTTCCGCGCAACTGGGCACCGTTTGGACTGATCCGGACTTTGATGCGGGACAGCGGGCTTTTTACTACGTGCGGGTGCTGGAAATTCCCCGGCCGCGCTGGACCGCTTACGACGCCAAATTTTTTAACCTCAAAATGTCGGACGAAGTGCCCATGGTGATCCAGGATCGGGCGTATACCAGCCCCATCTGGTATACCCCCTGACGCTTGCCGCTAGGGCTCGGGTGGTGGGCCGCCGGTGACTTTTTCCACGTCTAGAATTATGGATGGTGATGGTGACAGCCGTCGGGTTACCTGTGTTCTCTCCATCCGCTGGGGTAACTTGCAGTTGGCAGCTATTTGAGGTGCCGCTGCCACAGGGGGTGGGTTTTCCGCATCCGGAGCGGCGTTAAATGGGGCAGGGGTCATTTACCACGCTTGGGTAACAAGCTCTTTATTTTTCGCTTAATTATAAGTTTCCAGTCGTAGCTGTGCAGGGCAAGACGCCAGTTACCCAGCGCTTTTTTGGAAAAGATCTGCAGATATTGGTCAACAAAAAATTCTCGGTCTGCCCAACTCAATTTATAGCAGATGCGCTTAATATCTAACAAAGGTTTGAAGTGTGCATCGACCCGGGCTCTGCCGATGTCGATAACATAGATTTTTGGTTGGTCCTGGTCCAGCGTGATCAGTATGTTGCCTGACGACAGGTCTCTGTGAGTGATGCGCCGTTGATGCATATGGGCAACAAAGTGGGCAACCTGGGTGAGCCAGTCTGCCTTGCTGATGCCTCGATAAGTGGATTCGCCCAGGGCAAAGGCAGTAAACAGGTCCCGGGTGGAGAAGGCATCTTCCAGGTGTTGTGCAACATAGTAGTTGTCGTATAAGCCGGAAAATCGTTTACGCTCCGTGTATGCAATGGGTTCGGGGGTATTCACCCCCCGCCGCAGCATAATAGTGGCGGTATTCCAGTGCCGCTTGCCCTTGCTGTCCTGAAATAGATAGGACAAGCGCTTAATACCCTTGGCACGATTCTGTTTGACCACCAGTCTGGTATCGGCAAACGGATGTTCCACCACCCACAATTTGTTTCTGTTGTCCCTCAGGGTTTTGATTACCGGCCGGGTGTTGATATGTTGAGGCAGCAAGGCCTGCCGCCAGCTTTCTTCTCCGGAAATGGATATTTTGGCCACACCGCGCCACTGTGGATCGTCAATCCCACCGGTCCAGAATTGGTCCTGGGGCGTGTGCTGAGTGCCCCTTGGACCAATGGGTTGGCAGTCGCGAATCTGTTGCGGGCCGGGGCTGGGTGCCCCGGCAGGTTTTGTCCAGGTTAATATCAGCGGTGATTCGCTGATGTGGATTTTCTCCAGGGGGTGAGTCAGCGCTTGTCCGAATACGTCCCGGATCTGAGCCCTCTGTCCGCCCAAAGCAGCAGCCGGATACAGGTCAAACAGGTTATGCGCCAGACCGTCCGGCGACCACAGGATATGGTGGACCTGTTTGTCATCAGCAAAAATATAGTGATTTACCCCGCTGGTGCTGCCCACACCCTGCAGGCAGATGGTGCCCTTAAGCAGATTGGTGATAAAGGCATACGCGTGGAAACTGGGTTTGGGCTGAAAGTGGGTAACTTCGCCGCGCACGCTCTTGTAGTGGGTGACGTTGTCGATATAGGGGTAGTCTTTGGTGCCGCAATCGATCAGGCCGTCGCGGCTGTCGATCAGCGGACCCCAATAAATACGGTCCAGGCCGGGATTGGTACAGCAAATCACCAGATACCTCACCAGATAATCCGCGCCCTTGGCTTCGGGAAAGACACTCCAGCGGCTGAGCCTTTTGCTGGTCCAGCAGGTGTAGGTGCAAAACGTGCGTTCAACCCCATAGCGGCTGCTGATGGCGCTGAAGATATTGATCTTTTTAGCCAGGTTCAGCTTAAGCGGTTTGGCGAACAGTTTGCCAAAGGCGCTGGGGTCGTATTGTTCCGGCTGAACCGCCCGTTCCACAAATAGATTGTCGGTATGTACTGTTGGGCTGGCACCCTTGAGCTGCATCCGCCTGAGATAGCTGGTATTAAATACCGGCTCAAAATCGGAGATATTTGGGCCGGCCAGGGGTGTGGCATACGGTTGGGCCTCTTCCACGGCAATCTCCCAGGCGGTGAGATAACCGGTTGGGGTATAGCCGGACCACTTGGGCCGGTTAGGCGTGTTGCCAATTTCAACCAGGCTGACCCGTTGGCCGTAAGCGGCCAGAAACGTGTTTAGAAACCTGCGCCAGCTTTGTGTGGCGCTGGCGTCTAAATTCAGGCGTTGTGCATCGCTGAAGGCCGGCAACAGCGAAACCATAACGTCAAAGCCCTCATCCAGCAGACGATCGAGAAAACGCTGGGGATAACTGTCGAGGGCGGTGTCGTCCAGACTCAGGCGGACATGTTGAATACCCGCCTGGCGCAGGTGGTTCACCACATAGTCATCACACCGTGGGTCATCGGAACTGGCCACATTCACCCCAAACAGGTCACGGCCTATGTGGCGGCCTGCTCCTTTGTCGTGAGGCAGGGGCAGCCAGCCGGGAATTTGCAGCAAGGCGTGGCCAAAATCTTGTAACAGTTGCGCACGGCGGCGGCTGGGACTGATGTTCATGGGCACAGGGCCTGCTGCGGGTCTCTGATGCTGATACCTGCCGCGTGTATAACCGTGCTCTCCTCACCCCGTCAAATTGCGGGTGCATGGTAACGAAAACGTCATGGTTGTCATAGCCGTGTCATCACTATGGATGGTTGCATTTTTAGTACAGACCTGTCATAAAATACACTTAACCGATACAGGAGGGTGTGTTGTGGCTGAATCAGTGACTGAGTTAAAAGAATTGGATCAATGGCCTGAGCAGGAGACCCGGGGGCATACCATTCCCGGGTACCGGTATACGTCCAGGGACTTTTTTGAGCAAGAATGGGAAGGCATGTGGACCAAGGTCTGGCTTTTGCTGGGCCGGGAATCCCAGTTGAAAAATCCCGGGGATTGGCAGATGGAACCGGTGGGCCGGGAAGAAATTCTGATGGTCCGGCAGGCGGACGGCGGCATCAAAG
>JANQMF010000032.1 GCA_028280225.1 Pseudomonadales bacterium | reverse complement strand
AGGAGTCCGAGTGAAGTTGTTGGAGCACCACCCGGGGGTCGGGGTATGACGGCCGGGCGCCAGGAGGGCAAAAAACTCAAAAATTCCACGCTGTTGTTTTATGGGCTCACCGATATGCCGGTGATGATGTCCATATTCCCGGCAGCGGTATTTATTCCGCGATTTTACAGCAGTGATGTGGGGGTGCCCCTGGCTCTTGTGGGGACCTTTATTCTGGTCACGCGGATATTGGATGTGTTTACCGATCCGCTGATGGGTTATATCAGTGACCGCACCCGCTGGCGCATCGGCCGGCGCCGGCCCTGGGTGATGTTGGCCACACCCATTATGATGTTTTCCATCTATAAACTGTATATGCCGCAACCCGGGGTGGACGGCTGGTACCTGTTTACCTGGATGGTCACGCTATCACTGGGCGTGACCATGATGCTCATTCCTTACTATGCCTGGGGGGCGGAGCTATCCACGGACTACCACGAACGCTCCAGGGTAACGGGCTGGCGGGCGGCTATGGGTTCTGTAGGGCAGCTTACCGCACAAGCAGTTCCCGCGGCAGCATTGTTCTTTTTTGCCATCGGCGGTTCGGCGGCGGTGCTGGAACTGGTGGGAACCACCATGCTTGTGGTTATGCCCATCGCGGTGTGTTTAACGGTCTTCTTCACCCCGGAACCCAAACAGGCGGTGCGCTCGTCGATCCCGGTAATGCCGGGGCTTAAACTCATGTTGAAAAACGGGCCGTTTTTACGTCTGGTGATTGCCTTTATGATTGGATCTATTGGGCTGAATATCACCACGCCGCTGTACCTGTTTTTTGTTGCCGATGTCCTGGGTGCTGAAAACGAAACTATCTACATGCTCACCTGCTTTTATCTGACGAACATATTGTCCATCCCATTCTGGGTTTGGCTGGCCTCAAAAGTCGGCAAACACAGGGCCTATATTACCGCCTATGTGACCATTGCGTTGGCCCACCCCTTTTATTTGCTGTTGGGTCCGGGTGACTTCTGGTGGATGTTGCCCATCACCATGGCCACCGGCTTTGCTGCCGGTGGGTTTTCACAAACCCTGCCCAACTCGATGAAAGCTGACGTGATTGATCTGGACACCCTGCAGTCCGGTGAAAACCGGGCAGCGTTATTTTTCTCTGCCTGGTCGTTTGCCCAAAAGGCTACGGCAAGCGTAGGTAGTGCCATAGCTCTGTACGGCTTGGCGTTGTGGGGGTTTAACGCAAGTCCCGGCGCGGTGAATGGCGAAAGTGAACTGTTTGGGCTGCGTTTTCTGTTTTCCACCTTTCCCTCGATATTCTTCCTGGCCGGGGCGGCCATTGTCTGGAAGTACCCCATTACCGAAGCCCGGCATGCGGAAATTCGGCATGCCTTAAAACAGCGGGAACTTGAGCAGGGGGCTTCTTCCGGGTGATGGGCGGAAAAATGAAGAGCGTGGGTTTAGCTTAAATTGCGGAAGTGGAACTCTAAAGCCGCCTGTTTGGATGCGGGGGCAATCACAACAAGATGGCTGCCTTGAGCTTGCGGACTGTCGGAAAAGGCAATGTTTCCGGCCACAAAATGGACCTGTTTTACCCCCTCGGCGGTGTCTACAAAACCCTTAACCCGTTGTACGTAGCTGGGTAGGCCAGCCAGAATCCGGTTCAATTTGTGCAGGGATATGGACGATGGAGGTTGCCAGGTCAGGCTGCAGAATGCCGCGCTGTTGGGGTTTGCCGCGGCTGGATCATGGTTTGGCGTCTTGATCCGGGCAGTTGCATCTGGTTGGATCAGGAGGGTCAATAACTCCGGATCATCGCTGTGCCAGTTGGGTTTATTCCAATTGATAGGCAGTTCCCTCAGGTGCGGTTCACTCACCAGGTCGGTTTTACTGATCACCAGTTGATCTGCCTGAGCGGCCTGTAACCGGACCAGGTAGCCGACATATTTGTCGGCACACTGTTTGCGGAAGTTCAGTGCATCTACAAGAACAAAGTTGCTGTGGGGATGGTAGCCGGGGTAAAGGCACTGGCGGTGCAGCTTTGCAGGTTCCGCAACCCCGCTGGCTTCCAAAAGTACGTGGTGAATGTCTAATCCAGCCAGGTGCTCCAGGGCGCTGCTGAAGTCGTTGGCAATGGAACAACAAATACAGCCGTTAGCCAGACTGAGAATATTACCCTGTGGGTGGGCTTGAGCAATAATGGCCTGATCGATATTGATTGACCCAAAATCGTTAACCAGAACCGCCACGTGATCCAGATTCTGGTGTGCGGACAGCACGCGGTTGATCAGGGTTGTTTTCCCAGTGCCCAAATAGCCGCTCAAAATTGTAATGGGCACGGTACTCAATTGTCTATTTGATGCCATCTCGTGCTCTAATGTGTGGTTTTTCCACCGCGGGCAGCCTTGTTGAATTCCCACCTCAGAAAATTGTATTACGGATATTGGTTGGTGGGTGCGGCTTTTTTGGCTCAATTTGTCTCCATTGGCATGTACAGCTATGTATTGGGTTCTTTTATGACCCCGATGGTCGAAGAATTAGGCTGGTCCCGGGCAGAATTTTCCTTTACCCGCACTATTGGTCAGCTGGTGATGGCTGGGGTGGGAATTTTTATTGGGGTACGTGTAGACCGCTTGGGTAGCCGCCCGGTGATGCTGGTGGGCACTACGGTTTTGGTGTTGGCCTTGGCGTGTCACAGCCTGATCCGGGATTTGTGGCTGTGGTGGTTGCTGAACGGTCTGGTTTTGACCGTCGGCTGCGCCATGGTGGGTAACCTGGTGGTGAATGTCACCTTGTCTAAATGGTTTGTGATTAACCGCGGCAAGGCCATTGCCTTTGCGGCAATGGGGGTATCCTTTGGTGGAGTGGTGCTGACACCGCTGACCACCTGGATGATCGATACCGTAGGGTGGCGGCCGTCCTGGCTTTGGTTGGCGGCAATTGCCGGGGTGTTGTTGTATCCCGTTGCCTTGCTGATGCGACGGGCACCCGAGGACCATGGCCTTTATCCGGACGGCCTGAGTGCGCGGCAGGTGGCCGAGGGTGCCGGGGCCCAGGCGATAAGAGAGGATGCCAATGCCTATAGCCGCCGTGCCGCGTTGCGCACGTTTTCGTTTTACGCCCTGGTGATTGCCTTTGGCTTCTTTTCCATAAACATTGTGGTCTTACTGCTGCACTCGGTCCCGTATATGACCGACAGCGGATTGTCCCGGGGCGAGGCGGCCTTCACCCTGTTGGTGGCTTCCGTACCCGCAATGTTGTCCAAACCCGTGTGGGGATACCTGATTGACCGGACGCCGCCCAAACCCCTGGCGGCCATTTCCGCATCGGTTACCGGCCTGGCGCTATTTTTAATTGTGGCTGCGGTGAACTATCAGCAGATCGGTTTTATTTACCTGGCCTATATTGTATTGGGGCTGGGTTGGGGTGGCATGATTCCCATGCAGGAGGTGATTTGGGCCTCCTTCTTTGGCCGGCGCCATATTGGTGCCATACGTGGCGCGGGGATGCCCTTTGCCTGGGGTTTGGGAGCGCTTGCTCCCTGGCTGGTTTCCTATTATCACGACCTGTATGGGGGATACGATGGCGCGTTGCTTGTGGTTGCGGGTCTTAACGTGTTGTCTGGCTTGTTAATATTTTTGGTGCCGCCACCCGGTAAGATCACTGATCGTGGTTAGCGCACTACCCGCGCATCTGTTGTTGCCCTGCGGACAAGAAGGAGATCACTTCCGGTGCAACCGTCTCCGGGTGGGTGAGGATAAATGAGTGGGGGGTATCGGGAATCTCCCGGTGCCGGGCGTTGGGTAAGGCGTTGTGGACGCGCTGCATCTGCGCCTTGGGTAGAATATTGTCTTTGCTGCCGCGCAGGGTCAGCAGTGGAATACCGCTTCGTGCCAGGTTGACATAACGGGGCAACTGCTCGTCCAGAGCGCCGTTGCGAAACATGGAAAGCAGGGCCCGGCCAAAACCGGGTTTGATGAACTGGTCTTTGAACTTCTGCACAAAACACCCGTTGTCCAGGGGCCGGTAGCGTTGGCTGCGGCGTTGTACCAACATTGGCACAATCAGGGTTTCGGTAATCACTTCACCCAACAAGGGCACCTTTAACAAATTGGTGACCGGCATGGTTTGGGTATAGTTCACCAGTGGCGCTGCCAGCACCACCCGGTCGAACCGGCTTGGGTTCAGATTGACCAGTTGGGCTGCTACCGCGGCACCCAGAGAGTGCCCCAGGACATGCACGGAATTGTTGATCTGCAGCGCGTTGATTAACTCCAACTGCTGGCGCACAAACAAATTTAGGGTATACCTGGTTTTTGGCCGATCACTATAACCGTGACCGTAAAGGTCCGCGCGCAAGGTGCGGTAACCGGCGGTGTGTAAAAGGGGGGCAATGCGGTCGAATTCCCATGACGGGACCGTGGCGCCGTGTATCAAGACAAGGGTGGGGGCGTGTAAGGGCCCGTCCCAGCAATAGTGGCACAGCCCATCACTCAATTTGACAAAACTGTGGACGCCAGGCAGGTGTTCGTTATGGATATTCATCGGATATGTCTGTCGACGGATTAATGAAGGTGTTGTGACGTTTTTGTTGCAAAATCTAACCGCTAACGTTGGGGTCAGACCCCAGCGTTAGCAGTTAGCTAATTCGCTTACGCTGGTGTCTGACCCCAACGTTAGCGGATTGGTTATGGGGGGGCCAGCAGGGGGAGGACGTCTGTCAGGGCATGGGCGCCGTCGCCAGCCAATTCACGGTCCACGAAGGTTAGCAAGGCTTGTTCGTGCCGGACCAGAAACTGTACGGCAGGCACGTCCTCATCAGGGGCTACGGCCAGCAGTTGATCAAAGCGGACAATGGCCTGTTCCACTACGTCTTTCATACGGGCCATGGCTTCAGGGTGGGGTGCGTGGGCATATTGATTTAATACATCTTCGCCAATTTCGATGGTTTCAGCCACGGTTTGTTCACCGTAACGGTGCAGCACCGCCGCCATTTTTGCGCCGGTGACTTTCTCCAACCTGGCCAAGGTCCGCCAGCGCTCACGCAGGGCTGCATCGTCAGTCCGTGCAGCCAGTCCGTTGAAAAATACTTCGCCAAACTGCTCTCCCAGCCAGGCATTGCGGATACCGTCTAAATAGCTGTCGCGTTCCATATTCGGTCTCCGGATTGGGGTTTGTCAGCATACTCCTCACCGGGTCCGGTTGTCAGGGATTTGTGGCCCCCTGCCGGAACAGACCACAGGTGGCGGTGATGGTAGACCTACTGTTTTAAGAACTCAGCGGTGATGAATAAGGAGACTTCGTCACCTACCGCGGGGGCGTATTGACCCAAGCTAAATTCGCTACGGGACAGCTTGCCGGTGGCGGAGATGCCGATGTCCGGGACCTTGAGCATGGGGTGCTGCCCGGTTTTGTTGATGGTGGTGGCCAGGGTCACCGGCTTGGTGATCCCCTTAATGGTCAAATTACCCACTACATCATAGGTTTGCTCCCCGGTTTTGGTGATGCGGGTGGAGGTAAAGGTGATGTCCGGGAATTTGGCGGTATCAAAAAACTCCTCCCCTATCAGATGCTGGTCAAATTCCTCAACCCGGCTGTTGATACTGTCCGCCTGAATGCGCACCTCTATCCTGCTGTTTTCCGGGTTAGCAGTGTCTGCGGTCAAGGTGGCGTCAAATTTGTCGAAGCTCAAGTGTGGGTTTGAAAATCCCAGATGACTGTAAGAAAACGTAATGTAGGCATGGGTCTTGTCTACATGATATTCACCCGATGGTAGATCAATCTCCGCCTGCACAAATGGGGTGGTGACCAGCAATAGCAGCAGGCTGAGGGATGGGATTGAGTATCGCCGCAAAGGGGCTAATCGACTTGGCATAGAATTTCCTTAACGCTATAGCAGTGTATTGAACCGCGAATATTATTCACTTATGGGGACGAAAAAACACCACCCTGACCTCCACATCAACAAATTGACCCACCCAACTGGTGTCCTGCCAGTCTCCGGTACCCACGGCAAAAGCCAGCCGATCCAGACGGGTGGTACCCGTCAGCGTGTCCTCATTGAGGGAAAAATTGATCGTCACCGGCAGACGCAGGCCCTTAATCTCCAGTTCACCCCGGGCCACAAATCCGTCCTGGTTACCCCGGGTAAACTGTTCAGCACGATAAGTTGCGGTGGGAAATACCCTGGCGTTAAAAAATTCTTCACCCACAATGGACTCGTCGCGACTGGCGTCCCGGGTATCCACCGTGCCGGTGTTAACGGTGACAACAACGTGACCCAAGGCTAAGTGGTCCGGGTCAAACTGAATGTTGGCCTCCCAGTCCGGCCACTCACCTTGGAACCGGGCACCCGCCTGATCGCCCGAGAAGCGAATATAACTGGCTGTGTAGTCGATCTGCCAGGGTGGCAGCGGGCTTGGCGCGGGGCGGGTGTCTGGTGCCGAAACAGGCTCCTGGGTTTGCATCCCCCCGGATGGCTTGGCGGTATTTTCCGGCGGCTTGTCCCGGTGAAG
>JANQMF010000181.1 GCA_028280225.1 Pseudomonadales bacterium | reverse complement strand
AACAAAAAGCTCAACTTGAATGTGGCGGTCAACTTTGGCGGCCGCTGGGACATTGTCAACGCGGCGCGCCGGGTGGCTGACAAGGTAGCCAATGGTGAGCTGCGGGTTGAGGACGTAGATGAGGCCTTTTTTGCGGCGCAAACTTCATTGGGTGGACTGCCGGATCCCGATTTGCTTATTCGTACCGGGGGTGAACACCGCATCAGCAATTTTTTGTTATGGGATCTGGCTTATACCGAATTTTACTTTACCGAGGTGTATTGGCCGGATTTTGACGAAAGCCATCTGCGCGCGGCGGTGGCGGACTATTGCCAGCGGGCGCGCCGTTTTGGCGCGAGGAAATAGGGGGCCGGGCTAACTTGCTTCGATACCGCATAATGACGGCGTTGGTGCTGGCACCTGCAGCCATCGGCGCGGTGTTTTTCCTGTCGCCCGGGTGGTTTGCACTGCTCTTTTGGGGGGTAGCGGCCCTGGGTGTTTACGAATGGGCGGGGTTGTGCCAGCTCCGGCCGGTCTGGGCCCGTGTGCTCTATGTGGGCGCCTATGCCGCACTGGGTTGGACGGTCTACGGCCAACCCCACTGGTATGCCCCGATCTTATTGAGTGTATGTGTACTTTGGCTTGGCGCAGCCGTGGCGGTGCTTGCCTATCCACGTGGGGCGGCCATCTTTCGCCAGCCGCTATGGTCGGGTTTAGTGGGGCTTTGGGTAGCCCTGGGCGCATGGCTGGCACTGATTGTCCTGCGTGGTCTCGAAGCGGGGAGCTTGTGGCTGCTGTGGATGTTCCTGTTGGTATGGGGGGCTGATGTAGGCGCCTATTTTGCGGGACGGGCTTTTGGCCGCAGATCCCTTGCCCCGGCGGTGAGTCCCGGCAAGACCTGGGAGGGTGCATTTGGCGGGTTGGCACTGGCGCTGGGGGTTTGTGGCACCGCTGTGGTGTTGTGGCAAAACCAGCCGGTTTTGTGGTTGCTGGTGACCTTATTTCTGGTTGTGGTGTCTATATTTGGTGATCTATTCGAAAGTTTGCTAAAACGCGCCACTGGGATTAAGGATTCCGGCAGCATTTTGCCCGGCCACGGAGGTATGCTGGATCGAATTGACTCTCTGTTGGCGGTATCGCCGATGTTTGCGGTACTACAGATGTTTTGGCCATTCAGCTAGCGTTCAGTAGCCGGCGGGCTCCATAAACTCGGGAACGATCGGACACAGATCAGACAGAAATCAAATTGGCGGACAGGGCTGACCGTCAAGGACGTAGACCAACGTTATAAACGTTATAGATGACCAGGCAAAGATAGCAAAAAGACAGCAATACGGAGAATGAGGACAGACTATGCAAGCTGACATCCTGATTTACATTCTGGCCTTTTTGTCAGTTCTGGGTATTCTGGTGACCTTCCATGAATTTGGGCACTACATCGTCGCCCGCTGGTCCGGTGTGCAGGTGGTTAAGTTTTGTGTGGGCTTTGGCCGCACGGTCTGGTCAAAAACCGACCGGCACGGGACTGAATTTGCCATTGCGGCCATACCCCTGGGTGGTTTTGTGCGCATGTTGGACGATCGTGATCCTGACCAGGCTGCCCAACTGCGGGACAACCGGGTTGCCTATATGGATTTGCACCCGGCCTGGCGTATTGCGATTGCCCTGGGGGGCCCCGTGGCCAATTTTATCCTGGCCATTTTAGTGTATTGGTTACTTCAGGTGGCGGGGATGATGAACGTGGCCCCCATGATCTCATTTCCGGCGGACGATTCGCCAATTGCCCGGGCGGGGTGGGATCAACCGGCCCAGATATTACAGGTGGACGGTGTTGATGTCGGCGGGTGGCAGGATATTGCCCTGGCCCTGACGGACCGCCTGGGCGAGTCCGGGACCATTGGCTTTAAGATCAGGCAAGCTCAATCCGCCCGGGAACAAGATGTTTTAGTACCTATTACCGCATGGCACGAAGGCCAGGGTGAACCCGATCTGCTGGGTTCCCTGGGTTTACAACCGGCTGCGCTGGCCATGGTGGGTGGGGTTGAAGCGGGCACCCCGGCTGCGCGGGCGGGCCTTAAGTCCGGCGACTGGATTCGAAGTGTGGACAACCGCCCCATAGAGGTATGGTCAGACTGGGTTAAAGAAATAGAAGCGCACCCGGGCATGCCCATGACCTTGTCTTTGTACCGCGACGGTCAGTTGCGGGAAGTACCGGTGACACCCGCGGTTACCCAGCGCGCCGACGGCTCCACCAAGGGTACCCTGGGGGTATATCCGCCGGTAATTGAGGTCAAGCGTGGCGTGCTGGCCGCATTTCCTTATGCCCTGGCGGATACCTGGGATAAAACCATGATGACCCTGGGCGTGATCAAAAAGATGTTCACCGGCCAGGTGTCGGTCAAAAACCTTTCCGGACCCATCAGCATCGCCCAGGTGGCCGGTGACTCCGCCAAATATAGTTGGCGATCCTTTGTTACAATCCTCGGCTTTTTGAGCATTTCCCTGGGTGTGCTCAACTTATTACCGGTGCCCATCCTCGACGGCGGGCAGGTGGTTTTCAACAGCCTGGAATGGGCCATGGGTAAACCCGTTCCCGAACGGGTGCAGATTTGGGGGGTACAGGTTGGTGTGTTGCTGGTGGGCACTATGCTGATCTTTGCAACGTATAACGATATTTTACGGCTGTTTGACTGACCGGGTTTAAGGGATTGGTCATTTTCTATCCGTCATATTTGGATCAGCCGTATTAATTTCAGTCATGGGGTCACGAAAGTGAGGGGCAAGGCAAACACAGATGAAGATCTTCGCATGATGGTGTACAGGCAGTTAGCGGATATCCTGCGTGTGTGGCCGCTGGTCATTACCGGATACATTGCCGGATACAGAGGCGCAATTGTTTCCCTGTGCCTGGCCGCGGGTTTACTTACGGCACCCCCGGCTGCCCTGGGACAACCCGCCGGGTCCACAAATTCTTTTGCCATCCCTGAGAGTGATACCTTTGTCATAACGGATGTGCGCTTACAGGGTTTACAAAGGGTATCTGCCGGTACGGTATTTAACTTAATCCCCGTTGGCGTGGGTGATCAGCTTGATCAGCTCGGCGTGCGTGCCCTGGTTCGGGGATTGTTTCGTTCGGGGTATTTTAAGGACATTCGAATTGCGCGGGATGGGGGAGTTTTGATTGTCACGCTGGCGGAACGGCCGGCGATTGAAAGCATTGAACTTGAAGGTAACAAGGCTATCGAAACGGAAGCCCTGTTGGATGGTCTGGCCCAGCAAGGTCTGCGCGAGGGTGAAATTTTTAAACAGGCCACGTTGGAGCGCGTAGGTCTGGAACTGGAGCGGCAATACGTTTCCCAGGGACGCTATGGCGCCACCCTGGACACTGAAGTTGAAGAATTACCCCGCAATCGGGTGGCGATAAAAATTGTCATTGAAGAAGGGAAAAATTCCGGTATCCGGCACCTGAATATTGTGGGGGCGGAAGACTATCCGGTGGAGGAGTTGCTGGATAAGTTGGAGTTACAGCACCCCAGTTTGTTGTCCTTTTACCGCAACGACGACAAATACGCCCGGGAGAAACTGTCCGGGGATCTGGAAACACTCGAAGCGTTCTACAAGGACCGGGGTTATGCAGACTTTGATTTGAGCGCCACCCAGGTCAGCATCACCCCGGACCGCCGGCAAGTCTATATCACCATTGGTATCGATGAAGGTGAAGTCTATACGGTTGACGAAGTCAATCTGGTTGGCGAGCTTGGTGATGTCCGGGCGGAAGATCTGCGCCTGCTTTTTGTGGTTGAACCCGGCCAGACCTTCAGCCAGGCTAGAATCACTGCCACGGAAGAACGCATCACCGGTGCGCTGGGTAATAGCGGTTTTACCTTTGCCTCTGCCAGCGGTGTGCCGAAGATTAAGGAAGACGGCACAGTGGACGTTGAGTTTTTTGTCAACTCCGGCAAGCGTGCCTATGTCCGCCGGGTTAATTTTACCGGCAATGCCCTGACCCAGGATGAGGTCATGAGGCGCGAACTCCGGCAGATGGAAGGCGGATGGGCATCAACCCAGCAAATTGATTTGTCCAAGGTGCGGCTGGAACGGCTGGGTTATTTTAAGGGGGTGGACGTCGAAACCCCCCAGGTGCCGGGTACCGACGATCAAATTGATGTCAATTTCAGCGTTGAAGAACAACCTTCGGGGAGCATCTCGGCAACGGTGGGTTATTCTCAGGGTTTTGGCCTGATATTGGGCGGCAACTACCAGCAGTCCAACGTTCTGGGCAGCGGCAACAGTCTGGGGGTGGGGATCAGTGTTTCCGATTTCCAGAAGTCGGCAAACTTCAACTACTTTAACCCGTACTTTACCTTGGATGGCATATCCCGCGGCTTTAACGTCTTTGTCAGGCGCCTGGACTTTGATGAGCGCAATATTGCGCGTTATGCCACGGATTCTGCCGGGCTGGGGGTCAACTTTGGTTTCCCCATCGGCGAAACCCAACGCATTCAATTTGGGGTCAGCGCCGAGTGGACGGACATCACCGAGGGGTTCTTTGCTGCTCAGGAGATTTCAGATTTTATTGAAGCCAACGGCGAAGAGGCCATTAACTTCAAGGCAAACTTATCCTGGACCAAATCGACACTGAACAGAGGGCTGTTTCCGGACCGGGGTGCTTCTCAATCCATGTCATTCGAATTGGCGGTGCCCGGCAGTGATTTGCAATTTTATCGTTTTGTTTATTCAGCGGAACGTTACTTCCCCATTGCCAGAAGCTGGACCCTGCGCCTGCGCACCGAACTGGGATATGGGGATGGTTATGGCTCCACGGACCGCTTGCCGTTCTACGAAAACTTCTTTGCCGGCGGATTTGGCTCCGTGCGCGGTTTCGAAAACTCTAGCCTGGGCCCGCGTGCCACACCACCGGTTGACGATGACGGCAACCCGATTATATTCAGCCGCCGTGAGGATACATTGGGGGGTAATTTGCTGGTCGAAGGCAGCGCGGAACTCATTTTTCCATTCCCCTTTGTGGATGATAACCGACAATTCAGACCGGCTTTCTTTGTCGACGTGGGCAACGTTTTTAATACCGAATGCCCTTCGTTCAGCAATAATTGTTTTGACTTTTCTGTGGATGACCTGCGTTACTCGGTGGGTTTTGGCATGACCTGGCTCACCGGCCTGGGTCCCATGACGTTCAGTATCGCCAAGCCGTTCCAGACTCAGGACATCGACGAAGAGGAGAGTTTTCAATTTGAACTTGGACGTACATTCTGATGTAGAATGCGCGCCTTTGATTGCTAACGCATATTAGGAGTTACAATGAATAAGAAGTTTGCGCAGCTGTTTGTGGCCATGGCAGTGGCGGTTTTTCTGGGCTCGGGTACAGCTCACGCCGCAGACCTGAATATCGTGGTTTTGGACTCCGTCCGGGCTATTCTAGAATCAGATCGGGCCAAAGTGCTCATCGAAGCGGCAAACAAGGAAATGCAGGCCGAACAGGACGAATTGCGGGCCCTGGCGGACCAAATGAAGACGTTGCAGGACAAGGCACGTACCGATGCTGAGGTCATGAGTGACTCGGAAAAGCGTCAGATCCAGAAACAACTCGAAGATCTGCGTATCGACATAGAGTTTGGCAGCCAGAAGTTGCAAAAAGAGGCCCAGGACAAGCGGAACGAGATTTTGCAGGTGTTGGCGCCCAATTTCGAAAAAGTCCGCAACGACATTATTCAAGTCGATCAGATTGACTTCATTGTGCAGCCACAAGCCTTGATCTATGCGAACAGCAAACACGATATCACTAAAAGAGTGACGGAAAAGCTGAACGAACTTGACTAATATCAAGTAGTTACGTGAACTATCTAAACCAAAGTGTATGCTGGAGGGGGTTTGGATAGGTCGGTGGCCGAAATCGCCGCGCACATTTCTGCCGAGGTGGTTGGCGACCCGACCCGAACGGTGAGTGGTTTAGGCAGTTTGGGCACGGCTAAGGGTGACGAACTCAGCCACCTGTCTTCAGCAAGTTATCGCAAGCTTCTGCCGGAAACCCGGGCGGGTGTGGTGATATTGTCCGCGCAGGATGTTGCTGACTGTCCTTGCACCGCTCTTGTGGTGGAAAACCCTTATCTGGCATTTGCCCAGGCTTCCCAACTGTTCAGGAAAGAGGTGCCCATCCAACCGGGGGTCCACCCGACCGCTACGGTGGATCCATCCTGTACGTTGGCGGACGAGGTTGCCATCGGCCCCAATGTAGTGATTGGCCCGGATACCCGGGTGGGCCGTGGGGCACAAATCCAGGCCAATACCACGGTTGGCGCACGCTGTAATTTGGGTGACGACACGGTACTGCACCCCAATGTCACCCTGTATAGTGATGTGCGTTTGGGGGCACGCAGTCAAGTACACAGCGGCTCGGTAGTTGGTGCTCCGGGTTTTGGCTTCACTCCCGGTGCTGACGGTCACCTGGTGGAAATAGCGCAAATTGGTGGGGTGGCGATTGGCGCGGATGTGAGTATCGGTGCGTGCACCACAATCGATTGTGGTGCCATAGACGACACGGTTATTGAAGACGGGGTCAAAATCGATAATCAGGTCCAGATTGGCCACAATTCCAGGATTGGCGCCCACACCATGTTGTGCGGCTGTGTAGGCATTGTCGGCAGCAGTGTAATCGGCAAACACTGTATTTTTGCGGGGGGTTCCGGGGTAGGTGGGGATAAGCCGGTTACGGTATGTGATGGGGTTATTGTTACGGCAAGAACGGTGATTTCCCAAAGTGTCGACAAACCTGGGGTTTATTCTGGCACGATTGTTTTTCACGAACACAGCAAATGGCGTCGTAACGCGCTGCGCTTTGAAGCGTTGGATGACTTGTTCAAACGCCTGCGGCGCTTGGAACGCAGAGCAAAATAGACCTCGCCCCGTGCAGGCATAAGCCCTACAATTTCCTTTTCCGGACAATAACTGAATAGGCTGCTTGCGCGCTGGCGACCATGACTGCACAAAAACGAACGATAAACATCACTGAGCTGTTTGAATACCTGCCTCACCGGTACCCCTTTCTGTTGGTCGACCGGGTGACCGATCTGCAATCCGGCGAGACCATTGAAGGGTTCAAGAACATCACCATGAACGAGGACATGTTTAATGGGCATTTTCCCGGGCAGCCCATTTTACCGGGGGTGATTATTTTAGAAGCCATGGCGCAGTTGTCCGGCGTGTTGGCCTTCGAGACGAAAAACCGGCGCCCGGCGGATGGGTTTAACTATCTGTTCGGCGGGGTTGAAAAGGCCCGGTTCCGGCGTCCGGTCATTCCCGGCGACCGGCTTGAGATGCGCAGTAAAATACTTGCGGATCGAAGGATCATGATGAAGTTTTCTTGTCAGGCGTACGTGGACGGCGAGTTAGCCTGTGATGCTACCCTGTCTGTTGTTGAGCAAACCGTGGGTGGCGCGGGTGATCCCGGCGGAGACCGGCGGTGAGCGCGGCCATTGATGGCCGGGCCATCATTGATCCATCCGCCAAAATTGGTGCCAATGTCAGCATAGGTCCGTGGTCAATTATTGGTCCAAATGTGGAACTTGGAGACAACGTCAATATAGCTTCTCATGTTGTGGTCAAGGGTCCCAGCAAAATTGCCGACAACGTGAAGATCTACCAGTTTTCCACTGTGGGTGAAGACACGCCGGCATTTGCCTACGATGGCGAAGACAGTTTTCTTAAGATCGGGGAAAACACCGTTATCAGAGAGGGTGTCACCATTCACCGGGGTATGGACAAGGGTGGCATTGGCCGTACCGAAGTGGGCAGTAATTGCTTGCTGATGGCCTACGTCCATGTTGGCCACGATTGTATTGTCGGGGATCATGTCATTATGGCCAACAACGCCTCGTTGGCAGGTCATGTGCGGGTTGGCGATTACGCCAATTTTGGCGGCTACAGCGGCATCCCACAATTTCGCAATGTGGGGGCATACACTCATATTGCGGGCATGAGTCTGGTCCTCAAGGATGTTCCAGCATACATGACCGTGGGTGGCAATCCCGCGGTGGCGGTTGGACTTAACTTGGAGGGCATGAAACGCCGGGGTTACAGCGCCGAGGTTATGCAGGCCATCCGCCACGCCCACCGGGTGGTCTACCGCCAGGGCCTTAGTGTCAAGGAAGCCCTGGCGGCACTGGGCCAGGCACGTCAGACTCATCCGGAAGTGGAGATCTTCGCCAGGTCCATCGAAGACTCTGAATGGGGCATCATTCGTGGCCGTGGTAACAAACGCGACTGATCTAAAGCCGAATATGCACCTGACAATTGGCATCCTTGCCGGAGAACCATCGGGGGACAATTTGGGTGCGGGTCTGATGCGTGCAATGCGCGCCCAGGCAGATCCGTCCAGTTCCATAACCTTTGTCGGGATTGGTGGACCAAAGATGCTGGCAGAAGGTTTACACAGCCTGGCCCCCATAGACCAGTTGGCGGTCAATGGATTTCGCGACCCGATTATGCGGCTGCCCAGCCTGATTCGCCTGTTACGTCAACTCATCAGCGATTTTTCGGCCCGCCGGGTTGATGCCTTTGTCGGTATCGACTTTAACGTCTTTAACTTCCTGCTTGAAAGGGCTTTAAAGCGGCGTGGCTGCAAAACCATTCACTACGTCAGCCCGTCGGTTTACGCCTGGCGCAGCGGCCGTACCCGGCGGGTTGAAAAGAGTGCGGATCTGCTGCTGTGTTTATATCCCTTTGAACCCGGTTTTTATCGGCACACAAAGGTCCGTGCCGTATTTGTCGGACATCCCCTGGCTGACGAAATAACCCCGGCGGCAGGCTCCTCACAAGCCAGGGCCCAGGCCCGGCAACAACTGGATGTGCCTGAACGGGGCACGGTACTGGCGGTCCTGCCCGGCAGCCGCAACAGCGAAGTGCAGTTGATGATACCGAGCTTCCTGCATGCGGCGGAATTATTTTCCGCGGACCATGACGGGGTCAGTGTGGTTATTCCCTGTCTGCGCCCGGAGCTGCGTGGCAAAATCGAGACAGCCTTGGTCCGGCATCCCCGGCTGGCGGTCAAATTGTATGATGGGAATGCCCGTCTGGCACTGACGGCAGCGGATGTGGTTCTGGTAAAATCCGGCACCAGTACCTTAGAAGCCTTGTTGGTTGGCCGGCCCATGGTGGTGAGCTACCGGTTGGGCTGGCTGACTTATCAATTTGCCCGGCGGGTCCTGCGCACACCCTATGTGGCTCTGCCGAACATCCTTGCCGGGCGTGCACTGGTGCCGGAACTCTTGCAGGATGCGGGCACGGGTCCGGCTCTGAGTCATGCCTTGGGTGAGCAGCTGCGGATCTTTCAGCAGGCGCCGCAAGTGAGGGAAAAATTTGCCCGGCTGGGAGCGCAATTGCGGCTGGGTGCTGATGAAAAAGCGGCTGCGGCCGTGTTAGGCTTGGTGCATCAATCCGGTGAACAAGACAGGGTGGAAGAGGAGAATCGACACCTTTGAGGGATAATCCCAACAGCCAATGCGGCAGGACCTGTCCGTGAAGT
>JANQMF010000092.1 GCA_028280225.1 Pseudomonadales bacterium | reverse complement strand
CCTGGATTTCCCGCCAACGGTTTCCACCACCAACCGGTCCAGTGCCCGGCAATCGGGACAAACCGCACCGGCAATAAACCTTCTGTTGCGTTTGCTCATTGATGAAACTGCTGACTTAACCGGGCATAAACGTCATCCGTTTGCGGCATGATACCCCGCCAGATATTAAAGGCCGCCGCCGCCTGTTCAACCAGCATGCCCAAACCATCCACCGCGGCTTTTGCACCACGCTGCCGGGCCCAGGACATAAACTTTGCATTGGCGCCATAGCTCATGTCGTAACAAAAAGCGCCCTCAATCCATACCGGATCCAGGGGCACGGTCTGGTTAGCCAAACCCATGGACGTTGCATTGATGACAATGTCCGCTTTTTCGTCAACATCCGCATAAGCCAAAGCCTTGAGCACACATTTACCGGCAAAATTACGCCGCCACGCCGCCACCAGATCCGCCGCCTTGCTGACTGTACGGTTCACGATGCTCACGCTGGCCGGCTGCTCGCTGAGCAAGGGCCCAAGCACACCCTGGGTAGCACCTCCGGCCCCTAAAATCAGCACCTTGCTGCCACCAATTGTCTGCTGATGCCTGACTTTAAGGTCAGCAAGCAATCCCAGGCCATCGGTATTAAAGCCAAGACAGTCCCCATCCCTGAAACTTAGAGTATTTACCGCTTGTGCTGAGGTCGCCAGTTCATCCAGCCGGTCCACATACCGCCAGGCCTGAGCTTTAAATGGTACCGTTACATTCAGACCACACCCCCCGTCAGCGCGAAATTGATCCACTACCGCAACAAAACCATCCACCGGTGCTTCTATTTTCCCGTAGTCCAAAGTCTGTTTTGTCTGGGCAGCAAATTGCTGGTGGATTTGCGGGGACAGCGAGTGGGCAACCGGATGGCCCACCACCGCATATTGATCTATCGGCATGCTTAAGCAGATTCTATTGGGCTTAAGCTCATAATGTCAGCGTAAGATCCGGCCGTCCAGATCGTGAATTGTGCTGGGCCCGTCAGCATCACCCACCCGGCCCGGCAAAACCACGTCTACGTGGTCCGCAAACAGTGCCCGGGCAGCCGCTTCATCAACCACCGGCGGTTGTCCACTCAGATTCGCCGAGGTCGATACCAGAGCATGGCCTACCTCTTTGCACAATTGCCTGGCCTGGACGTGCCCGGGAACACGGCAGGCCACCGTGGTACGGCCTCCGGTCACATAGTCCGCATAAACACCATGATTGGGGAGCACCCAGGTATGGTGCCCCGGCCAGCTTTTGAGAATGTCCCCGGCATGCCCCAATCCGGTCCAGTGACGGGCAAATACCTGAGCGTCGTGGGCAATCAGCAACAACCCTTTGTCAGCACCACGGCCTTTCAAGGCCAGAATTTTTTCTACCGCCTCCGCCCGCCCGGGGTCACAGGCGAGCCCCCATACCCCCTCCGTGGCATGGACAACCACCCCTCCAGCACACAGAGCCGCGGCCGCTTCTTCCAACACTACGTGAATACAACAAGCCGCGTTTAGTTTAACGAGGCCTGCAACGACTCATTTTGTTTGGCAACCTTGGCTGCATTGTCTTGCCGGTCTTGACGAATTCTTTCAGCCAGGGCCGCATCGCCAATGGCCAGCATCTGGGCAGCCAGATAACCCGCGTTTTTTGCCCCCGCCTTGCCGACCGCAACCGTGGCAACGGGGATGCCGCCGGGCATTTGCACCGTCGACAACAAGGCATCAAAACCCTGCAGGGGACCACTGTCTATAGGCACACCGATGACCGGCTTAGTGGTGTGTCCGGCAACTGCGCCGGCAAGATGGGCAGCCATGCCAGCCGCACATATAAACAGACCACAGCCGCGCTCACTGGCTTCAGTAACATAGGCCTGTGTGGCGGCCGGCGTGCGATGTGCACTGGTCACTCTGACCTCAAAATTCACATCTAAATCTTTCAGCACCGCAGTCGTTGCCTGCATCACCGGCCAGTCCGATTCAGAACCCATTAAAATTGCTACCCAAGTCATCCGTCTTCCCATGCGAAATTTAAGGGGCCGCAATATACCCAACGGACCCCTGGACCACAATTCCCGCAAGCTCAAGCTCTGCCAAGAGCGGCAAAATTTCCTCACGCTCCACAGCCAGATCCAGCATGAGTTCGTCCACAGTTTTCGGATAGCCACGCAAAGCCTGTTTAATTTTATCTGTCAGGGAATTTTGCCCGGCCCCCCCGGCCGCCGCGTAAAACCCAGGCCGCGGTATGGACAAAAGCCCGTCCAGCGTCAGTGTGTCAATCACATCCTCAACATTTGTCACCAAGGCTGCCCCCTGCTGGATCAGCCGGTGGCAACCCTGACTGACCGGGCTGGCCACCGGCCCGGGGACCGCCATAACTTCCCGGCCCTGCTCACCCGCATAGCTTGCGGTGCGTAAAGATCCGCTCTTATCACCAGCCTCCACCACCAGGGTGCCCAGGCATAAACCGCTAATGAGCCGGTTGCGTTCCAGAAAGTGATGGGGCCGCGGCGTGAGATGCGGAGGATATTCGCTGATTACGGTTCCATCCCGATCAAGCAGTTGCTTAACCAGCAATTGGTGAGCAGCAGGATAGATATGGCCCAACCCAGACCCCAACACCGCGATCGTGGGTCCACCCACCGCTACGGCACCCCGATGGGCCGCGCCATCAATCCCCAGGGCCAGGCCACTGACAACGGTGACACCGCGGGTGGCTAATTGCCCGGCAATGTGTTGTGCAAGCTCCCGCCCCTGCCGCGTTGACCTGCGCGCGCCAACAATGGCCACCCCGGGCCGCGACAGCAGTTTTGTATTGCCCAGCCCATACAGCACAAGTGGCGGATCGGGAATTTCTTTTAACAAGGGAGGAAACGCCGAATCAAACCAGCCAACCCGCCAACCCCTGGTAAGATCAGGTGGGTGCACCGGCCGTTCACCCGTACCCATCGTTTTATCCGGTTGGACTTTACCGCTCGTATGGCGGCCGGCGGGGCCTCTGATTTTGCCGGAGGTTTTGCGCGCGGACCGCAATTTGGCCCATTCCGTATGCGCCGCCGCCACCTGCCGGGCAAAGTCCGGCCGGCCAAACTGGTCCTCATCCACAGTGCCCTCGCGGATCAGCTGCAACAGGATTCTACGCGGCACCAGCGAAAGAAACTGGGCCAACCGTTTTGCTGAGGGAGAGTCTGTGCCGGACTGCATGTTGCCAACATACTGTGACCCCAAAACCAGAAACAGCCGCTAAGCGGCTGTCCGGTTGCGCGAAATCAGCTCTAAATACTAGGGGTTTCGAATCTCGTCATGCACCGCCAGGGGCCGTTCCGTGGACAATACCAAGCCATAAGACAGTTTTTCGAAGGTCCGAAATACCATCAACAACCCGGCCCTTTCGCTGGGCAAGCGAATGGTCTCGTTGGCAATACGATCTCTGGCCAGGGCGCCGCGCTTGTAAATGGCCAGAACATTCCCCACTTCCATGCCTTCACGCAACCCCCGGTTGAGTACCACAACATCGTACTGGCCCACCTGGGTAACGCCGCTGAACACGGAAATGATCTGTCCTCTCACCTCACCTTGCGGCGCGCTGGGGAAAAACGAGGAATCAACCCGGCGTTCTTCGGTCGGCAACACCCGGTCACCAATTTGAATTTCTTCCCGGGTGCTGGATACAGCCAGGGTTGCAATGTCATCCTCCTGGCCTACCGCATTGCCCAGGCCGATATAGGTAGCCTCTCGTCCAAGAATCTCGTTAGTCTCGGGATCTACGTATAGCGGGCCCTTGCGTACGATGCTGAAGCCTTCGCTGTCACTCAGCGTACCGCGCACATAAACCCGGTCACCGGCGCCTAAGACTAACCGTTCTCCTTCACCTTGAACCACATAGGGTGACGCTTCCAGCAGACCCGGTTCCACAACCCGATTTTGTACCAAAAAGCCCTGGATGGCGTCCAGACTGATGGCCGGGATGGCGCTTTCCAAAGGTGTTGAGCGAATCTGGGGTTTTAAACTGACGGTGTCCGATGGTGTCAGGCGCAGGGTACGGCCTGCATCACCCCGCCGCAGTTGCAAGCGCGGCTGTCCGTCCACATAGACCAGCGCAATCTGATCCCCCGGGTAAATCAGGTGGGGGTTATCAATTTGAGGATTAATCTGCCAGATTTCCGGCCACAACCAGGGTTTTGATAAAAATTCCCCGCTGATGTCCCAAAGCGTATCTCCCTTCACCACGGTATAAACGTCGGGATGCCCAGGTTTTAAGTACCTTGCCAGGTCCTCGGCCCAAGACGTTCCAATCGCTAATGCCAGGCACAGCACACTAGAGGTGATGAGGTGCTTACTTGCTTTCTTCACAGCGCTACATGTCCTTTGTTTGGTAATTTTAGGCTCTACCCAATGATAGTGAGGGCCGGTCGTGGCCCGCCACCACCCTACTGGCCCGCCAAACACACATGAATTTTGTTATATATTTCCAAATGCATGTATCCTGGCTTAACTCAGGGGTGTAAAAAGCTATAATCTTCCACATCTTAGCAGCACAATTTAGGCCAATACTAGAGACAGTTCACACGCTCTATTAACGAAAGATCCATGAGTTTATTGAATATCCTCCATTACCCGGATCCACGCCTGCGCACAAAGGCTAAACCGGTAACCCAGTTTGGCCCGGAGCTTAAGCAGTTTGGCGATGATCTTCTGGAAACCATGTACGCCGCACCAGGCATTGGCCTTGCAGCAACGCAAGTTAATGTACATCAACGTATTATTGCCGTGGACGTATCGGAAAACCGGGATGAACCCTATTTGTTGGTCAACCCGGAACTTACGCTGACCGGAGAACAATTAGAAAGTGAAGAGGGTTGCCTGTCCGTACCGGGTATTTACGAACCGGTGAAACGCTTCGAACAAATTGAGGTCACCGCGCAAGACCCCATGGGTAATCCCATGAGCTTTACCGCCAACGGATTACTTGCGGTCTGCATTCAACACGAATGTGACCACCTTGACGGCAAGTTGTTCGTCGACTACCTGTCGAGCTTAAAGCGCACGCGAATTCGCAAAAAGCTGCTCAAACAACAAAAAGCCAGTGCCTAAGCCCAATATCGTATTTGCCGGCAGCCCGGAATTTGCGGCCGCCATCCTCGATGTTCTACTGCACAGCAACAACCCGCCCAAGGCGGTGTTTACCCAGCCGGATCGCGCCAAGGGCAGAGGCCGCAAACCCAGCCCAAACCCGGTCAAAAAGCTGGCGCTAAGCCATGGACTGCCGGTGGAACAACCCGCTTCCCTAAAAGGCAAGGATGTAATCACCCAGCTTGCTCAGTATGAACCGGATTTGTTGGTGGTTGCCGCTTACGGACTTATTCTCCCCCAGGCCATCCTGGACACCCCCCGCCTGGCGTGTTTAAACGTGCATGCCTCCTTGCTGCCCCGCTGGCGTGGGGCTGCGCCCATTGAACGCGCGGCTATGGCCGGGGATGAAAGGACCGGTGTATGCATCATGCATATGGAAGCCGGATTGGACACCGGACCGGTGTACCGCTGTGCGGACCTGGATATTGATTACACCCGCAGCATCGCCAAGCTGGAGGAGGATTTGGCCGGCTTGGGCGCCAAAACCTTGCTTGAGGTGATTGACGAGTTTGAATTGGCAACAACAGTCAAAGGCACCGCAAGCAAAGACAAAAACAAGGCAAAAAGAGCCAACAACAAAAAGCCCACTAACTTGCCCCGGCCGGACCCTCAAGACCACGGCTTGGCCACCTACGCAGACAAACTCACCGCTGCTGACCGGCAAATTGACTGGCACAGATCCGCGCAGATGATCCACCAGCAAATCTGGGCCCTGGCTGAGCGGCTGCCGGCCCGGGCCACCGTGGGGGGTACGGGCATTCAGATTATTGAATCAACACCCAAGGAGCAAACCCAGGGACTGCAAAACACCGCTGAGCCCGGGACCATTGTTGATGTCACCAGAGCCGGAATCACCATTCAATGTGCAACCGATATGTTGCAAATAAAGAAATTGAAGGTCGAGAAAGGCAAGGGGGCTGTACTGGATGCCGCCGCGGCAGTAAACGGGTATGCCAATCTGTTTCGTACCGGTGCACGGGTTGCCCCCGTACAACTGGGTTCAGCGTCAAGCTGATTGTTCATGAGCCATTCGCCAGAATTGCGCAGCCAGGTGGCTCGCGCGCTAGACCTGGTTGTGGAACGTAACCGAACAATCGATTGGGTTGCGGAGAACCACCCTAAATGGCTGGTGCAACCCCTGTCCCGGGAGCTGCTCTACGGCACCCTGCGGCACTATTTTTCGTTGTCCAAAGCGGTCAACGCCCGCCTGGACAAACCGCTCAGACGTAAAGACCAAGTCGTCTTCTATCTGATGTTAGTGGGCGCTTACCAACTGAAAAAACTCTCCCTGCCGGACCGGGTGGTCGTTAACGAGACCGTGGAGGCTTGTCGTGTGCTAGGTAAACCCTGGGCCAAGCGTCTGGTCAACGCAGTCCTGAGGGGGCTTGCCACCAACCCCCATACCGAACAATCGTTCGAACACCCGGATTGGCTTGAACACAAACTCAAACGCCAATATGCAAAGCAGGCTGAAGCGCTGTTAACCGCCAATAATCAGCGGGCGCCCATGGTCGTGAGGGTGAATCAACATCGGGAGAATATCCTCGACTATAAACACCTTCTGCACCGCCAGGACATCACCTGGTGTTCAACACCTTACGATGATGCGCTCCCCGAAGCCATGGTACTCAATCAACCCCGGGCCAGCGCAACCCTGCCCGGATGGGCAGAGGGGAAGGTGGCGGTTCAAGATCTGGGAGCCCAAGCCGCCTTATTCATCTGGAAGACGTTTGTCCAACACCAACATGAACCCGCCGGGGGAGACACCGTGTCGGTGCTGGACGCCTGTGTGGCCCCGGGTGGAAAGTTATTCCACCTGCTGGAATATCTCTCCAGCCAGGACAAGGCGGATGACGTCACGGTACTTGCCATCGAAACCAGTCCGGCCCGCATTGATGCCACCCAAGCCATTGCCCGGCGCCTGGGGCATGCGGTCAACATCACCCGTGGAGATGCCGGGACGTTGGATTGGTGGGACGGCTGTCCCTTTGATCACATACTCCTGGACGCACCCTGCTCCGGTACCGGCACCCTCCGGCGTCACCCG
>JANQMF010000072.1 GCA_028280225.1 Pseudomonadales bacterium | reverse complement strand
AGTACCAAGCCCAAGGGCGCAAAACGACCCAAGGGTGCAAAGACGCGTCAACCCTCCCTGGTTCTGCCGCAAAGGTCCATGGTGCGGGGTGCCATGTGGGTCGGGATATTTGTCACCCTCATTCTGGGTATTGTCTTCAGCGGCCTGGGACGGGTGAACAGTGCTGAAGACATGCGCCTGGGGTATCAGCAACTCAGCGAAACCCAACGGCAACAGGATGCACTGCTGGCGGAACACAGCCGGTTGCTGCTTGAACGGGCCGCGTTGTCGAGTCTGCAGAATATTGAACAGATTGCCCAGAGCGAACTGCACATGGAGTTTCCGGAAGAGATTGGCGAGGTGTTGCAGTGAGCGCCTGGCGACACTACTCCGTGGTGGGTCTGTTTGTGGCGGCGGTGCTGGCGTTGTGCGGTCGGGTGACCTATTTGAGTGTCACCGAGCGTGACTTTCTGCAACATCAGGGGGATATGCGCTCGGTCCGCACAGAAACCATCCCGGCCATGCGTGGCATGATTTACGATCGTCAGGGAGAGCCTCTGGCGGTCAGCACTCCGGTGTTTGCGGTATGGACCGATCCCAGCAAGGCGGACTTCACCGCCGCGCAGCTCAACCGCATTGGCCGGCAGATCAATGTGCCCGGATCAACCCTGGCACAGCGGTTGACACAGGCGCGGCACAAAGAATTTGTTTATTTGAAGCGCCGCGCTTCCTGGCAAATGGCGCAGAATTTAAAACAGCTGGAACTGGATCATATTTATCTGCAACCCGAGTATCGGCGTTACTATCCTGCTGCTGAAACAACCGCCCACCTGGTTGGGGTGACCAATATTGATGACCAGGGTATCGAAGGTTCGGAAAAAGCATTTGAAACCGCCTTACACGGCGCGCCGGGCGGCAAGACAGTGTTAAAAGACCGCCGGGGCAATACCATACGGGATCTGGACTATCTGGGTGCTCCGGTCTACGGCCAGGATCTGATTCTGAGTATTGATCTGCGCTTACAGTTTATTGCTTACCGGGAGCTGAAATCTGCGGTCAGCAGTCACGATGCCAAGTCCGGTTCGGTGGTTATGTTGGACGCCCGAACCGGTGAGGTACTTGCCCTGGTTAACCAGCCATCCTACAACCCCAATGATGTGCTGCGGCACATGAGCGGCATGCGCAACCGGGCCATTACGGACATTTATGAGCCCGGCTCCACCATCAAACCCTTTACCGCTCTGGCTGCCCTGGAATCCGGCGAGTTCGAGATGGACAGTCCTATCGATACCGCGCCGGGTTACTTTAAAGTTGGCCGCAAATTGATTCAGGATCCGCTTAACCGCAAAACTATATCGTTGGCACAGGCCATTCAAAAGTCCAGCCAGGTTGCCATTGCCAAGGTGGCGTTGGAATTGGAAGAGCGTGCGGTCTTTGATGTATTGCAGCGCGCCGGGTTAGGTGACTACGTCGGCACGGGGTTGCCCGGTGAGGCGGTGGGTTTTTTTGACGACAGCCAACTGCGTTATCCGGTGGTGCGGACCAGTCTGTCCTACGGGTATGGCTTATCCCTGTCGCCACTCCAGTTGGCCCAGGCTTATTTGTCCCTGGGTTCCCTGGGCCGGCGGCTACCGGTGACCCTGCAGAAAGTTACGGTGCCGGTGCAGGGGGAGCGGGTATTTGCGGCTGATCACGCGGCGCAGGTCTTGGCCATGATGGAATTAGTCACGCAGCCGGAGGGCACCGGCCCGGGTGCGGCGGTGAGTGGTTACCGGGTTGCGGGGAAAACAGGCACCGCCCGCGTGGTTGGTCCCCAGGGTTATGACGATGAGCGTCACGTGGCGTGGTTCGCCGGCGTGGCGCCGGTCAGTGAGCCGCGAATTGTCATGGTTGTGGTGATCAATGAGCCCAAGGCCGGTCTGATTGGCGGCGGGACAGTATCCGCGCCGGTTTTTGGCCGGGTTGCCCAACGCAGTTTACGTTTGCTGGGTGTTAAGCCGGATGGTCAAAACTATATTGCTGATGGCAATCCACAACAGCACAGGAGGGTCCGGAGTTGAACTTGCGGACCTTGCTCAACGACCCCCAGGTGCCCGATGTGGATATTGTCGGCTTGTGTGAACATACGGATGAAGTTCAACCCGGTTACGCTTTTTGCGCAGTGTCTGAAGATCCGCGCACAGCGCAAATCTATTGCCGCGACGCCCGGGACAAGGGTGCCACGGTGCTGTTGCTCCAACCCGGGGTTGCGCCAGTGGTGGCCAAGGAGTTTGAGCGAACCGCGGTGACCTGTGTGGAGGTATCTCAGCTTGCCCGGCGGCGGGGCCAAATTGCCGCGCGTTTTTATGCAAATCCCAGCGCGGCCATGACCTGTGTTGGGGTGACCGGCACCAATGGCAAAACCTCCACGGCTTACCACGTTGCGGATTTGTTCAGCATATTGGGGCTACCCTGTGCCTACATTGGCACCCTTGGGGTGGGGCAAATAAATGCGGTCCGGGAACTTAAGATGACCACGCCAAATCCGGTTGCCCTGCAGAGATACCTGGCTGAACAGAAGTGTGGCGGGTCGGTGGCCGCGGCGGTTGAGGTGAGTTCTCATGCCCTGGATCAAAAGCGTGCCCACGATGTTCAATTTGACTATGGGATTTTCACCAACCTGTCCCGAGATCACTTGG
Organism: Pseudomonadales bacterium; assembly: GCA_028280225.1. Classification (GTDB taxonomy): domain Bacteria; phylum Pseudomonadota; class Gammaproteobacteria; order Pseudomonadales; family Azotimanducaceae; genus UBA4421. The sequence goes on along the minus strand of JANQMF010000072.1, from coordinate 45,461 downwards.
ATTATCACGGCAGCATGGCCGCTTATAAACAGGCTAAAAGCCGGTTGTTCACAGACTGGTCTTTAAAGGCCGCGGTGATCAACGTGGGGGACAAATTTGGTCAAACCCTGGCTGATTTATGTCCCGGTACCGTGGTGACCTTTGGCCGGGGTGGCGACTGGCAATGGGAGCTTGAAACACCACCCGCCGGTGAGGTCAGCCAGGTACGTTGGACAACCCCGCATGGCGTATTTGACGGGGCCGTAAACGTGGCCGCGGATTATGCCGTGGCCAACATTACCGCGGCGTTGGCCACCGCGGTTGAAGTGGGTCTGCCCCCTGGGCAGGTGATGAGTCAGGCGGAACGGTTAGCCGGCGTACCCGGCCGCATGGAAGTGCTGAAAGCCGGTCCGCGGGCGCCGATGGTGGTTGTTGACTATGCCCACACCCCGGATGCGCTGGAGAAAGTATTGGCGGCCCTGGCTACTGTCTCAGCCGGCCGGGTCATTTGCGTGGTGGGATGTGGGGGAGACCGGGATCAGGGTAAACGCCCCCAGATGGGTGCCATTGCAGACCGGTTGGCGGACCGGGTTTGGTTGACTGCGGACAACCCGCGCAGCGAAGAACCGCTGCAGATTATTGAACAGATGCAGCACGGCATGGTTGGGTTGAGTGAAATTCATATACAAGCGGATCGGGGTGCAGCCATTGCTGAGGCCATTCTTGCCGCATCTGCTGATGATGTTGTGCTGGTGGCCGGCAAGGGACATGAACCCTATCAGGAAGTGGCTGGAAAACGTCTGAAATTTGACGACCGGGTAATCGCCCGCCAGGTGTTGGAGGGTTTGCACTGATGCTGCTGTGGTTGACCGAAATATTGGCTGAATATGTCAGGGCCTTTGCAGTTTTCCAGTATCTGACCTTTCGGACCATGGTCAGTGTGATGACAGCCTTGCTGATGTCCTTACTTATCGGACCATATGTGATTGCCAAGCTGGCGGATTTGCAGATTGGACAGACGATCCGTGATGACGGGCCTCAAACCCATCTGAGCAAGGCGGGCACGCCAACCATGGGGGGGGCGCTGATTCTGATTGTTATTCTGATTACCACCCTGTTATGGGGCGACCTGGGCTCGAAGCATGTCTGGGTTGTCTTGTGCGTGACCATGGCCTTTGGGCTGATTGGCTGGGTAGATGACTACCTGAAAATCACCCGCAAAAACAGCGCCGGTCTGTTGGCCCGCTGGAAGTACCTCTGGCAGTCCGTAGTGGGCCTGGCGGCAGCGGTATTCCTGTATACCAGTGCACAAATCCCCGCGGAAACGGATCTGATTGTGCCATTCTTCAAACAGGTGGCCATTCCCATGGGGGTGGGGTTTATTGTCCTCAGTTATCTGATGATTGTGGGCATGAGCAATGCGGTGAACCTAACGGATGGGCTGGATGGCCTGGCCATATTGCCCACGGTTATGGTTGGGGCAGCGCTGGGATTAATTGCCTATGTGGCGGGTAATGTTGAATTTTCCGGTTATCTACAGATTCCCTACATTCCCGGTGCCGGGGAGTTGGCGGTATTCTGCGGGGCGCTGATTGGTGCGGGGTTAGGCTTTCTCTGGTTCAATACCTACCCCGCGCAGGTGTTTATGGGGGACGTTGGTGCCTTGGCCCTGGGTGCGGCCCTGGGCATTGTGGCCATCATCGTCCGCCACGAAATTGTCTTGTTGATTATGGGTGGCCTGTTTGTCCTGGAGACGGCCAGTGTCATTATTCAAGTGGCTTCTTATCGCCTGACCGGCAAACGTATCTTTCGTATGGCACCGATCCACCACCATTTTGAGCTGAAAGGCTGGCCTGAACCCAAGGTGATTGTGCGTTTCTGGATTGTCACCCTGGTGCTGGTCACCATTGGCCTGTCCACGTTGAAGTTACGTTGATGGCCTGGCCGAGAGAGCGGTAAATGATAAAAGCAGGGCAGCAAGTTGTCATTTTGGGCGCCGGGATAACCGGGCGTTCGGTGGCGCGGTATGCCCGGCAATGTGGTGGCCACCCGGTAATTTTGGATACCCGGGCAGCCGGGGATGTTGATGAGTCGCTTGATATTCGCTGGCAGGTGGCTGAGTGGCCGGATATGGATGTTGATTGGGCGGTGATCAGTCCCGGTTTGAACATGAACCATTGTCTGGTGCGCAGCGCTCAGGCGGCGGGAGTCACCCTGTGGAGCGATATTGATCTGTTTTTTGCGGTTGTAGATCAGCCGGTGTTGGGTATTACCGGTACCAACGGTAAAAGCACGGTCACCACATTGGCCGGCTTTCTTTTGCGCGGCCTTGGGCTGTTGCCCGGTGTGGGCGGGAATTTGGGTGAGGCGGCCATGGACATTGTTGCCCCGGAACACAACTGTTACGTACTGGAGTTGTCCAGTTTTCAGCTGGAACGTTCGCAACTGCACCCCTATTTCCGCTCTGTCATCCTCAATATCAGCGAAGACCACCTGGATCAGCATGGTGACCTGGACAGTTACCTGCGGGCCAAGCAGATGATTTATCAGCAGGCAGCAGGCTGTGTGATTAATAGAGCCCAACCGTTAAACCCTGAAGGGACAGCCCCCGCATCCTTGGTCAGCTACGGCCTGGACAGTCCCCCGGGGGATAAAGACTGGGGTGTGTGCGGGCATGCCGGAGAAGACTGGCTGAGCCGCGGCGCTTTACCAATCTGCCCGGTGCGCAGCGTGGCGTTGACCGGGCGGCACAATACGGAAAATGTGTTGGCGGCGTGTGCCCTGATTTACGATCTTGCCAGTGCACACCTTGATGAGGCGGATGTTGTGCAAAAGCTGGCGGAACTGCTGCCCGCTTTCCGGGGCTTAGCCCACCGGTTTGAACAGGTGGCTGATCATCAGGGTGTACGGTTTATAAATGATTCAAAAGCCACCAACCTGGGTGCAACCCAGGCTGCGCTGCACGGGATGGACAAAGCCAACCAGGTTGTGCTGATTGCCGGTGGGGATGCCAAGGGTGTGGATTTGCGCCCGTTAACCGCAGAATTTGCCGGGCGGGTTAAACACCTGGTAGTTTTGGGGGCTGCCGCCGGGCAGCTAAGCGCCATTGGCGAAGCGGCTAAGATACCCGTTGACGTGGTGGCGGACATGCCGGAGGCGGTGGCGCTGGCAACCCGGGCAGCCGGTCCCGGGGATGTTGTGCTGTTATCCCCGGCCTGTTCAAGTTTGGATATGTTTACGAGTTTTGCCGACCGTGGTGAGCAATTTGCGCAAGCAGCGCGGGCGCAGATTGATGCCCAGGTAGGCCACGGGCCGGAAAATCAAGACCGGGGGTTAAGGTAATGGTGAACCTGGCGCCCCCAATCCGCGTGAGTTACCTGTTAGTCCCCTGGATTGCCCTGTTGGCTTTTGGCACGGTTATGGTGGGCTCAGCGGCGGTAGCGTTGGGTGATCAATTCCTGTACCGCCACCTGCTGTATGTGGCTCTGTCGCTGCTGGCCTTTGTTGTCGCCTTTGCGACTCCACCAGGGTGGTGGCGCCGGTTTTATCTCTTAGGCTGGCTGTTGGCGGTGGTGTTGGCGATACTGGTTCTGCTGCCCGGCATAGGGCACGAGGTGAACGGTGCCAAACGTTGGGTGCGTCTGTCCGGTTTTACCCTCCAGGCGGCTGAGGTGGCCAAATTCGGCTTGTGCATTTACCTGTCCGGCTATCTGGCCCGGCACTACGAAAAACTGGCCAGTCATCCTGGGGTCATGTTTGTGCCCCTGGGGATGGTCCTGGTGGTGGGCATTCTGCTGGTTGCTGAACCGGACCTGGGATCTGCGGTGGTCCTGATGAGCACTACCGCTGTGCTGTTATATCTTGCCGGGGCACGGCTGCGTTACTTCCTGTTGTGTCTTATTCTGGGCGGGCTTGCGCTGGCCCTGTTGATTGAAGTGGCGCCGTACCGGATGCAGCGGCTGGTAGCATTCTTAGACCCTTGGTCTGTGGCCTTTGGCAGCGGCTATCAGCTCACCCAGGCGCTGATTGCGTTTGGCCGCGGTGAACTGCTGGGCCTTGGGCTGGGTGAAGGGGTGCAAAAGCTGTATTACCTGCCGGAGGCGCACAACGATTTTATCTTTGCCGTTGTTGCTGAAGAGTTAGGCGCGGTTGGCGCTATCCTGTTGGCCCTGGTGCTGGCTTTTTTTGTAGTCCAGATCTTCCGGGTGGGTAAACACAATCTTGACCGTGGTGCCCATTTTGCGGGTTTTGTCAGTTACTTTGTTGGGTTATTGCTGGGTTTTCAGTTTCTCGTCAATCTTGGGGTAAATACCGGGATGTTGCCCACCAAGGGGCTGACGTTGCCCTTTGTCAGCTACGGCGGCAATAGCCTGATGGTGAGCTGTGCCCTGCTTGGTCTGGTGTTGCGCACCGGCCTGGACAAATCGGATTCCAGCGGGAAACGGAGCAGGGGGGCAAGATGACGGATTTGTTGTCAAATGTATCCGTATCACCCTTCTACCAAATACCGGAGATGGGCCGCATACGATCGATTCATTTTGTGGGTATCGGCGGTGCCGGGATGTGCGGCATCGCCGAGGTGCTGCTCAATCAGGGTTACCGGGTGTCCGGGTCCGACGCCAAGGCGTCTGAAAACACGGCAAGGCTCCAGTCCAAGGGAGCCCGGGTTTATCTTGGGCATGACGCCCGTTGGATTGAAAATACGGATGTTGTGGTTATTTCCAGTGCAATCAGTGACGACAATCCGGAACTGGTTGCTGCCCGGGCTAAACACCTGCCGGTAGTGGCCCGGGCGGAGATGCTGGGGGAATTGATGCGTTACCGGCACGGCATAGCGGTAGCCGGGACCCATGGCAAAACCACCACTACCAGTTTAATTACCGAAATTTTCCGTTGTGCCGACCTGTCCCCAACGTTTGTCATTGGCGGCCTGCTAAAAAGTGCGGGTACCAATGCGGAACTGGGCGGCGGCCGCTATTTAATTGCGGAAGCTGATGAATCCGACGCCTCCTTTTTGCACCTGCAGCCCATGTCTGCGGTAATTACCAATATCGACCACGACCATATGGGGACCTATGGCAACGATTTTGCCCGGCTAAAGGATACCTTTGTCGAGTTTGTGCACCGCCTGCCCTTTTATGGGTCGGTTGCCCTGTGTATCGACGATGCGGAAGTGGTTGATATTCTGGACCGCTTAGCCCGGCCGGTGTTGACTTACGGATTGTCCGAACAGGCCCAGTTTCGGGCTCATAATTTGCGGCAGGAACAGTCCCGCTGGTTGTTTGATGTGGACCGCGGTGAGTTGGGTCCGGAATTATCCATCAGTCTGGCCATCCCCGGCCAGCACAATGTGCTTAACGCGCTGGCGGCGGTAGCGGTGGCAACGGAGGAAGGGATTGACGATGCCGCCATTATTCAAGGTTTAAGCGGTTTTGGGGGTGTGGACAGACGCTTCCAGGTTACACCGGACGTGCCGGTGGGTTCGCGCCAGGTGACGCTGGTGGACGACTATGGTCACCATCCCACCGAAGTTGCTGCGGTGATCAAAACCGCCAGGCAATTGTGGCCCGAAGAACAGTTGGCCATGGTTTATCAGCCCCACCGCTACAGTCGAACCCAGGAGTTGTTCGAAGACTTTGTCAGGGTCCTCTCCCAGGTGGATCAACTGTTGTTGTTGGATGTTTATGCGGCGGGTGAGGCACCCATTGCCGGAGCGGATGGCAAGGCGCTGTGTCAGGCTATCCGGCAAAGGGGTTCGATAAGCCCGGTGTTTGCCCAAGACCCGGCGGAAGCGCTGCAATTGCTGGAGCACTTTGCGCCGGACGCCCCGGTGTTGCTGGTCCAGGGGGCGGGCAACGTCAGCAGTATCTCCAATCAATTGCGTGACAATGATGGAGGCCGGCATGCTTAATCGAATCTTGATTGCAGCCGTGTTGAGCATAGCGGCGGGTAGTGTATACGGCATCTGGATGGTCCTGGACACCCCCATTCAAAAATTTGTGGTTCAAGGGGAGCTTTCCACCCAGGAGCAGAAGCAGGTAGACAACCTTCTGGCTGGGCTGAACGCCGGGGGTATTCTCTCGACCTCTCTTGGGGACATTTCAGCAACCTTGTTGCATCTGCCCTGGGCCCGGGGGGTATCGGTTCGCCGGCAATGGCCGCATGCGCTTGTCATAACCCTCAAAAGGGCAAATCCCATTGCCCGATGGGGCGAACATCAATACGTCTCTGCCGCCGGGGAGCTAATGGCGCTGCCGGACAGTTACCTTGGTCTGCCGCAATTTACCGTGGCCCTTGATGATCCCGCCTCCACCATGGGTGTTTACCGGTTGCTGGAGCAGGTTTTTGTACGGGAAAACCTGCGTATCAGCGAGTTGATCCAGAATGGTCAGGGTGAATGGACTGTACTGGTGAAAAATCCGGGCAGTCATCAGACGACAAAAATACTGTTGGGCGCCGAGCAGCTTAATGAACGTGCGCATCGATACCTGCGTTTGCAAAGACAGGTTCTGGTGGATGCGGCCCAACAAGTTGACTATGTTGATGCGCGCTATGCCAGCGGCCTGGCGGTGCGTTATCAGCCGAGTGGTGAGGACACCGGGGCACCGGGGGATGCCGCAGCGGCTGCGCATCAACAACTAGCTGGAGGAACAGACTAATGGCGGCTGAGTCGCAAGTACAGAAAATTGTCGGCTTGGATATCGGCACCAACAAGGTTGCGGCCATCGTTGCCGAGGTGAACACCGAGGGTGAACTCGAAATTATAGGTATCGGCACACATCACTCGCGGGGGTTAAAGAAGGGGGTGGTGGTCAATATCGAATCCACCGTACAGTCCATCCAGCGGGCGGTGGAGGAAGCTGAGTTAATGGCGGGCTGTACCATCGACAGCGTTTATGCGGGCATTGCCGGCAGCCATATCCGCTCCCTGAACTCACATGGCATCGTTGCCATCAGGGACCGGGAAGTTTACAGCCAGGATGTTGAACGCGTGATCGATGCTGCCCAGGCCATGGCCATTCCGGCGGATCAGAAAATCCTTCACGTGTTGCCTCAGGAATATGTGATTGATGCCCAGGAAGGTGTAAAGGAACCGTTGGGTATGTCCGGCGTACGTCTGGAGGCCAAGGTCCATATGGTGACCTGTGCGGTGAATGCCGCCCAGAACATAGAGAAGTGTATCGAGCGTTGCGGCTTGATTGTAAACGATGTCATTCTGGAGCAACTGGCATCCAGTTATTCGATTTTGAGTGAAGACGAGCGGGATCTGGGTGTTTGCCTGGTTGATATCGGTGGCGGCACCACGGATATTGCAGTATTCACCGGCGGCGCCATTCGTCATACGGCGGTGATCCCCATCGCCGGAGATCAGGTAACCAACGACATAGCCATGGCGCTGCGCACACCCACCCAGAATGCTGAAGACTTGAAGATCAAATACGCCTGTGCGCTGACACAGTTAGCCAAGGCGGACGAAATAATTAAAGTGCCGGGAGTGGGTGATAAACCCTCCCGGGAGCTTTCACGCCAGTCCTTGGCGGAAGTTGTGGAACCTCGATACGACGAGCTGTTTACCCTGATTCAGGCAGAGTTGCGGCGTAGCGGGTTTGAAGATTTGTTAGCCGCCGGCATTGTATTGACCGGTGGTGCGGCAAAGATGGAGGGTGTGATCGATCTGGCGGAGGAAATTTTCCATATGCCAGTGAGCCTTGGGGCGCCACATAATGTGGCGGGTTTGAAGGACATCGTCAGAAATCCCATATATGCAACAGGTGTCGGCTTGCTGCAATACGGGCTGGAACGCGAAAAAGAAATGCCCAGAAAGCGTGCTGTCAATCAAGGCAGCGTGTTTAGCCGGGTAAAAAAATGGTGGGCTGAGAACTTTTAGGCTCTGCAGGAGCTTATGACGATAATCATTAGGATGAATGAAGCTGGAGATAGCGATGTTTGAATTGGTAGATAGCGCGCCACAAAGCGCAGTAATTAAGGTCATCGGCGTGGGTGGAGGCGGCGGCAACGCGGTGCAACACATGGTGGCCAAGAATGTGGATGGGGTGGATTTTATTACCGCCAATACTGACGCTCAGGCGCTGAAAAGTTTGGATACGCAGACCACGCTGCAGATAGGCAGCGGCATCACTAAGGGACTGGGCGCGGGTGCCAACCCTGAAGTGGGGCGGGCTGCGGCAATGGAGGATCGGGACCGCATTGCAGAGGTATTGTCAGGGGCGGACATGGTCTTTATCACCGCGGGTATGGGCGGCGGTACAGGGACCGGTGCAGCACCCATTGTTGCCGAGGTGGCCAAGGAAGTGGGCATACTGACGGTGGCGGTTGTGACCAAACCCTTTAACTTCGAGAAGCGCTCGGATGTTGCCGAGCAGGGAATTGTTGAGCTGTCCCAGCATGTGGATTCGCTGATTACCATCCCCAATGAAAAGCTGTTGGCGGTACTGGGTGAGCGAACCAGCATGCTGGATGCTTTTGCCGCGGCAAACGATGTGCTTTTGGGGGCGGTGCAGGGTATTGCGGATCTGATTATCCGGCCCGGAATGATTAACGTGGACTTTGCTGATGTACGCACCGTGATGTCCGAAATGGGCATGGCCATGATGGGCACCGGTCGGGCGTCGGGTGAAAATCGCGCCCGGGACGCGGCGGAAGCGGCTATTCGCTCACCCCTGCTGGAAGACGTGGATTTGCACGGGGCCAGGGGTATTCTGGTCAACGTCACCGCAGGCCCAGAATTGAACATTGGTGAGTTCACCGATGTGGGCAACATAGTTGAGGAGTTTGCTTCATCCGCAGCCACCGTTGTGGTGGGGACGGTGATTGAACCGGAAATGGGTGAAGAACTTAAAGTGACGGTTGTTGCCACGGGACTGGGTGAAATGGAAATCCCGAACGTGGTTGTGGACAACACCATCACCCAACAGGCTTTGGACGGTTCGGTAGATTACAACAAGTTGGATCGACCGGCATTTGCGCGCAACGCGGTTAACAGCGCGCGGGAAAGTGTGGCGGAAGAACCGGAAAATCAGGATATGGATTATCTGGACATTCCGGCCTTTTTACGCCGACAAGCGGACTAACACCGCACACGTTTTCAGGACGAAAGCGTCTCCAGCAGCCGGCGCCCCCAAGCCTTCCGGGGGCACGCCGGCCTTGCTTATACCCTTGCCCGATTATTTCCGGGTCTGCTTGTGTCTGGGCTTGCGTTTGCCCGGGCGTGCTTATGTTTCGGATTGATTCAGCATCCGTACAGAGTTGTTGCGACAAACTGAACCTGGGAAAAGTGAGTGTTCTACCGTATCTGTTTTGGTGTGCAACCTAATCGAACGGACAGTCACGCGTGTAGATTTTGTCAGGCAGGCCCAATTGGCCCAGACGACTCCACTTTAGTGATACAAAATGAAACAAAAAGTGAGGTGTGGCGCATAGAGCAAAACCCTAGGGATTGATAGTATGCGCGACTTATGTCCATGACAGAATCATTACAACAACGCACCTTAAAGCACTCCATCCGGGCAACCGGTGTAGGGCTGCATACCGGCGAAAAAGTCTATGTCACCCTGAAACCGGCTCCGGTGGACAGCGGCATTACCTTTGTGCGCACAGATACTCCGTCACCGGTGATTTTACCTGCTCAAGCCGTGCACGTGGGTGCCACCACCATGGCAACCTCCCTCACCAATGGTGAGGTGGAGATCTCCACTGTTGAACATCTGATGTCTGCTTTTGCCGGTCTGGGTATAGACAATGCCCGGGTAGAGGTCAGCGCACCGGAACTGCCGATCATGGACGGCAGCGCCGCACCCTTTGTATTCCTGTTGCAATCTGCGGGGATAACCGAGCAGGCGGCGGCCAAAAAGTTTGTCCGTATCCTTAAAACGGTTCGTTATCAGCAAGATGATGCCTTTGCTGAACTGGCGCCATTTGACGGGTTTAGGCTGAACTACAATCTGGAATACGACCATCCGGTGTTTAAAAAACACGAACATTCCGTCACCGTTGATTTTTCCAGTACGTCTTACGTCAAAGAAGTCAGCCGTGCGCGTACCTTTGGTTTTCTGGCCGACTATGAAAAGTTGCGTGAAATGAATCTGGCCAAGGGTGGCAGTTTAGACAATGCGGTTGTGGTGGATGAATTCCGAATTCTCAACGAAGAAGGTCTGCGGCTGGATGATGAGTTCGTAAAGCACAAGATTCTTGACGCTATTGGTGACCTTTATCTGTTGGGACATAGCGTTATTGGCCAGTTTACCGGCCACAAATCCGGGCACGGCCTCAACAATGGTCTGTTGCGGCGGGTGCTTGCAGATGAAACGGCTTATGACGTGGTGACGCTGGAAGATTTGGAGGTTGCGCCCTCCGGATATGCCAGCCCGATATTGGTCAACGCCTGATTTATTCAGTCTGGTCGGTCAAAATCCTGTGCAGCCGGTTTGTGACTAAATTGTAGAACTTGCGCCGGGTCGCGGTAACTTTGCGCACATCATCTAGGATACACTTGTAGCCCATCACATTTATGATGTGCTAACGGTTGGCGACCCGTATTTGTGCGGTTTGCACGCCGGCAAAACCCTGCAATTTGCGCAATTCAGGCAGAATGCCGGGCAGCAGAAAGCGCAGGCGCGTGGCGGTTGCGGCGTTATGACAGAGCACCGTCAGATTAGGTCCGGCCACCTGGGTGATTTCCACCTGGTGGTGTAGGGCGGGATCGAGTTGATCAAGCATGGCACGAAATTGTTGTGTCCATTGTTTCTGGTTGGCCGAGGTCTTTAGCAGGCGCTGCAGTGGCGAAAATCGGCGGTGGTCTTCGTCAAGAAGATCTACTATCTTATCGGTGCCGGAATGGTCACTTGAAAGTCGGTTAGTCATAGCTACCGTTAGCGTAGAATGGGTAAAAGTGTTTCGCAATCCCTAGATGATGCGGAAATTGATGCGGAACCGTTAAGACAGCATATATAACCCGATATAACAAAAGTTAATGAAGATAATTCTAGTTAGAGAATCCGGTTCTAATTTATCCGTGCACGTCACACGGCACCTGCTGGCAGGCTTGAGTGTGGTGCTGGTGGCAGCGGTAACGGGACTGGGTTTCTACCTGCATCATGCCAGTATGGAACAGGTGCACACCCAGGCCATTGCCCAATGGCGGGCCAAGCTTGCGGAACAGGAGGCTCTGGTTGTTGAGCTGACAAAAAAGAACCAGGCGCAAAGTGCGGCGGTTGGGCGTCAACTGGCACAAATGCAGGCACGCCTGCTGCGCATGGAGGCCCTGGGTGCCCATATGACCAGCGCGGCGCAAATTCAGGCAGAAGAATTTGACTTCAATAGTTTACCCGCCCAGGGCGGACCGGTAAGCGGCGCCCAGGATACGTTGGGTTGGGGTGAGTTAAGCACCGAACTGGCGGCGCTGTCCGCTCAGCTTCGCCGCCGTGAGGCGGAACTCAACATTCTTGATGAAGTCATATTGAATGAAGATATTCACGAGGCCTCCCAGGTCAAAGGCCGGCCTGTGACCTGGGGTTGGTTGTCTTCTGCCTACGGGAAAAGAGTGGACCCCATTACCGGCAAAATCGCGTGGCACTCCGGTGTTGATTTTGCCGGCCGCGACGGTTCGGAGGTTATTGCGGTGGCCAGCGGTGTGGTCACCTATGCGGGTCACCGGTCCGGTTATGGACAACTGGTGGAAATTACGCATAGAAATGGACTGGTCACCCGTTACGGTCATCACAAATCGTTGCTGGTGGAAGTTGGCGACGTGGTGAAGAAAGGCGAACAGATTGGTGTGATGGGCAGTACCGGGCGGTCGACGGGGCCTCACGTGCACTTTGAAGTGCTGAAACATGGACGCAATGTCGACCCCGCAGCTTATATTGCGAAAAATCGCTGAGCACGTAATTCCTCACCAGCCCTTGTGGGTATTTTGTCCTAATATTTTTTCAAAGGCAGCCGTTCAATCGGTACAATGCCGCCACGCTGATATAGGTTCCAATAAAATCTAATGGCCAACATTTTTACCCGGCTTTTTGGCACTAAGAATAGCCGCGAGCTCCGCAGGATGGGCAAGGTTGTTGCCCGAGTTAATCGTCTGGAGGCGGATTTTGATGCCGCCACAGATCTGCCGGCGTGTACCACCCGTTTACGCCAGCAGGTGGCAGAGGGGACATCCCTGGATCAGCTGTTGCCCGAGGCGTTTGCCGCGGTCCGGGAAGCCGCTAAACGTACCAAGGACATGCGCCATTTTGATGTACAGATCATCGGTGGCATTACCCTGCACGAGGGTCGCATTGCCGAAATGCGGACCGGCGAGGGCAAAACGTTGATGGCCACCCTTCCTGCCTACCTCAACGCCTTAAGCGGCGGTGGGGTGCATGTGGTGACGGTTAATGACTATTTGGCAAAACGTGACGCCACCTGGATGGGTCCAATTTACGAAGCTCTGGGCATGTCCGTGGGGGTGGTGCAATCAAATCAGGACCCCATGGAAAAACGGGCAGCCTATGCTGCCGATGTGACGTATGGCACCAACAATGAATTTGGTTTTGACTATCTGCGGGACAACATGGCCTTCACCCTGGAAGACCGGTTTCAACGCGGCCTGAACTTTGCCATTGTGGATGAAGTGGACTCTATCCTTATTGACGAGGCCCGCACCCCCCTGATTATCTCCGGTACGGCTGAAGAAAGTACTCAGCTTTATGCCACCATGAACAAGCTTGCCCCCAAATTGAAGCAGCAGGAATTTCGCGAGCAGAATCGGGTTTTTGGTGAAGAGGAACCCGAGCCCACCGGCGACTTTATGGTGGATGAGAAGAATCGCCAGATTGAATTGACCGAGCTTGGTCACCAGAAGGTAGAAGAGGAGCTGATCAAGCTGGGTTTGCTGGATGATGGGGACAGTCTGTATTCCTCTGCCAACTTGAGTATGCTGCATCACATGCAGGCTGCGTTGAAGGCGCACTTTCTGTTCAAGCGTGATGTGGACTACATGGTCACCAATAATGAGGTGGTGATTGTTGACGAACACACCGGGCGTGCCATGCCCGGACGCCGCTGGTCCGAAGGCATTCACCAGGCGGTGGAAGCCAAGGAGGGGGTGACCATACAAAACGAAAGCCAAACCCTGGCTTCCACAACCTTCCAGAATTATTTCCGTATGTACAACAAGCTGTCCGGCATGACCGGCACGGCAGATACCGAAGCTTTTGAATTCCGTCAGATTTATGGTCTGGATGTGGTGGTGATCCCCACGCACAAACCCATGGTGCGCGATGACGCAAACGATCTGATTTACCTGACCATGATGGATAAGTTTGATGCCATTGTTGAAGACATCACGGAACGCATCAGCCGGGGGCAGCCGGTATTGGTGGGGACCGCATCCATTGAGTCGTCTGAAATTCTCTCCAAGGAGCTGAATCGCCGCAAAATTGAGCACAGTGTCTTGAACGCCAAGCAGCACGAGCGCGAGGCGGACATCATTGCTGACGCGGGGCGTCCCGGGGTGGTCACCATCGCCACGAACATGGCCGGGCGGGGTACGGATATTGTTCTGGGTGGTAATCTGGAGGCGGAAATTTTCCGGGCCGGAGAGGTTTCATCCACCCAGCAGGCGACGCTGACCAAGGATTGGGAAACCCGGCATGAGCAGGTGATTCAGGCGGGTGGCCTGCATATTATCGGCACCGAGCGGCATGAATCCCGGCGTATCGATAACCAGCTACGGGGACGTTCCGGACGGCAGGGTGACCCGGGTTCCAGCCGCTTCTATTTGTCCATGGAAGATAACCTGATGCGTATCTTTGCCACGGACCGGGTGCGCAACATGATGAAATCGCTGGGTATGGAAAAGGGTGAGGCGATAGAGCACCGCATTGTCAATCGTTCCATTGAAAATGCCCAGCGCAAGGTTGAAGGACACAACTTTGATATCCGTAAAAACCTGTTGGAATACGACGATGTATCCAACGACCAGCGCCAGGTCATCTACCAGCAGCGCCGGGATCTGATGGCCGCGGACGATATTTCCGAAACTATCGAAGGCCTGCGGGAGGAAATAGTTTATGACCTGTTTGCGCAATATATCCCACCCCAGAGTCTGGAGGAGCAATGGGATCCCGAAGGCTTGCAGCAGGCGTTGTTGACGGAGTTTGCCTCGGATCAACCCATTGCCCAGTGGCTGAAAGACGATGATGATCTGGATGAAGAAAAATTACGGGACCGGGTGCTGGTCCAGGTGGAAGAAGAGTACAAGGCCAAGGAGACCGACTGGCTGAACGTAGGGATCGACATGCGGGTTGTGGAAAAGCAGATTATGCTGCAAATTCTCGACCAGCGGTGGAAGGAGCATCTGGCCACCATGGATCATCTGCGCCAGGGAATACACTTGCGGGCTTATGCGCAAAAGCAGCCCAAACAAGAATACAAACGGGAGTCTTTTGAGCTGTTCCAGGAGCTTTTGTACAACATTAAGCTGGACGTTGTACGCATGTTGTCGCGTATTCAAATTGAAAACCCGGAGGAAGTTGAAAAACAGGAGCGGCAACGCCGGGCGGCTGAGGCGGAAAGGATGAATTTTCAACACGCCGAGTCGGCGGCGTTAACGAATCCCACGGGTGGAATAGACCAGTCCGGCATGCCCGAAGGCCAAGCAGCACCGGAAAGAGTGGAGACCATCGTCCGCGAGGAGCGCAAGGTTGGCCGTAACGAACCCTGCCCGTGTGGATCGGGGAAGAAGTACAAACAATGTCACGGCAAAGTAAACTAACGTGGCGGTTAACCTGCAACCGCCCGCGTCGCTGTTAGCCGTTCCCGGCGCGCGGGTCGGCAGCGCTTGTGCGGAAATTAACCAGGGTGAGCGCAACGATCTAGCCCTTTTTGAATTTTGCGAAGGCACCCGGATTGCCGGGGTATATACCCAATCCCACTTTGCCGCAGCACCGGTACAACTGGCACGGGCCAGAGAAGATCAATGCCGGTCCTGGGTGGTGAATAGCGGCAACGCCAATGCTGCCACGGGGGCCCCCGGATTGAGTGATGCTGAATCGGTTTGCGCCACCGCCGGGCGCCTGCTACAGATACCGGATACCGAGGTTCAGCCCTTTTCCACCGGGGTGATTGGCGAGCGCTTGCCGGTGGCCAAGATGCAGAATGCCTTGGCCACCTGTTACGAAACTTTAAGCGAAGACGGTTGGCTGGCGGCGGCGCAGGCCATTATGACCACCGATACCGTGGCCAAGGGAAAGTCGCTTCAAGTTGAGTTGGACGGCCGGCAGGTGACCATCACCGGTATTGCCAAGGGCAGCGGCATGATCAAGCCGGATATGGCAACCATGCTGGCCTATGTGGCCTGTGATGCCAAGGTTTGCGGGTCTGTGGTGAAGCAGCTGATTCAAGACGCGGCTCGTCATACCTTTAACCGGGTGACCGTGGATGGCGACACCTCAACCAACGATTGTTTTATGTTGGCCTGTACCGGGCGGGCGGAAAACGCGGAAATTGACAGTACAACACATCCTTTATACCCAAGCCTGCTCACCGGGATTACCGAGGTGGCTCGCTGGCTGGCCCAGTGTCTGGCCCGGGACGGTGAGGGTGCCACCAAGTTTGTGACGGTTCGGGTGACCGGCGGGCTGCAGGCTGAAGACTGTCTGGCGGTGGCTTATACCATTGCCGAATCACCCCTGGTAAAAACCGCCTTATTTGCCGGTGACGCCAATTGGGGGCGCTTTTGTATGGCTATTGGGCGTGCGCCGACCCCAAACGTAGATCCGGCTCGGGTACAACTGTGGCTGGACGATGTGCAGGTGGCCAAAAACGGTTTAATGAGCAATTCATATACCGATGAACAAGGTGCCCGGGTGCTGGCTCAGGATGAATATACGGTTACCGTGGATCTGGGTCTGGGTGAGGCTGAAGAAACCGTATGGACCACGGATTTAAGTTACGAGTATATCCGCATCAATGCGGAATACCGCACTTAAGCGTCTGCCATCCCAGGCAGTTCTGGCACGGAAAAGGGGTCCAGTCTGCTTTTCGGCAAACTACAGGATTGCGGGTCAGTCCGTGCCCAGGTCTTTGCTGCTCACGTCCTGATGTTCACCGTCCCCCGGAATGGTGTGGGCTTCGTCCACCCAGGCGCCAAAGTCGATCAGTTTGCAGCGTTCGGAACAAAAGGGGCGGTTACGATTCTGGGCGGTCCATTTCACCCGGGTATGGCAGGTGGGGCAGGGTACAATACGTGTGACGGATTCCTTTGCACTATCCATGCTGAGTATCTTCTGTTTGCCCAAGGACCGCCAATTGGCTCATGTACACCTCATGCAGTTTGTCCACCTGCTGATGCAGGTAGGATAAGTCCCGATCGTTCACAATAGTGTCGTCAGCATACCGCAACCGTTGTTGCCGTTCCGCCTGGGCACGCATAATGTTTTCAACCTGGGCCTGGCTGTTGTTATCTCTGGCCATGGTGCGGGATAGTTGCAGCGCTTCCGGGGCGTCGATGACCAGCACCCGTTGGCACCAGAGGTGCTGTTGGGTTTCGATGAGCAGGGGGTTAACCAGCATCACGTAGGCGGAATGGGCGTTGTGAATATGTTCCCGCAGATATTGATTAATTTTGGGGTGTAAAAGACTTTGCAGCCAGTGGCGTTGGTCAGGCTCGCTGAAAATCCGCTGCCGTAAGCCTGCACGGTCCAGTTGACCATCAGCCAGCAGGATGTGGTGCCCAAAGTGGTCCGCAATTTCAGCCAATGCCGGTTGGCCCGGTTCTACCACCTTGCGGCTGGCGATGTCCGCGTCAACAATATCAATCCCGTGGCTGGCAAAACGATCCGCTGCGGCAGACTTACCGCTGCCGATACCTCCGGTAAGTCCAATAACTACTTGTGACATCTGCAAGTCTTGTTGGGTGTTCCTGATAAGAACGGGCAGTAAACCAAAATGACCGGGCAGATAAAACTGCCGGTACAAAAAAACTTCAGGTGAGTTGGAACAGGCTTAAAATTTCATTGCGAAACATCAGCGCAAACCAGCCGGCTGTGCCGAGGAAGGGACCAAAGGGGATGGTATCTGCCCGGGACTGGCGGCGGCTGACGATCCGTGCAACGGCATACAGCAGACCAGCGACGGCAGACAGTAAAATAATACTCGGCAGCGCCTGCCAGCCCATCCAGGCGCCCAGGGCGGCCAGCAGCTTAAAGTCACCGTAACCCATACCTTCTTTGCCGGTAAGCAGCTTGAATATCCAATAAGTTGACCACAAAAACAGGTAACCGGCGGCGGCACCCACCACGGCGTCACTTAAAGGGACAATGCCCGCTGTGAATGTATTGGTTAAAAGCCCCAGCCACAGCAGAGGGTAGGTGATCTGATCGGGCAGCAGTTGTGTGTCGTAGTCGATAAATATGGCGGCAATCAACAACCAGGTGAATAAGCAGGCAGCCACCGCAAGGGGGGTAAAACCAAACAGGGCAACCACCGCCAGGGTAGCCATGCCGGTCAATATTTCGATACCGGGATATCGGGCGGATATCGGGCTATGGCACTGACTGCACTTGGCACCCAGAACAATCCAACTGACCACGGGGATATTCTCCAGGGCGGTGATCTGATGATTGCAGTGTGGGCACCGTGATCGGGGTACCATCAGATTAAAGGTGGGTTCCGGGGTAGCTTCACCGGACGTGTTGTCCGTCTCAGCACCGGTGTTTTCGTTAATAAAGGCGTTGGCCTGGGCCAGCCACTCCCGGTTTAACATGACCGGCAGCCGGTAGATCACCACGTTTAAAAAACTGCCGATGGATAAACCCAGCCATAACAGAATGGCCACCCCCATCCAGCCGTAGGTTGTCAGAACGTCTAACGACACGGGCCGAATGGCCAATGGGACGGTGATGGTTTAGCCAACAACAGCGCCGAGTTGGAATATTGGCAGGTACATGGCGATGATCAGGCCACCCACCAGAACACCCAGAACAGACATGATAATGGGTTCCATGAGGCTGGTCAGGTTGTCTACAGCATTGTCGACCTGCTCTTCGTAGTAGGTTGCGGACTTGTCGAGCATGTCGTCCAGGGCCCCGGCTTCTTCACCAATGGCAACCATTTGCACCACCATGTTGGGAAATACCCCGGTGCTGCGCATGGAGAAGTTAAGTTGCTGACCGGTAGATACGTCATCGCGGACTTGTTGGACGGCATAAACAAAAACGGTGTTGCCCGTGGCGCCTGCCACGGAATTCAGCGCATCCACCAGGGGTACCCCGGCGGCAAAGGTGGTGGACAAGGTGCGGGCAAAACGGGCCACGGCGGATTTTTCTACAATCTCTCCGGCCACGGGCATTTTGAGAATCAGCTTGTCCAGCCCTTCGCGAAATTTAAGCGAGCGTTTGTGGACCTCGGAAAATATGAAACCCACGGCGACAATGGCAAATATAATGGCAAGCCAATAAGCCTGGGCAAATTCCGAGAAGCCGATCACCATCATGGTAAAGGCGGGCAGTTCAGCGCCAAATCCGGCAAACACTTGTTCAAACTGGGGCACGACTTTAACCAGCAGAATCCCGGCCACAATAAAGGCCACCACCAACACCGCTATGGGGTAGGTCATGGCTTTGCGAACCTTTGCCTTGAGCGATTCGGTTTTTTCCTTGTAGGTGGCAATGCGATCCAGCATGGATTCAAGGGCACCGGACTGTTCACCGGCGTCTACCAGGTTGCAGAAAAGTTCGTCAAAGTGGTCCGGGTGCTTGCGGATTGCTGAGGAAAATGAGTTACCGCCGGCCACGTCGGTGCGGACTTCCCGGACCAGTTCAGCCAGCTTAGGTTTGTCTACACCATCGGCAACAATGTCAAAAGACTGCACGAGGGGCACCCCGGCGCGCATCATGGTAGCCATTTGCCGGGTAAACAGGGCAATATCAGCGGGTTTGACCTTGCCGCCGCGGCTTAAGGATAAGCCGGCGCTCTTCTTTTTCACCTTGGTGGCAACAATACCCTGGCGACGCAGCTCAGCCTTGGCGATGGCAGGGGTGGAGGAGGAAATTTCTCCTTTGCTTTTTCTGCCCTGCTTGTCTTTACCTTCCCAAACGAATATTGCGCTTTCAGCCATTTGCTAAATACCCTCTAAAAACCCGGTTTGGCGCTTAATGTCCTGTGGTGACACGGTTTGTCTCTGCCAGGCTGGTGACACCCTGCATAACCTTTAACAAGCCCGAGCGCCGCAGGTCGTTGAACCCGTGGGCCTTGGCTTGTTCTGCCAACTGTAAGCTGTTGCCATCTTCCATGATAATACGAGACATCTCTGGAGTAATTTTAACTACTTCATATATTCCGACGCGACCCTTATATCCGGAGTTACATTTATCACAACCGTCAGGGTTAGCTTCGAAGACTTTAAAACCGGATTTTATGTCTTCTTCGGTAAAACCCTCTTCCACCAGGCTTTCTTTGGGTACGTCGAGTTCTTGTTTACATTCGTTGCACAGGCGCCGGGCCAAACGCTGAGCAATAATGAGATTTACGGATGTTGCCAAGTTAAATGACGGTACGCCCATATTTCTCATCCGGGTGAGGGTTTCCGGGGCAGAGTTGGTATGCAGGGTGGACAGTACCATGTGACCGGTTTGGGCAGCCTTGATGGCAATTTCAGCAGTTTCCAGGTCGCGTATCTCCCCCACCATCACCACGTCCGGGTCCTGACGCAGGAAAGACCGCAGGGCCTGGGCAAAGTCCAACCCCACCTTGTGATTCACATGGACCTGGTTAATACCTTCCAGGTTAATCTCCACCGGATCCTCCGCGGTGGCAATGTTGCGTTCCTGGGTGTTCAGAATGTTAAGGCCGGTGTACAAAGATACGGTTTTGCCGCTCCCGGTAGGTCCGGTGACAAGAATCATGCCCTGGGGCTGATGCAACGCGTCTAAGAACATTTCCTGTTGGACTTCTTCAAACCCCAACGCCTCGATGCCCATTTTTGCCGTAGAGGGATCCAGAATCCGCAGCACCACCTTTTCGCCCCACAGGGTGGGTAAGGTATTTACCCGGAAGTCGATGGCCCGGGTTTTGGACAACTTCATCTTAATGCGGCCGTCCTGGGGAACCCGCCGTTCGGAAATATCCATTTCCGACATCACCTTCAGACGGGCAGCCAGACGGGTACCCAGGTTAGGCGGCGGGGTCGTAACCACATTCAGCACACCGTCCGTGCGAAACCTTACCCGGTAAGATTTTTCGTAAGGCTCAAAGTGGATGTCCGAGGCGCCGGTTTTAATGGCATCCAGCAGCATTTTGTTGACGAAACGGACAATGGGGGTATCGTCAGTGGCGGTACCGGATTCTTCTTCGTCAGCAGCTTCGTTGCCGTCGAAAGCCTCCATGTCCAGATCTTCGAGGTCGTCCCCTTCAAGATCACCCAGACCATCGTCTTCCTGAGCGTGCAGAAACTGCTCAATAAGAACGGCGAGTTTGTCCTCTTCCACCAGCACCGGCTCGGTGTTGACACCGGTGTGGAATTTGATTTCATCCAGGGCTTGCAGGTTGGTGGGGTCTGATACGGCAACAAACAGGCGCACCCCCCGGCGCACCAGAGGTAAGGCATTATGTTGCTGAATCAGTTGTTCTTTAACCAGATCCTTGGGAATGCTTTCGACGTCGAAAACACTCAGATCCATAATGGGCACACCAAACTCTTCCGCGGCGCTTGCCGCGATGGTTTTTGCGTCTGCTACCTTGTTTTGCACCAGATAGCTGACTAGCGGCACCGCTGCGTTACGTGCTTCTTCGGTGGCTTTTAAAGCAGATTCAGCTTCTAAAATACCGTCGTCGACGAGCCTTCTTGCTAAACCGCTAATTGGGATAGGTTCGGTTGCCATACAGCGCTGAGATCCTTTTCAACCGATTAAGTTAACTTGAGCTTTGTACAATACCCAGCTATAGCCAAACAAGTGTATGCCTGCATCACCTCACTGTCGATAATTGCATCACAATTTTACATACCGGGTGTGTGGGTAATTAGGGTGTTGGTCGCAGGTATAAAGCGACGCAAAGGAAGAGAAGGCATACATTGTGCTGTTAATCGGTGGATAATATGTAGAATACACGTGGGAGTGACCACGAGGGTCAGCTTTTGACCTGATGTCGCGGTAGCAATGGCGGGTAGCTGGTAGGGCGGAGTACCCCTAAACTCAGCAAGAAGTAGTTTTTATGATGCTAAGCTCTTGAAATATAAACAAATATAACGCCACTAAGGCTGTAGGGCCGAGATTGGCACAAGGTTTGCTTTGTATACACAGACGGAATTAGCCACAGGGACAGGACTGTCGCAGGCTGACACGTTTTGACATATTTGAGTAACGGAGTTTGTTTCGAAATGAAAAACGCTATGAACAAGGGTTTTACCCTGATTGAATTAATGATCGTTGTGGCGATCATTGGTATTTTGGCCGCAGTGGCGCTTCCCGCGTATCAGTCTTATATCGAGACTGCCAATATGGCCAAGTTGAACTCTCACTATGAAGAAGGTATCGACTTCGTCAATTCTGAAATGCAGCGCGTTCGCGCGGATATCCAGATTGGTGCGGTTCTTCGTGCAGATGCAAGTGACGATCTGGATAGCTCTCAAGATTGGGTTGACCGCATTGCAGAAGAGGTTGGTGTCGAAAAACACGGTCGTGCTTCACCTGAAGGTGCACCTGCCTATACAGCTGGCGTAGGTAGTACAGCCGATGCTTCTATTGGTTTTTCTGCAACTGGGAGCATTGCGGGTAACGACTTGGAGGTGGTTGTTGAGCGACCTATCTACCGGCAGTTTGGAACCACTCAGTCTACCACGCTCGCCTGGTAGTCCTATCTGTTGAGATAGTTATACGGTGAAAGGGCAGTTCTACTGCCCTTTTTGCCGTTGGACCAGATTATTCTAAGGAGTACACGGGTAATGAAAAAGTATTATTCCCAGGGGTTTACTCTGATTGAATTGATGATCACCATAACCATATTGTCTGTGTTGCTTGTATTTGCGGTGCCCAGTTATCTCAGCTATGTGGACACAGCTGAACAGGCTGTATTAGTTAATAACATCAATACAATTGAAGTCTTCCAGGAAGATTTTTTCCTGCGCAATGGTAACTACGCTGTTGGTCTGGCGGACATAGCAGCCATTGAGGGTGCCATTGGATGGGAGCCCCAGGCGGATGACGGCATTTTGTATGCTATCGCTGACGGTCCCAGTGGTGATGCTTCTGATTACGACGTCACAGCAACCCACCCGGATGGGTTAGTCATCTGCATGACGATGCCGGATAAAGTCCGTTGTTAAGTTATGGGTCCGGTTTTATCCGGGCCACAAATTGAGTATCCTTGGCGCGGCCGAGGCAGTGGCCTCCACCGTGCCGGGATAGCTCAGTTGGTAGAGCGACTGATTCGTAATCAGTAGGTCCGCGGTTCGATTCCGCGTTCCGGCACCATTCTGCCAAATGTAGAGTCTAAGCACGTAACGGGCAGATTCTCTGTACCCCATCTCCTTTGGAAAGCATGTCATTTCTTTTGCTTGCCGTTATCTTTGAGACTAGATGCCCGGGTACGGAAAAGTTGATTGCTATGATTTTTTACTCATAGTCACTTAAGGGTTGATTCCAGTTGTCTCGTTGGTTCAATGCCAATCATGACTACACATCAGACTTAGTAGACCAGTTTCCTTGACCTTCTGGATTGTTCAGCTGCCTGACTTTCAGAAAATGTTGGCGGGCTAACGATGATGCCTGAGGTTAGTCCGCGTGCGCGCCAGATCTTAGATATGTCGACCACGATCATCCGAACGGCCGATTGCCCCAGGATTTCTTATTAGCGCTGTGAATGTGTTATACAGTATTGGCATCGAGTCAATGTCTTCACTACTAAGGAAAGATCAGTGAATAGAATATTAGATCGGTTAATGAGCGGTGTGCCAGCTAGGCTCATTCCCAACGTAGCGGATTCGAAAAGAGAAGAAAGGGCAACTTCGGTATTATTGTCGATCATGTCGGTGGTGCCTGACTTTGCGAAGGCATTGCTTGGACAAGTTGGTGTATCAATCAGCAGGAGATCGGAGATAACCTGTTACACAGAGGTGGTATTTCGTGATGTCTCAAAAAAACTTCGCCCTGACGGATTGGTAATTGTTCGGAATGGCTCAAAAACCTGGTCTGCGCTGGTGGAAGCAAAAATAGGGGGTGCGAATCTTAAACAGGAACAACTGGATGATTATGTCATTCTTTGTCGTGAAGTTGGTGCTGATGCGCTAATTACAATTAGCAATCAGTTCGCCCTGCGCCCGGACCACCATCCGTTACTTATTCCGCGCAAACACCTTCGGTACATTGATGTCGCACACTTCTCTTGGCTCTCCATCATTTCCCAGTCATTGCTTTCGATCAGCGAGAAGTGGGTGGCTGATGTTGAACAGACTTTTATGTTGAGGGAGTTGATAAGGTTCTTGGAACATGAGTCTTCCGGTGTTGGGAAAAACGTAAAAATGGCCGGGAGTTGGTCAGAAGTAGTTGCACAGGTCCAGATGAGTCAAACACTTCGCAGGAATGTTGAAGTGGAAGAAGTAGTTGGAAGTTGGCACCAGCTTCTTCGATTTGTTTCTATTCAGCTAACGATTGAAACAGGAAGGCTTGTGAATCTAGTCTTAACGCGACAGCGTAGACGAGATCCAGATTTTAACTTTAGTGAAGACGTTGACCAACTGGTAAAGAAGAATGTGCTTACTGCAGAATTTGAGGTTCCTGGGTCGTCGTCGCGGATATTCTTGAGGGCAGATTTGGTTAGGAGAACGTTTGAACTGAGTTCCAGACTTTTGGCACCCACGGACAGATCGCGCCCGCAAAGTTGCATCAATTGGTTTGTGCGTCAACTGCGGGAAGCACAAGAGTTGGATCCTTTAGTGCGAGTTTACTGGCCAAGAAGCTCCAACCCCTCCAATTGCAAATTGTCCGAAATAGAGCTAGGGGGAATCAACATTCTCATCTCTGAGGCTCGCAAAAAAACACTTCCTACATCTTTTGAGGTCGCATGGGTTATAGACTTGGGAGGCCGGTTCAAGGGTAGAAGTACATTCGTAGACGATGTAACCGGCGCTGTACCTAGATTTTATGAGGTTGTGTCTGAACGATTAAGGGAGTGGAAACCGAAGGTGACTAAAGAACCCCGTGATTATGAAGAGACCAGTTTGATTTCTGATCAACAAAAACCTGTGTCCACAATCCCCGATCCTATAGAAAGGGCAGCTTTTCAAAGACAAGTCGACCCACCTCGGGAGGTGTTTCGTATAGCCCAGCGCACTGAAAGAAGATATTTAGATGATCGGTACAACTAATCCGGGCTTGCAGGAACAAAATAGTGGCCTGCTTGTTTCAACCACCGGTGAACGGGCGTATGCCTGCAATTGACTCCACAAACACTGAGCTCGTGCAATGTAAATGCTGAGCCTGCATAATTCACCGCCGCGCGCAATTACCAAATATTATTCCCATATCGAATCGTTTTGCACAGACCAGACGCTAACCGCATATTCCAGGCATCCAACCTGTTTCCGGTAGGTTGCCTGGCAGGGGCGTTTGTCGTTGCCTGCTTCTTTTACGGCATTGGCTTCAATCTTTCCTTTTTAGGTCTGGTAGCCTTGATTGGGGTTTTCATATGGTGGTGGCAAGGACCTCTACGGTTGGGGGTGGTGCTGGCAGACAACCCTTGGTTGTCGGGGGTATGTATCAGTGCCCTGATTTTGATTGTGTTGCATCACAGCCTCTTTTCCATCAGCGTAGACACCAGTTTTGCACCAAGCTGGATTGCAGCCATGCTGCCCCTGATGGCGTTGTTAGGTCTGCTCACCAACCCTGCCTTGGTATTTACCGGCATCGCCTGGATTGTTTTTCTATTTGCGGCAATATCAGCGGTGGAGTTTACATTCTGGGGACTGCGCGCCCACACACCGCTTTTTGAACCGAACAACTATGTCACCCTGTTGTACCTGGCCTGGCTGCCTTGGGTTCTGACACGAGCAGCAGCGGACGCCCAACCAGCTCAGCACATCCTTTCTGCACTGATTACATTGATTGTGTGCACTGCCATGTTTGCAACACATTCGAGATTTGCCTTTCTGGTGGTTGCGGGGTGTTGTCTGTTGCTGGTTTTTCTATGCTGGCGGCAGGACTTCGGTGTCCGTCATACCACCTGGATTCTGGGTGCTGCGGGGTTGGCGGCGGGACTTTATGTGTGGTTGACCTCGGGTGGTGCTGGGAATGTCGTTACGGATATGGTGGCTGCGTCGTCTGAACAAGGTAGTGCACAAGCAAGGTGGCTAATGGTGGAAGCCGCCTGGCAGATGTTGGAGCAATATGGGGGGTTGAGCGGCATTGGGCTGTACAATTACGCGATGTTGTACCCCATGTTCAGACCCCTGGCTGAACAAGAAACCGGAGGGCAATTTGTTCACAACGACTACCTGCAGGTGGCTCTGGAGGGTGGAGTGTGGCTGAGCATTCCACTTGTAGTCCTGTTTGGTTGTATATCCTATGTATGTTTACGTGGCGTATTTTTCCGTCAGCAGTGGGACCCTAGGGTGGCGTATGCCATCGGTGTAGGGGTTGCGCTGCTGCATGCTCTGGTTAACTTCGTCCTTTATGTTTTGCCGCTGACGATAGTGTTGGGGGTTCTGGTTGCAAATGTATTTCGCCGTGATGCTGACAAACCTGGCATGGATGGGGCTGTGGTGCGTCGGGTTGGCTGGTTGGTTTGGCTGGTTATGGGGCTGGGTCTGACTCTGAATGTGGCGTATCTGCTTTTGGATTCGGTGACCTACGATGCTTTTGCTCCCCGTTCGAATATACCCCTGGTTGAGCGTATGAGGGCAAATCCTGACAGTCTTAGTGCTTATGTTGGATTTGCACAAAACATGAACCCTGACCGGGGGGTGCCCATCCTCGGCGAGGCAAAACTGCTGGAATACAAGATGCAAAGGTCAGCCGCCTCGCCGGACTTGGTTGCCCAGGCAGAAGCAGCTTATCAGCGCGCCATAGTCGTTGATCCATGGAATCCGTCCGCTTATACCAACTATTATCAGTTTTTGACGCGTTATAAACTCTTAGCGAAATTTGAACATACAAATCTGCTGCGTGAGGCTCAACGGCTGAATCCACGGGATCTCACAGCGACAGCTTTGTTTATAGATTATTATCTTGGGGAGGGTGACACCGCCTCAGCCATGGCCCAAGTGCGCAACCTCCTGCCATGGTGTGAAATCTTGCATCGCACTGAGTCTGACCAATTTGCTGATCTACTCCACCGTTTCGGAAATGCAAATTTCTTAGCCGATACGCCCCAGCTGCGGGAAGAAATTGAGCAATGTGGGGCGGTTCGCGGGCAATTGAACTCGGCTGGACGTCGGCCCACAATTTTGATGCGCTATTTAAGAGATGGTTAGAGAAAATCCCCGCTTTGCAAAAGCCCTTGTATGTAGAGAACTCCAAAAAGACAATGGCCCAAGAACAACACGCCCGGAATCATTATAGCTGGTGAGCGCATTTTTTTTGAGCTGGCTTTTTCCAGGAGCAGGACTGCGCAAACCAAGAACAAAAAGTAGTTGCAGATAACAACTTGCCACAAGAAGTTACCGTGAAACTCGCGATAGCCGGTTTCCGCAAGCAGCACAAACATTCCCAAGCTAACGATTGTTGAAAAAGCCGAGTAATTAACAATAAGATTTTGCTTTTCCCAATGGAAAGCCAGATAGATTATTGGGAACGCGAATGAAGCGATAAAAGACCACGGGATATTGTTAGAAAATTCTGACCATACGTGAAATGGCATAACATCTATTCCAGCCTCACCCTTTGTTATGTAACCATCAGAATGTAAGTAAATCAGAAAATACAGGATCAACGTCAACGCCACACCAATGGCAATCGGCGCTAAATTGACTAACAGTGTTTTACCCCATCCATGCATACGCAAAAACATAGCGGGGTATACGATAGCCAAAACAACAAAGTAACTGGGTTTGATCAGCACATTGATCATGCAGAGACCGATAAGAATGGGAATTCGGTTGGGGATGGGATTTGATAGTTGCAAGAACGATGTGTAGAACAGGGCCAATGCAAACGGCATTAGAAAAATGGTTGTGGAATTGTGCCAGACGTTTGGAGGAATCTGGCCCAGATACGGATTTCCCCCAGGAAAGCTAAAGGCGATCAAGGTCGCGATGACAACCAAGCCGGTATAGCTGAGTTTGATATTCTGATTGCCCAGAATTTCCTTGGCTATGTGGATGCCGAGAACGTACTTCGCACCTACAGATATCGTTAGTACCAACAGAGAAGAGAGCTTTAGTGCGTGTTCACTGCCGCTTAGTCCAGCCAACAGGTAAACAACCAGATAGTACAGAATATTCGCTGGCAGAGGGTAACGCCCGTTAGTAGCATCCTGAACAATCCTTATGTGTGCTTGAATATCGGTTGAGATGTTGTTGTACAGAATATAGCCGAATAGGGCCAAAGAGCCGGCTAGCACAATCGCTGTATAAATCAGAAGTGGCCGTTCGGAAATTTGATAGATGAACTTTCCTGCGAACAATTTGTTAGTACCGTATCTTCTTTCTCAAGGATGCAATAGGCGGTTTTTAATGCGTGTTAACGCATAGTATCGAGAAAGTCATGATCGATATACCGGATTTTCTGTGTGCGCCCTTTCTTGCTCTGTTAAGATGGCGCGCGAACCCCTTTGTTCGGCGCCCAGCTGGGTAGGGGTTTTAGAATGTTCATAAAAATTGAGAGAGAACGCCCCTGGCATGCCGCCACTGATTGTTGCCCATATTCTCGTTAAGTACCTACTCGGGCTAGTATGCAGTTAAGCAAAGTCTTCATTTACGAGGTGTTTTTCGCCAAGGTTCTATTTAACCTAAAAGCGGAAGCCGCGCGGACTTATCTTGGGTACGTCTGGTGGATTTTAGAACCAGCTCTGTACGTGCTGGTGTTATATCTGGTATTCGGAGTTCTAATAGACAGGGGTACAGAAGACTTTGTGGTCTTTTTGCTTTGCGGGACCATTCCATTCTTGTGGTTTTCGAAGACGATTGCGAATGCCGCAAGCTCTATTTTGGATGGCTATGGTCTAATCAGTGCTATGCCCATTCCCAAAGTATTTTTCCCAATGGTGGTTGTATTCCAGGATGCGGTTAAGCAAACCTTTGTATTTGTTCTTTTCTTACTCTTTTTGGTTGCTTATGGAGTCTCGCCCAGTCCACATTGGTTGTACTTGATTCCGGTAATTTTTGCCCAGTTCCTCCTCATTATGTCGATTTCGGTTCTTGTGGCTGCAATTACTCCATTTTTTCCAGACTTCAAATTTGTGGTGCCGACCGGCACATTGCTATTGATGTTTGGTTCAGGGCTGTTTTACAGCTATCGGGTAGTCATTCCCGAACATCACTGGGATACGTTTCTGCTTAATCCAATGGCAAATCTGATTAACAATTACCGCCTGGTTCTACTTGATGGATTCAGTCCGGATTGGGCGGCATTGTTTTTCATTATGCTGGGTTCCTTGGCTTGTACAGGTTTAATACTTATTGTGCTGAATAGGTTTGACTCCACCTATTCTCGCTTGGTCATTCAGTAGTGGGGAACCTTATTGTCAAGGCCGACGCCGTAGATCTAAGCTTTGCCAAAAGGCGTCGTGTTTTTGGGCGTGAGCGCTTTCAAGTCCTCAGCAATGTATCTTTCACCCTCAACCGAGGTGAGACGTTGGGTGTGGTTGGACGTAATGGATGTGGAAAATCATCACTGCTCCGTCTATTGGCAGGGATCTATCAGCCTGATTCCGGGGTACTGATCAGGCGATGTGCCAGCGTTTCTTTGTTGTCTTTGACTTTGGGTTTTGACCAAAATCTGAGCGGACGTGATAACGCGCTAATTAGTGGCATGTTAATGGGCAATTCCAGAAAAGAAGTGATTCGTAAGCTGGGTGATATTATCAACTTCTCGGAATTGGGCGCCTTTATCGATGAGCCTTTGCGAACCTATTCAGCAGGGATGCGGGCGCGCCTTGGGTTCTCAGTAGCAGTCACCATGGACGCTGAGCTGTTATTGATTGACGAGGTTCTGGGTGTTGGAGACGAACAGTTTCGCAGTAAGGCGATGCATACCATGACCGAACGTGTTACCAGCAACCAAAGTGTGGTCTTTGTTTCACACTCGAAATATCAGGTAGATGCACTTTGTGACAAGGTCTTGTGGTTGGAAAAGGGTAAGGTAATGGAATTCGGGGACACGTACACGGTACTGGATAATTACCATAGTTTTATAGACCAGTCGAAAAATCTGGTGGTTTGACAGGGGGCCAAACTGATTATGACACAAACGAATAAGTCGAATGAAGAACACGATATTGCAGCTGAGCTTGTGCAAAGCAAGATTGCGCTACGGGAGGCAGAAGCTCAATTACGGGCGGTCAGGGGATTGGCAAAAGGAAGTGAAGCAAACGACCCAAAAGCACTAGACCGCGATGTGCTCAGTCGAACTGAGGAAGCTGAGCAAAAAAACGTGTTGCTTGGCGAACTCCAAACACAGCTTGACGATATGAAGCGACAATACGCCATGCTTGAAGCGGAATCGACCAGAATACGGCAGGCGTATGACGGTTTATTGGATCAAGAGGCACAATGTGATGAGCTCAAACGAGAACTTGCTCAGTTGCAGAATGACTCCCAAGCGCAAATTTCTGAACTTAAGGCAAAGTTGTTGGATCAGGATTTGGTTGAAAATCGCCGTTACCTGGTGGACAAGGAAGTTGAACGACTGACGATTCACTTGGACCTGCTGAAGGAACTCTTGTTGCGGGAAGAGGTTTACTGAGTGAGTAAAATTAACCTGGATAGTCCAGTGGGACAGCATTGGTTAAAGGGTGAGTGGGATGTCCTTGCCGCGTTTAGCGATAAATTGGCAATTTCGGACACCACAGGTGAGCGAGCGCTTTTGAAGGGTGCAAGCCTTGCCTATGCGGGAGATGTTTTGGGGGCTAGAAAGTACTTTCAGATAGCGAAGAATTGTGGATGTACTCAGCTGGATATTGCTCGGGTCCTGACTAGCGGTGCACATAGTGCATTAGGTCGAATCTTTGCGTTAAAAGGTGATCTAGACACCGCCAGGCATCAATTTGAACAAGCGTTAAGGATCGCCGGGTGCAAAAGAGCCAAAGTGAGCGAGAAACTTCAGACCAGATGTGTCCGCGAGCTATCCTCGCTTGGGCTGTTGGAAGAAGCTGGTAAGCAGTTGCGGGCAAATATTGTTTCGTTAAGAGGCCATGGGCCATCGGTAAAAATGGATAGGCGCATCAGCATGCTGGAAAGTGAGATTGCGACTCTGGAAGCCGTGCTGGTCAATCAATTGGGTACCCAATCTCTATTGCGGCGTGTTAATGGCAAACCCAAGACTGCGTCGTATTCGCAATTGGGCCAAGATCGTTGGGTATTGGAAAAGTTGAAGGATAAGCGGGGTGGGTATTTTGTGGAGTTTGGCGCCTCTGATGGGGTACTACTGAGCAACACCCTGGTACTTGAGCAGGAATATGGATGGCGGGGGCTATTAGCAGAACCCAATCCTCAATACTTTGAATCTTTAAAGAACTATCGGAGTTGTACAATTTCTAGCGCTTGTATCAGCGGGTGTTCGGGCGAGATCGTAGATTTTGTCCTGGCAAAAGAATATGGCGGTATTCGCGATCACATGTACAAGGACAAACATGCGGCTCGTCGTCAGGCTTATGCGGACGAAGGGAAAATCATCCAATTGCAAACCACGTCTCTAGAGGACTTTTTGTTATCTAACGATGCCCCTCGTGAGATCGATTATTTGAGCATGGATACGGAAGGTAGTGAGTTTGAAATTCTGCGTAACTTTCCCATCAGTGATTGGACAATTCACTGCATTACGGTAGAGCACAACAACGGAGTTAATCGAGAACCCATCAGACGCCTCCTGAGTGATGCTGGATATGTCTTCGAATCAGTTAAATGGGACGACTGGTTTTACAAACCATCTGCCTGATGACCAACCTCTTTATAGGGTGCTCTTCGTTATAGGGTACACTTGCCTTATAATTCGGGCTGCGAGACTCAGGGGCTCGTCGAACACTTATGGGATGTTGGTTCAGATTAGAAAAAGAGGAAACTCTTGACACAAGGTAATTCAATACTCCCTGACTCCCTAACCCAATCGAAATATGTCCAAGTCGAACCTTCGGTTTTGCACCTCCTGACCCATCGAGCCGTGCGTGTGGAGGACAAGCGGCTTGGTTTTTCAAGAGCTTGGCTGTATAGGGAATTCAGGCGAACCCGACGGCAAATGGCAACTATTCGAAAATCGAAGCGAGGTACGGTGTGCGTGATTGCGGGCAACGGGCCTTCGCTTAACCAGGTAGATTGGGATAGCTTTAAAGGGGTCGATATTTTTGCCAGCAACTACGGTCATTTGCACGAGGGATTGCGCGATCACATGACTTATCTATCTGTCGTAAACCCATGGGTGGTGAGTCAGGACCAAGAATCCTTTGATCGCTTTGGGGGATGGCTCTTTCTGCCGTTCTATTTGTCTTATTGGATCGGTGCCAAGAATAGGCATTTATTGTTGGATACACACTTCGGCTATCAAGGTGCTAAAGGACCGTCGGATAGATTTTCTACACGCTCCTCGGTCAGTTATTTCAATATGCAACTTGCCTTGTGTCTTGGCTATCGCAAAGTGATTTTAGTGGGGTTTGATCACAACTATCAGCAGCCTGAACGAGCGGTTGAGGGTGACTTGCTAAAATGTGAGGTGGGGGATCCCAATCACTTTTCCGAAGAGTATTTTCGCGGCAAAATTTGGCAGGCGGCAGATACAAGGCGCATGGAGTTTGCTTATTCTTTGGCAAAAGATGACTTTCGCCGGCATCAGGTTGAAATAGTAAATTGCGGATTGGATAGTAAACTTGAGGTTTTTGAAAAACAGCCGCTTGCGACAGCGTTGGACGCGAGGGCCACGAAGCGGTTGGATCCCGAATCCGAGGTCAAGCCAGAGATGAGTGGAGGTGGGCGATCAGCGCGCGGTTTTGACTTTATGCACTCTGTTGAAAACATGACGGGTGAGAGGAAATGGGCTCTATTGTTTTTCGTGACAGCTCTGGCGCTATGCTGTGCAATCGTTTACTGGCCAAAGTTCTTGCTGGCGATTTTTGCAGCGGTCGTACTCACTTCGATTGGTACCAGTATCACTTTACTCCATAAACGAAACCTACTGGCTGAAAGTGAGCGTCAATTAGACCTGCTGTTTAACTCAAGGTCTTCCTATCCTCAATCTGGTCAAGTATCCAAGGCGGAAAACGATCTGCGGACATCGACAAATGATTGATCCCACCTTCCCCAAAGTGTTGGTGTTGTCGTATTCGGGACTGGGTAGTCTGAATGCAACCGGCCAGCTTATCGATAGCCTGTTTCGTGGGTGGCCCAAGCAACAGATTATGCAAGTTTATTGGGGTTTGCATCCGGTTAGTAAAGTATTACGGATAGATGCTGCAAACAACAGTAGCCGCAAGATCTTCCAGGACATTGAGAAGTTTGCGCCTGAAGTAATTTATATTCGCCCGGCAGACAATCACCTGGAGTATTCCCGAATTACGCAGCGTATTGTTGATCATTTTAATGTGCCACTAGTCAATCACGTTATGGATGATTGGCCGGCGCGGGTGGGTCATCAGGACCCGGGTCCCGAGCTCATTGAAATGTTGGCTGGCTTTATCGCCAAAGCACATACGAATATTGCAATCTGCCAAGAAATGGCTGAGGAATATTCTCGACGGTACAACAGTCCTTTCGCTACCGTTGCCAATGGGGTAGATCGGCATGTCTGGAAGCAAGTTGGGCTTTCTCCCAGATCAGGTACTTTTTGCCTGCGTTATAGCGGTGCGCTTGCCGATGATATGCAATACCAAAGTATTGCAGATGTGGGGTCCGCAGTGGCCGAATTGGCCGCATCTGGGTTTGATTTGCGTTTTGAAATCTATACCATGGCCTGGTTTCAAGAGGCTGCGCAAAGGATCGCAGCGTCCAGTCCAGCAATCTCCGTTCATAAGCTTGTGAAGCACGAAGACTACCCAAAGCTGCTCGCAGGTGCAGACGGCTTGGTTCTTGCCTACAATTTTGACGAACATTCTTTCGCTTATACCAAGTTATCGTTTGCCAACAAGACACCAGAATGCCTTGCTTCGGGCTCGCCGGTCTTGGCGTATGGTCCGCTAGAGATTCCGACTATCAACCACATCGTAAAAAATGAGGTAGGTTTCCCTGTTACAAAAAGGGACATTGGACAATTGGCGGATACAATTGGTGGAATTGTTAATAACCGTGAAGATGCACAAAAAGTTGGTTGTTGGGCTCAACAACATACTTTTGAACATTTCAATAATACGCTAATCCGTGGGAAACTCCGCAGTATTCTTGTGCAAGCGGCTAACTCTGTTATGACGTCCACTTCTTACGCGCGTGGAGATGACGTATCTGTAGACGAAACGAAGGTTGTCCACAGTTATTTTAGAAATTATATGCCTCAGCTAACGGGGGTTATGGTTGATGTGGGGGCACATCATGGGGCTGCGTTTAAACCTTTCTTGGACGATGGTTGGACGGTACATGCTTTTGAGCCAGACCCAGCGAATAGATCCTATATTCAGGAACGATTTGGTGGCGAGGAATCTCTTGTTCTAAATTCTTTTGCCGTGGGAGATCAAAGCGGTCAAAAGCTGAGCTTTTATGCCAGTGAACAAAGTACGGGTATCTCCAGCCTTATACCTTTTCATGAAGGTCACAAGGAGGTGGCTGTGGTGGAAACTATTAGGCTTGACGAATATCTGGAAGACAAGGGACTTACCGACGTCGACTTTCTCAAGATTGATACAGAAGGCTTCGACCTTAATGTGCTGAAAGGTTTTCGTTGGAGTAGGCGGGGACCGTTGGTAGTTGAATGTGAATTCGAGGATGCTAAAACGACCAAAATCGGCTACAACCTCCATGATCTTGCGCAATTCCTGATTGAACAAGGCTATACTGTATTTGTAAGCGAATGGCATCCTATTGTCCGCTACGGCATTCGTCATCAGTGGCGCAGGTTAAGCAACTATCCCGCTTCGGACATATCCGAAACCGCCTGGGGGAATTTTCTTGCTTTCAAACAACCAATTTCCATAGCCGAATTGAACCGGCTTTTTGAGAACGAGATGTCGGTTGCGCCGACCAAGAAAACCAAAAGTTCGATTTCCCGTTCAGTAACACAAGCAACCCAATCATCAGCCGTATCCAGCAGGGCTAACGGAGCGGAGACGGTGACCGCAAATGGCGCAGGGGTTGCTAAAGCAAACGGGCCGACAAAAACTAAAAGACAACACACAGGATCTACGATGGGCCCAGTTAGGAATCATTTTCGAATATTTTCCTCGTTTCTCTCATCTACAACAGGAGCAATATGTGGTATTTTGCTTGGTCTGGTTATTGCGCCACCCATGGTTCTAATTACGTTGGCGAATCTGATTCAGCCCACATGGGTTCCGTTAGCAGCCATAGGTGTTAGTTGGATAGCACTTGTTCACACACTTGCGTACCTGTTAGAAAGAGCGCGCTTTGAGGCGGGAAGCGGAGGGCCGCTAGAGGGTGATGTTAATTACCTTAGAAAAAGGGTGGGGAAGTTAGAGGCGGATTTGAACAATCGGATAAACCAGCAAGATATTGAAAAAAGTCTCGCGGAGATCCGCAAACAGAACCTTGATATCAAACGTAAGCTCCCTGAGATTGTAGAGATGATATCAAGCGCAAAATTTGATGATTCAAATCAGTGAGCAAAGTCTCGCCCCGAATTCTATATTTTCCCGAATTCGAAGATTCGGCAGTTTTTGAACAACAACTTGCACGGGCTGCGTGGTACTTAGCACCCCTTTCTCCTGAACAGATTATCATGCCTGTGGCCTGTGACGTTAGCTGCCTTCTTAGCGACATCTACACACCTGAGATTGTTGATCAATTTTCGGCTGATGTACCCGATTGGATCCGGGTTGCCAATACCACTCCTACTATGGGAGACCTTTTAAATTGCGACGTATTGATATGCTGGGATGGGTTGCAAGTACTTGAAAACTTGGGTGAAGGTGCCGAACAGCGTTTACGTAAGGCAGGAATCTCGATATTTGATGTTGATCACAAGAGTCGGGTCGAAGGTTCGCGCTATATCGACATTAGCCATCGATATTTTGCTAACGACGAAGAGGTAACTGAAGAATCTCACATTAAATTCAAGTTGTTAGAAAAGAAGTTCGAACATGTTGATCGTGCCTTTCTTTTTTGTTCGGGTCCGGAAGTCCGTCGGTATAAAAACTATCGGTTTGATTCCGGTATCAACATCATTTGCAACAGTGTTATTAACGACGAGGAGCTGATCCGTGAGATTAATCCGGACATACAGATTTTCGGGGATCCCATATTTCACTTCGGCTGCTCTGTGTATGCCCACGAGTTCAGGAAACGCCTAGCTCAGACCCAGGCCGAGTACGGGTTTGTTAACCTGATACCGATCAAGTATTACAATTTGTTTGTCTATTGGCAGCCCGAGTTGGCTGATGTGACAATAGCCGTTCCCTTTGATCTGAAAATTGACATTAATCTTCAACTTTCGGATAAGTATGCACTGCACACGACTGACAATATTCTTACGTTTTTGATGTTGCCGATTGGTTCTTCATTAGCGAATGAAATCTATTTGCTTGGCTGTGACGGAAGGCCGGTGGATCAGAATAACTATTTTTGGAAACACAACGAAAAAACCCAATTTGTAAGTCAGATGGACAATATTCAGCAGGTCCACCCGACGTTCTTCACCGTTGACTATGATGACTACTACCTGCGCCATTGTGACAAGGTTGAACAGTACTTTTCCGTCGGAGAGAGACTAGGTAAGCGCTTTTATGCCCTCACGCCTTCTTATATTCCGGCGATCAAGTCGCGAGAACATATATGTGCGCGGTTTGAGTCTGATGGCGCTAGGGTTGCCATCGAGCCCTTGTTAAAGCAAGAGAACATGGCAGAGGCTAAAGAATTCCATGGCTATGATGAGAAAGAGGTGACATTGGTTACGCCTCGAGGCTCCCCAGGTGATCTTGCTATTTTGTCCAAGGACACAGGGCAATTTGCCAAGAGTTTGCAACAACTCATGACACAATTGGAGTTAAGCCGACTAGATATTAGTTTAGCGCAAAGATTCGGCAATATTGAAACGGTCAGGGTTATGTATGAGGTTTTCGGTGAAAGCCGCTTTCATGTGCAAGTTGTATTACAGGATTTGGTTCAACAAGAAGACGTTGAGCTTCTTGCAGACATCTCTCAAGCAGACAATTTTGAGATCCAAGCTTCGAGCCAGGAAGTTGCTAATAGCACTAGGCAGAATGCCCCACAGCTGATTATTCCAGTTGTTCGCTCATCAACGCTAGTCGCGAATACCACCTGGCTTGAAGAAGTAGAAGTGAATGATAATCTCGAAGAAGCATTGTTAGACCTGGCATTTGAGGTTAAAAAAGGGGTTTTCCGCTCCAGTCGGTATGCCGATACGTTGAATAAACTGCAGCGGCGTGTGACGGATCAGACCACGCTTCTGGTACGCATGGACGAAGCTCTTAGGAGCGGAGAGGAACAGCTAGCGCGGACGCATGACAGGCTGGAAAAATCGTTAGCTGAAAACGAAAAACTCAGGGGGACGATTTCAAGATTTGAAAAATCTAATAAACGGTTGGTCAGACAGGTCGAAAAAGGGGCCGAGCAAACTCAGCAGATGATGTCCCACCACAATGAAGTGCTATCGGATATCCGTCAGCTACAGGAAAGCCAGCGGCGTTTAGGGGAGTTGGTTGATGACGGACTATCCTCCAAAACACTGAGTGCGTTGCAGCGGGAAATAAATCATCTACAGAACCAATGCCATACATTGTTCGAGCGCGTTGAAGGCTCGGAAGTTGAGACGCAAATCAGGACAATGCGCGTTGAGTCAAAAATGGCCGCAGATGATTTGCACAACACCGTAACAACATGGCAGGTGAAGAGCCAAGGGTTGCATGAAAAAACACTGGAGAATGTCCAGGATATTGAAGACAAGTATAGTAAGCTGGCGGATAAAGTAGATGGACTATACATACCCCAATTCAAGCGTACACTTGATGACAACGAAATAGGCATATTGACGCAACTGGCCCGTAGACTTGCAATTGATGTAGATTCTGCAGATCTGCAGCGGTTGGCGAGCCGATTTGCGAAGGTCGAGGATTTTTGCATTGGAGAGGTTCCCAGTAACGCATGTACGCTTGTTGCTCGCAGTCTGTGCATATTGAGCTTTGAAAGTTCTCATCTGTCCGTTTTGGAAATCGGTTGTCGAAGCGGCATTTTTACAGCCTACGCTTGGGACAGCCTGCGACACAGATACAAGAGTTTACGCACAGCGCTAGTCGACCCGCTATTGAATACGGTTAGTGAATACCGGCGTAACAATCCATTTACCCCCGCCGAATCCATTGTAAAACAAAATCTCCAACGGGTCGGCATGGACAAGCGAAAGTTAAGTGCAACTTTTTCTTCAGCGTTTGACCAGGACGTGCTGGCGCAAACGAGAAAGTCTAAATTTCATATGATCACTGTAAACGCAACCGATGGGTCTATGGCGCAAAGGTTGATGAATGACTATTCGAAAATCCTGGCAAAGGATGGAATAGCGGCAGTTGTTGAGCCGGTGGTCACGGGCGAAGGAGGCTGGATTTCAAAAACTGGAATGGCACTATTTGAGAGGATTCAGAGCCAGGTGCTATACGAGGATGCGCATAGCATTATTGTTCGGAAATCTTGATGAGCAATATTTCAGTGATCATCAGGACCTTCAACGAAGAACGTTATCTTGATGAGCTCCTAAGTGCAGTATTCCGCCAGCAATTGGAGAATGACTCCGTCGAAGTGGTGCTGGTCGATTCAGGTTCTACTGATAGTACGCTCAAAATTGCGGAGCAGCACAATTGCCGCATTGTGCATATCGAAAAAGAGACATTTACCTTTGGGCGATCGCTGAATATAGGGTGTGCTCATGCACAGGGTGATTATCTTGTATTTGTCAGTGGACACTGTGTTCCAAGTGATGACAATTGGCTGATGAATCTGACTGCCCCGCTTAAGAAGGGGCAAGCGTCATATGTATTTGGCGGCCAGATGGGCCGTGATACAACAAAGTTCAGTGAACACCGAGTATTCGACAAATATTTTCATCCAACAAAGCGCACTCCCCAACCCGACTATTTTGTGAATAATGCCAATGCGGCTTTGTTGGCTAGTACTTGGACAACACTTAAGTTTAATGAGGAAATCACCGGCTTAGAGGATATGCATCTAGCTAAACAGTTGTTGGCTAGGGGTGAGCGTACTTCGTTTGTTGAAGATGCGACGGTATTCCACATCCATGATGAGTCTTGGCAACAGGTGGTATGGCGGTATGAAAGGGAAGCGCTGGCATTGAGAGAAATTGACCCAGCGTTGCACATGTCACGCAGAGACCTGGTCAGGTGTATTGTGTCCAGTGTTGTACATGACTCTCGGGTTGCTTTTGATCTTGGTGTTTTTCTGTCGGAATTTGCTGGTATTTTGGCATTCAGGTGTTGTCAATATTGGGGCAGTTACAAAGGCTCGCGGGCATCCAGGCAGCTTAGTGAGGCCACTAAACGCCGGTATTTTTATCCAACACAAAGGGTGGGTTGATGACCAAAGTTGCTGCTCTGTTGCCGATGAAGGCAAATAGTGAGCGTGTTCCCGGCAAAAATTTCAAACAACTGGGACATAAGCCGCTTTTCCGGTGGATGCTGGATTCGCTGATTGCCGCTCAGGAGATAGATGTTGTTGTAATAAACACGGATGCGACTGACTTACTAAGAACCAATGGGTTGGATATGCATTCTTCCGAGTTTAAAAAAGTTGTTCTCAGACAAAGAAGGCCTGAACTTGTAGGTGATTTTGTCAGCATGAACAAGATCATTGAAGACGACATTCTGGCAGTAGATGCGCAGTTATACTTAATGACTCACGTTACAAATCCCTTTATTAGTACGTTAACGATTACCGATGCCATCCGCGCACTTCGAGCATCTGATGAAAATGATTCGTTATTTGCGGTGAATAGATTCCAAACGAGGTTCTACAGGGAAGACGGATCACCAATCAATCACGATCCTGCGAATCTGCTTCGGACTCAGGACTTGGAGCCATGGTACGAAGAGAATTCGTGTTTGTATCTGTTTACCAAAGAGAGCTTTGCCAAAACGAACGCCCGGATTGGTTTGTCCCCGCTGCTATTTGAAACCCCTAAACTTGAATCGATAGACATTGATGAGCCGGAAGATTGGATTCATGCGGAGAGTTTAGCTGGCGCAATGAGAAAAGACTGATGAAAAAGGTGTTTATATCCTGTCCGCCGATGTTGGGGGAAAAAGCTCAAATTTCGGAACTCGCCAGTCAGACCGGCCTCGACCTGGTATGTGGGGATGTACTGCAGACGCTTTCTGAAGAACAACTATTAGAAACGCTGCCACAATTCGACGGATGGATCGCGGGTGACGATGTCGCAAATCGCAAAGTGTTGACCAGAGCAAGTGAGGGAAAACTGCGGGCCATCGTTAAGTGGGGTATTGGCGTGGATAACATAGACGGTGAAGCGGTTGGCGATTTGGGGATACGGTTTGCCAACACGCCGGGAATGTTTTCCCATGAGGTAGCTGATCTGGCTATGGCTTACCTGGTAGGACTGACAAGAAAGATTGGGCTGGTTGATCGTGCGGTTCGGCAAGGTGACTGGATCAAACCTCAGGGAGTGAGCTTGTTTGGGAAGACGGCCGGTGTGGTTGGGTTGGGCAATATCGGTCGCCAAATCATCAAGAGGCTCAATGTGGCTGGGGTTAAAACGCTAGGTTACGATCCGGTTGTCGAATCTCACGAAGTCGCGGAAATGTGTACCTGGCCTGATCGTCTGAGCGAGTGTGATTTTCTGCTATTCAGTTGTGCCCTAGTGGCAGATAACTGGCATATGTTGAATGAGGATACGATAGATTTAGCAAAGCCCGGTTGCTATGTGGTAAATGTATCTCGCGGACCGTTGATTGACCAAGGAGCACTCGAACAAGCTTTGTTGTCGGGACGGGTTGGTGGTGCGGCTTTAGATGTTTTTGAGGTAGAACCGCTACCGGAAGAATCTCCGTTAACGACGATGCAGAACGTTATTCTGGGTGCTCACAATGCTTCCAATACACGAGAAGCTGTGCAGGCAACCAATATAAAAGCGGTACGTTTGATAGCTGAGATGCTCGTTAACTAACGGTCTGGTTGATGTGCCAAGTCCCACGTTTGCCGCATGATCAGCGGGGAACTTTATCTCTGTCCGGACTAGTCGCAGGCTCTGCAGTTCTTCTCTATTGGTTGATATGTGGGGAGCCGATTTGGGGAACAAATGACGATATCGTCATGTCGATGATTGCGGCCGGTTTTCTCGTTGCAGCCAACCCCTCAGGTGATCTTCTGTTTGTTCATTTTCTTTTGGGCGACTTCATAAGCATGCTTTATCAGAGCTCGCCACAGGTCGCCTGGTATGGACTGATCTTGTGCGCGTTGATTGTACTTAGTCTGTGTGTGCTTTGTTACAGCGTGCTCATTAAACGCCGGGACAAGCCTTTTGCCTGCTCCTTGACAATAGGTTGCTGGGTAGTGGCATTTCCGTTGTTTTGGCACCTGCAGTTTACGGTGGTATCTGGGGTATGTGCCGTTGCTGGGTTTGTCTTTTTTCTGAGCTTGTTAACTGAGCGTGAGCGTATTTCCCACCGAGGCGTATTAGTGACGCTTGGCTTATTAATTGCAAGTGCACTCTTGCGGTTTGAGTCTTTTTTGATGATCACCGCATTGATACTGCCTTTTGCTGTTTGGGTGATGGTCTGCCATCGGCAGAAACTAGCTGATCGAAGGTTGATGGTGGCGGGCTTTTTGTTGGTGATTGGATTAATCCTGATACCGGTTAGTCACACCAGTTACTATGAACGCTCTGCGGAGTGGCAAAATTGGAGTAAAATAAACGAACTCAAATCGGAGTATATCGATTATCGCGGGGTAAGTTTTACAGCCGAGAGTGCAGCGAAATTCGATGCTGCCGGAATGTCAGCCACTGATTTCAACATGATTCTGTCATGGCAATATGTCGATCCGTTTCACTTTTCGGTGGAAAAGCTGAGTGTCATAGAAGATGCATTTCGGGGTAGACCTCTCCTTGGTGTTGATGAAATGTTTCGGCAAGTGGAATCTGGATTGATAAGATTCTTACCCAGATTTTCAGCCATGCTGATCGTTATTGGAGTGCTGGTAATTGCGCTTCTTGTTCGAGATGCCCAGTCCAGAATTGCGGCAATTATTTTGGTGGTAACCTTGATCGTAATTCTAGGGTACCTGTGTGGGGTACTGTATAGAGCACCGTTGCGGCTTTGGTTAACCTTGGGCTTTGGCATGTTTTGGTGCCTGTTGTTGATATATGCTGTGGGTGCAAAGGTATCTGATTCGAAAGCCAGGTACGTATGGTCCGTTGCGGGTTTAACTGTTCTCGGGTTCTTTACACTTAATCTTTGGCACACACAGCAATTTGTG
Organism: Pseudomonadales bacterium; assembly: GCA_028280225.1. Classification (GTDB taxonomy): domain Bacteria; phylum Pseudomonadota; class Gammaproteobacteria; order Pseudomonadales; family Azotimanducaceae; genus UBA4421. Next base: position 3,724 of record JANQMF010000072.1, on the reverse strand, counting down.
CAGTGGAGGCTTTCACAGGCGGCCGCGTTTCACCAGGACATTCAGACTTGGGCAATTAATTTACCGGAAGGCGCTGTCATATATGCGATGGGGTCTACCTTTCCGTATGAACACTACCTGCCCTTATCGCCTCTGGATTCGCCAATAAACGTGGCTGGTTTTATAGGAGGTAGTTTTATGAACCAATCACCCGTCCAGCGCGAGATGGTTAGGATGTTAGGCGATGAAACTGACTTTTTCTTAACGTTAGCATCCAGATCGCATGCCTATGTGGTAAAACGAAAAATTCCGCGAAAAAGGCAATTCGATATCTTAAAGCAATTCTACAAAGAACGTTACGGAATGCGTTTGGCATTAGAGGAAGTTGAAGCGTTACCCAGGCTATACAGGATGAAGTTTAAATACACACACTAGATGACGAGTCTACTTTTGTGCGATCCCAGCCCAGGCAATGGCTACGGACTGGCTGTTCTCCCGCACCTGGCGAAGTTGAGGATTTACGCTATTCCAGCCGTACATGGTGTTGTCAGGATTTGAACAGTAGCACTCCATGAAGGGCCAGCTACGATCTTCCGGGAAAGTCACGGGCTCCATTGGCCTAAAAAGGTGATTAAACGAGGATCCGTAAATCTGCATTCTAGAATCGTTGTAGTGTGAGCGATCCGGCATTAGATACATGTCGACAAGGTGAATCATGGTCCCACCCGGCCTAAGAATGCGATGGCAGTCGTCTATAAATGCCGGCATCTGATCGTTGGGTATGTGTTCGACCACGGAGACTGAAAAAATGGTATCGAATGAATTTTCCGCTAGTAAGTCAGAGTATTCGCCAACAAAGGCATGTACATTAGCAACATTGGAAAAGGAAATTTCTCCCTTTGGACCACCGTCTTGACCTTCAAATTTTTCAATATTTGTACAAATATTCTCTTTGGCGAGGACAGGTAGTATTCTGCTGTCACCACCGCCTATTTCCGCAATATTCTGATTCCGTTTGTCTCTGACGAGCGAAAACGCCACAGTATCTTGGACGGATTTAAGGTGCCAGTCGAAAACACCTTTCCGTAGAAGGTCTTCTATACCTTCGTCGACCAATTTCCAATACTGCGCCTTCGTAATAAAACTCAGCATATGTGTCCTGCGACTAACTTATGTGGTTTGTTAACATGCCCATTGTGGCACAATTTTTTACAGCCAGAAATGGTAATATGGTGTTTTGGATTCTTTGAAAAAGCCGCACTTTTCATACAGATGGCATGCAGGGTTGTTTGCGCCTTGAGTGACTACTTGAACTTCCTCAAATCCTTGGTCGCTAAACCAATGGATTGCAGCGTTCACCAGGTGCTCCCCATAACGATTTCCACGAAAGTCCTCGCCGACTCCAACTAACCCTATATCTCCGCGGGTCCCTTTCCTGCCTAGTGTAATAAGGCCGGCCAACTGCTTTTTATCGTTTATACCCAGAACCTCCAAGGCAAGTTCTTTTGAGACTGAGCGTATGATCCATGTTCGATATAAATTTTTGAATTGCTCGTCTGTAATGTTAGGGTCGATGTTAAAACGAGAAAACTTGCCACAAGCGATACCTAGGCGTTCAACGTCCGGGGAACATAGCTTGATGGGGAAACTGTTGCGGAATGATGTCAGGGTTTTTTCAGTTTGCCTGGGTTTAATGCAATAAACAGTTTTCTCGTCAACCAGCACCCCGCCAAAATCAGCGAGATCGTAGTTAGGAATGGAAGACGGATTCCAATAGACTAGTCTGACGGACCTTCTTTTAAGTCCATGAATGAGTTCGGCCAGTTTATCTTGGTCTAAATTTGTTGCGTAAATTCTTGCAACACACACACCGAAAAAATTTGAGTCCCAGGACAGGATATCCCAGCGAGTTTCTTGGCTGGTATCTTGGCGAGTCTGTTGATTGGTCATCGTGGCCCGTCTCACTTTCGCTTGGGTCGATGGTAACACCAACCAAGCCGCCGTGCTTTCTCTATGCACGGAGTTCGACCGACTCAAGCGGCTTTGCTAAACTGCCCGCCTCGATACGAAGCCTCACCTGCTATGTTGGAATAGATGGGCGTGGCGCCTAAGCGGTGGTGTTATTAACTCTGTGAAAATTCCCCTGAACGAACCAAAAATAGGAGACCTTGCGCAACGCTACGTAGAGAAGGTTCTGCAAGGTGGTCGTGTTCAAGGCAATGGTGAATTTACGGAACGCGCTCAGCAGTGGCTAAGTGAGTATATTGGTGGCCTCCCACTGTTAACACACTCTTGTACGGGTGCTTTGGAAATGGCAATGCTCCTGGCGGATTTAGAGGTGGGAGATGAGGTCATCCTCCCTTCTTTTACCTTTGTATCCACAGCTACGGCGGTTGTAAGTTGCGGCGCAGTGCCGGTTTTTGTGGACATTCGCGCGGATACCTGCAATTTAAACGAGCATTTGATTGAGGCGGCGATTACAGAAAAAACTAAGGCGATTATTGTGGTTCACTATGCAGGGATTTGCTGCAATATGGATACCATTCGGAATGTCGCCACACGATATAAGCTCCTTGTAGTAGAAGATGCAGCTCAGGCGCTCATGTCAAGCTATAAGGGGGTTCCTGCTGGTGCTCTATCGGATCTTGCCTGTTTCAGCTTTCATGAGACCAAGAATGTGATTTCAGGTGAGGGAGGTGCTTTGATCGTAAACGACCCAGCTCTTGAAGATCGAGCGCGAATAATCCGCGACAAAGGCACCAACCGACACCGGTTTTTAGAGGGTCAGGTTGACAAGTATACTTGGGTCGACAAGGGTTCATCCTTTCTTCTCAGTGATTTGTTGGCGGCACTACTATATGCCCAGTTACAAGAAGCAGAGGACCTGACCAGAGCAAGGCTGCGGCATTGGCAAAACTATCATAGTCAACTGGAAGACATGGAGCGTGCAGGTCGATTGCGTAGAATGTCGGTGCCTGCAGAGTGTTTACACAACGGTCACATTTACTACGTCAGGTTGGAAAACGCCGAAAGGCGCAGGCACGTTATGGAACAACTTAATAAGCAAGGTATTGGTGCAGCGTTTCACTACATACCGCTCCACTCATCTCCAGCAGGAAAGCGTTTTGGTAGAGTCTCGGGCGATCTGCAGGTGACCAACGAAGTGAGCGAAACACTTCTGCGCCTCCCGCTGTTCCCTGAAATGGGCCACAAGGCAGATATCGTATTGGACAATTTGCGTGAGTGTTGTTAGGGCAATGACATCGTCCGGGCGGTTTTTTTTCCAGCTGAATAAGTTTGCGCTGGTCGGTATTGTGTCGAATTTTGTGCTGTACGGGATGTATTTATTGCTTACCGGTTTGGAAACCGGACACAAGCTGGCCATGACAATTGTCTATGTTGTTGGGGTGCTGCAAACCTTTGTTTTAAACAAACGATGGACATTTCGAAACGATAGTAACAATTCTTCTGTCTTGGTCCGTTATGTTGCGGCATACGGATTGGGATATTTTATAAGCGTCGGGCTGTTGATTCTATTTGTCGATCTGCTGAATTTGCCTCATCAACTGGTGATGGGGGCAACCATCGTCTTTGTAGCAGGCTGCATGTTTGCTTTGCAAAAGTACTGGGTGTTTAGATCATGACCTCCAATAGTGTTGATTTTTCAGTGGTGTCCCCAGTTTATTGCTGTAAGGATTGTTTGCTGGAACTTGTGCAGCGCCTGGAAAGTGTTTTTAAAGACATG
>JANQMF010000027.1 GCA_028280225.1 Pseudomonadales bacterium | reverse complement strand
CGGGTGCGCAGCAGCACAGCCAAGGAAAGGCCGCGCCCATCGTTAAAAGCGGGAAACTCAATGGCAATATGGCTCGCTTCCAGGTACGCAGCTTGTGGTTCTTCATCTCCCTGTAAACAAAGGGGTTGACCGGACTGCCACTGCTCGCTGTTGACCCAGGCGATGGGCAGGCTTTCGGTGGCAAGCTGCCACTGGCCGCTATCCGCTGCGGAAGCGGGTGCTTGATTAATCAGCTGCGGCATACACGCGCTCCTTAAACGGATCCATACCAATTCGCTGGAAACAGCTTAAAAAAGATTCCTGTTCACCGTCACTGGTCAGCCTGTTTTCAAGATAAACGCAAAACAAGGTATCGATGACGTCGGTGACTTCGTCCCGGGCAAAAGAAGGGCCAATTATCTGGCCCAAGCTGGCTGCCCGGCCGGAATGCCCGGAGTGTCCACCCAGAGAGATCTGATAAAACTCCTGACCTTTCTTGTCGACCCCGAGAATACCGATGTGGCCAACGTGGTGATGTCCACAGGCATTCATGCAGCCGGAGATGTTAATGTCCAGATCGCCAAGATCATGCAGGTAGTCGTAGTTGTCGAAACGCCGCTGTATGGCTTCGGCAACGGGAATGGATTTGGCGTTGGCCAGAGAGCAATAGTCACCCCCGGGGCAGCAGATCATATCCGTTAACAGGCCGGCATTGTAGTTGCCCAGGCCCTGATCATGGGCCGCTTGCCAGAGGGTCAGCAGTTGATCCTGCGGGACATGGGGCAAGACAAAATTCTGCTCGTGGGTAATTCTGATTTCACCAAAGCTGTATTGATCCGCCCAGTCGGCTACCGCTTCCATCTGTTCATCACTGACATCACCGGGTGGTACACCGGTGACCTTGGTCGACAGCGTAGCTGCGGCATAGCCGGGTTGTTTGTGCGGTACGGTATTGTGTTTTATCCAGCGGCTGAATTCGGGATTTGCCAGGCGCTGTTCACTGAGCTTGGATGTTTCTTCGAACGTGTCGAATTCGGGTGGTGCGAAGGCGTCCACCAGGCGTTGCATTTCCTCTTCGGTGAGGGTGCTGGGGCCGTCCTTCAGATGTGCCCATTCCTCTTCCACCTGGGCTTTGAAACCCTCAGCGGTTAACGCCCTGACCAGAATTTTTATCCGCGCTTTGTACTTGTTGTCCCGGCGACCGTAACGATTGTAAACCCGCATGCAAGACTCAAGATACGTCAACAGGTGCTTGATGGGGACGTCCGCGCGAATCAGGGCACCAATTACCGGGGTGCGGCCCAAACCGCCGCCCACCCAGATGTCGAACAGCACCTCACCGTTGTCCGCGGTGTGTACGCGAATGCCGATATCGTGGACCGCCACCGCCGCGCGGTCCTGGGCAGCACCGGTCATGGCAATTTTGAATTTACGCGGCAGCCAGTCAAACTCCGGGTGGTTTGTGGACCATTGCCGAATGACTTCGCAGTAGGGGCGGGGGTCGATATCTTCGTCAGCGGCGGCCCCGGCAAATTCGTCCGTTGTGACGTTGCGTATACAGTTGCCGCTGGTCTGGATGGCGTGCATTTCAACGTTGGCCAATGCCTCCAGAATATCCGGCACTTCCGGCAGCTCCGGCCAGTTAAACTGCATGTTCTGTCGGGTGCTGAGGTGTCCGTACCCGCGATCATAATGCCGGGCGATATGCGCCAGCGTGCGCAATTGCTGGCTGTTCAGCGTGCCGTAAGGTACGGCAACACGGAGCATTGGTGCAAGGCGCTGGACATACAGCCCGTTGCGCAGGCGTAATTGCAGAAATTCGTCTTCCGTCAGCTGCCCGGCAAGATAACGCTCTGTTTGTGCACGATAATGGGCCACGCGTTCGCGTACAAAGTTGTGATCGAAATTGTCGTAGCGGTACATTGGGTGCTGTTTTTACCTTGGTTATCAATCGATTAACAGGCGCGGCACATTACCAGGACGGGGGCTGCCCGACAATGCGAAAGCCGAAATAAGCTTAGGCCCAAAGTTGTGGGTTAACGCCCAGAATCCAGCGGTTTCAGGCTTGTCCGGGGTACAGATAAATCAATTTCCGGACAAAGACCAGGCGTCTGCTTTTTAGCAGACGCCCAGTTAGCACTTTTTGCTGGTTCTACTATAATGCGCGCGGCGTGCCACGCTCAAGCCGCGGACCCATCAACAGAATTAGGATAAAATGTGACTGACGAAACTTCGAATACCGGACAGGATGAAATCCAGGCCGACGCCAAGGCAGACCGCTGGGCGATTGTGATTATGTTCACTGCCGCGGTGCTGATGGCTGTGCATTTCATTTCCGGCTTTACTTTCGACTTCTAGATACCGGCTACTGGTCCAGGTTGGGCCGCAACAACTGGGTAGCTTCCTCCACGCTGATACCCTTGCGGTCGGCATAACTGGCCAACTGGTCCTGATCAATTTTACCCACCCCAAAGTACCGGCTTTCCGGGTGCGAAAAATACCAGCCGCTGACCGCCGCCGCCGGAGACATGGCGAAGCTATCGGTTAAGGTAATGCCGGTGTTGGCGGTGGCATTAAGCAAGTCGAATAAGGTTTCTTTCTCACTGTGCTCCGGACAGGCCGGATATCCCGGTGCCGGTCGAATCCCACTGTATTGCTCCTTGATTAAGCTTTGGTTGTCCAGGTTTTCATCCTGGGCGTAGCCCCAGGCGCATTTACGTACCTGGGCGTGCAGGTACTCGGCAAAGGCTTCCGCCAGCCGGTCTGCCAGGGCTTTGATCATAATCTGGGTGTAATCGTCGTTGGCGTGGTCCTGTAACAGGGCCTCGATATTCAACCCGGCGGTGACGGCAAAACCGCCGATGTAGTCTGCGGTACCCCTGGGGGCAATAAAATCCGCCAGACAATAGTTAGGTGCCGCGTCATCGGGTTTGGGGGTTTGCTGGCGCAGATGATGCAGGGTGGTAATTACTTCCCGGCGGCTGTCGTCGGCGTAGATTTCGATGTCGTCACAACCGGCCCGGTTGCAGGGCCAGAATCCGTAAACCCCCTTGGCCTGCAGCCGGCCGTCAGCAAGCAGTTGGTTGAGGGTATCGGTGGCATCGTCAAATAATTGTCTGGCCGCTTCACCCACCACCTCATCATCCAGGATTTTCGGATACTTACCGGCCAGCTCCCAGGTCATGAAGAAGGGTGACCAATCCACAAAGGGTAACAGGTCTTCAAGACGGGGTTCGATAACGTGCAGGCCCGGTTGTTTGGGCACGGGTGGGGTATAACTTGACCAGTTAATGGGTGCGGGGTTAGCGCGGGCATCGTCAATATTTAAGAACTGGCGCTTCTGACGCCGGGCATTAACGCGATTACGCACGGTTTTGTACTCTTCACGCACGCGTTGCAGGTAGGCTTCGTTATCTGCGCTGAGCAAACTGGCAGCGGTATTCACCGCCCGGGACGCATCGGTCACATAAACGGTAGCTGCCTTGTCGTAAGCCGGTTCGATCTTCACCGCGGTATGTGCCTTGCTGGTGGTGGCGCCACCAATCATTAACGGTATGTCCATATCCAACCGCTGCATTTCGCTGGCCACATGAACCATTTCGTCAAGGGATGGGGTGATCAGTCCGGACAGGCCGATGGCCGCGGCGTTTTCTTCCCGGGCGGTTTGCAGGATAGTCTCCGCGGGGACCATCACACCCAGATCGATGACATCGTAGTTATTACACTGTAGGACCACACCCACAATATTTTTGCCGATGTCATGCACATCACCCTTTACCGTGGCCATGACAATTTTGCCCTTAGACTGTCTGGCGTCACTTTTGTCCTTTTCCGATTCGATATAAGGCACAAGATGTCCAACGGCTTGTTTCATGACCCGGGCACTTTTTACCACCTGAGGCAGGAACATCTTGCCGCTGCCGAACAAATCCCCCACCACGCCCATGCCGTTCATCAGGGGGCCCTCGATAACATGTAACGGGCGTTCCGCCGCCAATCTGGCTTCCTCGGTATCCTCGATGATGTAATCCGTAATGCCCTTGACCAGGGCATGGGACAAACGGCCGGCAACGTCGAGTTCCCGCCACGACAAATCAGGTTCGTTAGTTTTTGACTTGTCGGAGGCGACAAAGGACTCCGCTACCTCCAGCAATCTTTCGGTGGCATCAACGCGCCGGTTCAGCACCAGATCTTCAACCCGGGTGCGCAGGTCCTCGCTCAGGTCAGCGTAAATCCCCAACTGCCCGGCATTAACGATACCCATGGTCAAACCGGCCTGGATGGCGTGGTAGAGGAATACCGTATGGATGGCCTCGCGTACCGGATTGTTACCCCGAAAGGCAAAAGAAACGTTGCTTAGCCCCCCGGAGGTACTTGCCCCGGGCAAGTTATCCCGAATCCAGCGTACCGCGTTGATAAAGTCCACGGCGTAGTTATTGTGTTCTTCGATACCGGTGCCGATGGCAAAAATGTTGGCGTCGAAAATAATGTCGCCGGGATTAAAACCCACTTGCTCGGTCAGGATGCGGTAGCTGCGCTCACAGATTTCGGTTTTTCGTTCGTAGGTGTCGGCCTGGCCGTTTTCATCAAACGCCATGACAATGACCGCAGCGCCGTATTTCTGGCACAGTCTGGCCTGTGCCAGAAAGGTCTCTTCACCTTCCTTCAGGCTGATTGAATTGACAATGGCCTTGCCCTGCACACACTGTAATCCTGCTTCGATGATCTCCCATTTACTCGAGTCGATCATGATCGGCACCTTGGCAATATCCGGTTCCGCGGCTATCAGGTGCAAAAACTCCACCATGGCGGCACTGCCATCCAGCATGCCTTCGTCCATGTTGATGTCGATGACTTGAGCACCGCTGGCCACTTGCTGACGGGCAACATCCAGGGCTTCGTCGAACTTGGCTTCTCTGATCAGGCGGGCAAACCTGGCGGAACCGGTGACGTTGGTGCGTTCGCCAACATTGATAAACAGCGAATCCTGACTAACCCGTAGCGGTTCCAGGCCCGCCAGAGTCAGTTGCGGTTGCTGCTGTGGCATCTGCCGGGGCGGAAACTCAGCCGCCACCTCGGCAATGGCACGGATATGCTCCGGAGTGGTGCCGCAGCATCCGCCGACAATGTTCAACCACCCCGCTTGGGCAAAGTCTCGGACAATTTCAGCCATTTGTTCGGCGGTTTGATCATATTCCCCAAAGGCATTGGGTAAACCGGCGTTGGGGTGGACACTCACGGGAAATTGAGACTGTTGGGCAAGCTCCCCCAGGTAGGGGCGCAGCTGTTCTGCCCCCAGGGCACAGTTTAAGCCCACCGCCAGGGGCTGTGCGTGCTGGATGGAGTATAGAAAGGCTTCACCGGTTTGGCCGGACAGGGTGCGCCCGCTGGCATCGGTGATGGTCCCGGAGATGATAAGGGGGAGGGTGGCCTGACCCTGTTCAGCTTGTTGTTCGTTAAACGTCAGGGCGGAAAAGATGGCCGCCTTGGCGTTCAGGGTGTCGAAAATAGTCTCAATCAGGAGCACATCCGCACCCCCATCAGCCAGGCCCTGGATAGCTTCGCTATAACTTTCCACCAACTCAGCAAAACTGATATTACGAAACCCCGGGCGATTGACGTCCGGTGACAGGCTGGCGGTGCGGTTGGTGGGGCCTAAGCTGCCGGCGACAAAACGGGGTTTGTCGGTGGTGGAAAATTCCATGGCCACGGCTTTGGCGATTTTTGCGCCGGCATAGTTGATTTCCCGGGCCATGGCTTCGCAGCCAAAATCCAACTGGGCGATGCTGGTGGCGCTGAACGTATTGGTGGAGATCAGATCGGCCCCGGCCGCCAGATAGTTACGGTGAACTTCCTGCACCACCTCCGGGCGGGTC
>JANQMF010000228.1 GCA_028280225.1 Pseudomonadales bacterium | reverse complement strand
ACCGCGGCAAATTGTGCGCTGAGGCGATTAGCCTCGGGCCGCCGGGTAGCCTCGTCCAGGTAAGAAGTCAGCAGGGTGGTGTTGGCCAGCTCCGTGGATGGGTCTTGCATGAGCTGGGCAAAGGCCGGGTGATTTTGATGAACACACAGCATGCGATGTTCTTCAAAATAGATGCGGGTTGAAAAGTGTTTTGGCATATCTGTTTGAAAAGGCCCAAAACCGAGCTCCCAACGACCATCATCTACCCCGTAAATAATCTCCTTGCTGGGCACCACGTCAAGCTTCAGACGGGTGAGGGGGTTTTGGTTGCAAAACTCCAGCATCAGGGCGCGCGCAAAGTATCGATTGACCATGGAGTTGGTCGCCAGATTCAGCGTTGACAAGGCACCGGTGCGGATAAGCTCAATATCCTGCAAAGCCTGCTGTTCTTCATTCAGCAGGGCCCGGGTATAGCTGTACAGCCGCCGTCCGGCCTCTGTCAGTTCCGGTGTCCGGCCGCGCAGCAATAGCTGGGTGGCCAGTTTGTGTTCTAAATTGGCAATGGTCTGGCTGACGGCGGACTGGGAAAGGTTCAGCCGTTCGGCCGCGCGGCTGAACCCACCCGCATCCACAATGGCATCAAATACACGGACCTCATGCCGTTCGATTTGTAGGCGATTTGATTTCACGATGGACACTGTAAGGTAATTTTTTAACTTCGTCCATTAGCAGAACTAATAATATGGGTGAAAAACGCTAATATTATGCAGTTATATCAGTAAAACTGAAATTTTCAGTAGCAGATGGACCTGGCTTGGCGGGGTGGTTAGGCCTAGATTCTGTTTTTTTAAACAGGAGACGCTGATGACCATGATCGCCAAGGGTTTAGCCGGTGTGGTAGTTGAAGAAACGGTAATTTCCGACGTCCGGGCGGAAGGGAAATTGCATTATCGCGGCCGGGATATCGCCGATTGCGTTGACCAACCATTTTTGGATGTTGCCGAGTGGGTCGTAACCGGTCGGCAGCAGGGTCAATTTGAGCCCCTGTTCCAGGCTGGGGCCAACCTGGAAGATCACGAGACGGCCCTGGTCCTGGCCATGCCCAAGGACTGCCATCCCATGCAGGTTTTACAGGCCATGGTGCCCTTGCTGAAGGGGAACCTGTCGTTTGGGCTGGGTGAAGCGGACCGGGGTCTGCAAGTTGCCGCCAAACTGCCGGCGGTGCTGGCCACCCGCCTGCGCAACGCGCCGGTGACCATGAACACCGGGCTGGCTTATGCGGAGCGGTTTCTCGATGCGCTGGGTATAGCGGATGCGCAGATCACCCGGGCGTTTAATACCACCCAGATTCTGCAGATCGAACACAGCCTGAACGCCGGCACCTTTGCCGCCAGAGTTGTGGCTTCCACGCTGGCTAGCGTTGAAAGTGCCATGGCTGCGGGTATTGGGGCCTTGTCAGGGCCCTTGCACGGTGGCGCGGATCAGGCGGTGTTGGAAATTGCGGATACGCTGGCTGATCCCGCTGCGGCCAGGGCCTACGTTGGGCAGCTTCTGGACCGGGGCGAAAAATTGCCCGGCATGGGCCATCGGGAGTATCGGGTACGAGACCCCCGGGCTGCTTATCTGCAACAATGGGCGGAAAAGCTGGCGGTGGGTGAGTTGCGGCAGGTGTATGAAATACTGCTGGCCATGGAGGACGAATTTCGTTTGCGGATGGCATCCAAGGGTAAGGCGCTGCATGCGAACGTGGAGTTTTACAAGGGCCTGGTGTACCGGAGGATGGGGTTGCCCAACCCATACTTTACCGCGGGTTTTGCCCTGGCCCGGGTGTTTGGCTATATCGCGCATTTTATCGAGAGCCGGTTGGATAATCGTATTTACCGTCCGGCGGCGCGTTATGTGGGTTAGCCTGATCTCCATCCGGGTGGGCGCGGCTTTCGGCCGGTGATAAAGGTTCACTTCCGGTGAATTGTTAATTGATGGCGGGCTGAATGCACATTAAGCTCCAATTTCATAAAGGAGGATCGGTTGATGACACAAATTGCTGTCCTGGGATTGGGAAATTTTGGCACCGCTCTGGCTAAAAATTGGCTGGGTGCCGGTCACGGTGTTGCCGGTTGGACGGTTGAGCAGGAGGTCTTCGACACCCTGGATGCCACCTCGGTGAACGAAAAGTATCTGCCCGGAGTGCCGCTTACGGGGATGCGGGTATCCATGGACATTTTGCCCACGGTTGAAGGGGCGGACATAGTGGTCCTTGCGTTGCCCTCCGGAGTGGTACTGGACGTGGTTGACCAGCTTCTGCCCCATCTGGGTGAGGGTCAAATCCTGATGGATCTGGCTAAGGGTCTGGCGCCGGGTGATCAGCTGATTTCCGATGTGATCGAAGAGAAGTTAGCGGCCAAGGGTATGCACAATCCTCTGTGTGTGATGATGGGTCCAACCATTGCGCCGGAGCTGGCCCGGGGGGTGTATACCACAGCCCTGGTGGCCAGCAAGGACTCCAGTCTGGCGGAAAACATGGCCAAAACCCTGACCACCGAAACGTTGTCGTTGGCGGCGGCTGATGATCCCCTGGGTGCTGAATACTGGGGGGCATTTAAGAATGTCATTGCCCTGGCCTGTGGCGTGGTTGATGGGTTAAAAGAAGATGGGCGTGGGGGGGACAACCTGAAAGCAGCGGTATTTACCGCCGGTTATCGTGAAGCCGTGCGCCTGATCCCGGAGCTGGGTGCCAAGGCCGATACCGCGCTGAGTGCCGCCGGGATTGGTGACCTCTTTGTTACCGCCACGTCTCCCCACGGGCGTAATCGCGAAATGGGGGAACGGCTGGGCAAGGGTCAAACCCTGGAAGAAGCCCAGGGCGATATGGTCATGGTCAGTGAGGGGGTGCGGGCAGCCCGGATGTTCCAGGCCCTGTTTGCCAAACAGGGCCTTTCGGCCCCCTTTGTGGATACGGTTTGCGGGCTCCTTGACGGGGCCATTGACATGAGTGGCTTCCTGAAACAGGTGATGAACGCCTGATCAATTAACCTGCCCCGTGTTATGCATAATTTGTCGTGTTGGTGTTGCGGCCGGCCTTAAGATGGATCGTGGTTTGCGGCCTCCCTTATGCTGAATGTTGGTAATGGTTAGTTGGTCTGTGGCTGGTGGCTGTCCGAAAACCCCGGATCCAAGTAGAACTGATTGCCGTCCGGGTCTTCAAATACCGCCAATATGCCTCCCCAGGGCTGGGGGGTTGGGGGTAAGGTAAAGTTCACACCCTTGGCGGCCAGGTCCCGGTGTTTGGTCTCGATATCGCTCACCACAAAGCCGATGCCCGTGTGGCGGCCGATTAAGCCCGGTTCGTCGGTTTGCGCCAGGCCGAAGCTGATGGTTTTGGCCCCCAGGGAGGCATAACCGTGTTCTTCATCAGCCTGGTGCAGAGTCAGCCCCAAGGTATCGTGATAAAAAGTGAGCGCCCGTTTTAAGTCGCTGACAAAAACGTTAACGTATCCTATTTCCATCGTTTTCCATTCCCGCCCTCCTATGGAGAGCCCCGCGGTGCCTGGTGATAACAGGCTCAGGTGATAAAGGGTAGGCCCTGGACTGCCTGGACAAAGGTCATGGTTGTAAAGGCACAGTATGCACAAGCAAAAGCCAGCACCAAGGTACAAGCGGTATTGTTGGAGAATGTTCTGGGTAAAAGCAAGGCAAATATTGGCAGGGCCTGCATTGCGTGCATGCCAAAAAAATGGGCTACTCGCAGGTCTCCACCGTCTCGCGCCCAATTGAAAAAGGCCACTCCGTTGGCATCGGTTGCGGCAGCCCCCACCCAGTGTGCGCTTTGCGCACCCAGATATCCGCCAAAGCCGCCACCGAATATACAGGTGGCCACCAGGCCAACCACAATGCTCAGGATCAAGGGTTGGTTAAGGCCGTGCTCCCGGGCGAGCACTACCGCCAGCCAGACCAGCACCACAACCATGCAGGTTGCGCCGAATCCCATCAGCGAATAAGCCACGGCGTGAAAGGTTGAGCTGACATTAAAGTGGGAGGCCTCCCCCATTGCACCCTGGTAAGTGATGTAGGCCATTTCCGCAAATGCCATCACCACCGGAAGACCCGCCAGCACCTTACCCTGGCGGCGGTTAAAAAATCCCTCTGGGGTGAGTGGAGCGATCAACAGGAGGGTGGCGAAGTAAACCCACAGTGACAACGAGAATTTGAAGGGTTTTGTCCACACGGAGACCCCGTGGAGCAGACGATCATCAAGGCCCTGGCCGACCATGCACAACAGCATAAGCGTAAAGTAGGCCAGGGTGCTGTAGAACCAGCCGGGTTGCCAGCTCCGCAGGGTCCGCCAGTGCAGAAAAACTCCGGTGGCGGGTAAATGAGCAGTCTGCATGTTTAAGCCTCCGCAGTTTGATATTGGCGGAAAACCCGCACGGCGCCCTTAACCAGCCAATACAACAGCAATCCGGCGGGCCCGGCCATAAACGTAGCCAGCAGGCAGGGAATCAACAACAGGTGCGGAATCCGGTTAGTCCGGGCATCCCGTACTTCCCAGGCGCCCACAAAAAGGTCAAACGCCAGATAGTGGATCCACCCGGCCAGCAGTAATTCGGGTACCGAGAAGAGTGCTGACACCGCGGCCAGGGAGCCGAATCCGCCGTCGGCGGGTGCGTGATCGAGATAGGTCAACATCAGCCAGGCATATACAACGCTGATCATCAATGGGGCCACAACCGGAGCCAGCCAATCCCGGGTCACGCGCCACCCCGGGGCAAGAATCAGGCCTGCCCAACCCAGCATGGCCAGGGCGCCGCACAAGCTGAAAATCTGTTCCGTATGCATCACGTTTATTCCTGTTGTCGAGCCGAATACTTTTTAACCACCAATCTTTACACTAGCAAGATTAGGTCTGCTGATTATGTGGCCGAAATCTTGACAGTGTCAAGCTATTTTTACAACGTCAAGATGGTTATCATGAAGTATTGACTGTGATGTTCACGTGAAGGAGAGAGTATTGCCGGCCTATCACCACGGCGACCTGCGTAACGCGCTGCTGGATGCCGCGGACACATTGCTGCAAAGCCACGGTTTACAGGGCTTTACCCTGCGGGCCTGTGCTCGTCTGGCCAAGGTTTCGCATGCGGCGCCGAAACATCATTTTGGCGATGTACGGGGTTTGTTAAGCGCGGTGGCTGAGCGGGGTTTCCAACGCCTGGTGGAGCAGCTGCAAAGCAGGATCAGTGCAGTGCGTGGCAATCTGAATGATGAAATGTTTGCTACCGCCCAAGGTTACGTGGAATTTGCCCTGGCCTATCCGGAGCACTTTCGCATCATGTTTCGCTCGGACCTGGTGTGTTTTGATATGGCGTGCCCGCCGCAGCCGGTGGCGATGACCTTTACCGAGCTGACCAATGTCATCTTACGCCAACGGGGCGAGGCGGAGGTGCGTCCGGACCACATGGGTGAAACCAAGGGGGCAGCCCTGGTCAACGATATCCTTATCGGCTGGTGTCATGTGCACGGCTATGCGCATCTGCGGCTTGAAGGGCAGTTGATGATGGTGCCGGAAGAGGATCACCTGACGCAATTGCGCACCGCCAGCGACCGGCTGGCGGCGTTGATTCAGCGCGCCGCCACCTGACGTGCCCGCCGGGTTTTAGTCGTTGAACTGAACCAGAACAGCGGCGTTAACCATCACCATTAGATCATCACCCGTCTGACTGGGTACGTTCAGTCCACCCACCTGTGGCTGTACGGTCACCGTGCCGTAAGGCAGTTCGTCTGCCACCGCCTGGGTATCGATGGCGTTGGGATCAGCGGCGCCCAACAAAACCGTGATGATCATATCCTCGGGGGACTTACCCAGGGCTTGAAAAAAATTCAGGCTGGAATGCCGGATGGCGTCGGCAACGGCTCGGCAAGCTGCCTTGGTATAGTTGCCGCCGTGGACGTCTACCCCCATGCCCATTTCCGTGACGTATCGCTGTAAGGCCATAAATTACTCCGCTTGATCCCGTTCAGCCCCATTTTATCCTCCCCACGGCGTTTTTGGCCCCTCTGTAACCATTGGATCAGGTGCCGGGGCTGGTTCTGTTTTTGTCACTGACAGAACTGCTACACTGTAAAACCTTTTTTCGGTCTGCAACGACATAAGTTGCAAATGACGGATTTGATGGTTGAGCAAGATGGTTGAACCAGTCGACAAAAAGGCGCTGCTTGGAGAACTGAAGATTGACCGCAGCGCACCCGCCCGGACGGAGCGCTCTTGGGGCAAATGGCTGTGGGGTATGGCCGGTGGCCTGGTCCTGGGGATGATCCTGTGGTTTATTGATCTGCCATCCGGGCAGCAACCCATTACCGTCAGTACCGCCATCGCCATGGCAGCCTCGGCCCAGCCCGTGGGTTCCAGCGTGCTGGATGCAACCGGTTATGTCGTGGCCCGGCGTCAGGCCACGGTCAGTTCCAAAGCCACGGGTAAGGTGGTTGAGGTGCATATCGAAGAAGGTTTGGTGGTGCGCGAAGGTCAGTTGTTGGCACGCCTGGACGACAGTATTCCCCGGGCCCAGCTTGAACTTTCCGCCTCTCAGCTTGATTCCGCCAAGGCGAGCCTGGCGGAACTGGATGTTGCCCTGAAACAGGCCCAGCTTGACTTCGACCGCACCCAGGGTCTGGCGCAGCGTAATCTGGCCAGCCAGGCTGATCTGGATCGTGATGAGTTGTCGGTGCAATCTCTTATTGCCCGCCTGGAGCGGGCGCGAAAGGACATTGTAGTGGCCGAGCGGGGCATGGCGGTGCAGCAGCAAATATTGGCGGATATGGAAATTCGTGCACCCTTCAGCGGGGTGGTGATTGCCAAGGCTGCCCAGCCGGGAGAAATGATCTCACCGGTGTCTGCCGGGGGTGGTTTTACCCGCACCGGCATTTGCACCATTGTGGATATGGCGTCCCTGGAAGTTGAGGTGGATGTTAACGAGTCATATATCAACCGGGTGTATTCGGGCCAACCTGTGCAGGTGGCCCTGAACGCCTATCCGGACTACCACTTCCCGGCGGAGGTCATTGCCATCATCCCGGCGGCGGACCGTAACAAGGCGACGGTACGCGTGCGGATTGAATTTTTAGAACGCGATGAACGGGTTTTGCCGGATATGGGGGTGCGGGTTGCCTTTCTGGACGGGCAGGCGGAAACCCCACCGGTACAAGCGCCCCAGGGTGTACTGGTACCCACCAGCGCGTTAGGTGAGGATAACGAGGGCGTCTTTGTATTTGTGGTCAGCGGTGCAAAGGCCGCGCGGCGAAACGTCAGGCTGGGAGCCCCGGAAGGTGAGCGCACCCGGGTGTTGACGGGTTTAGCCAACGGTGAGCGGGTAATCAGTGACCTGACGCCACCGTTGTTGGCGAGCCTGGCGGACGGGGGTGTGGTGAATGACAACGGAAACTGATTCTGCCTTAGACAGGAACTCACAAGTCGTGTCCAAAATCAGCAAATCATCGGAGGGATCATGGCAATCGCGGTGCAGTGCCAGAATGTTGAAAAAACCTATACCAAGGGCAAAGAGGTGGTTCCGGTGTTGGACGGGATTAACCTGGCAATACAGGAGGGTGACTTTCTTGCCTTGATGGGGCCGTCGGGTTCGGGGAAAACCACCTTGCTTAACTTGATTGGCGGTCTGGATCATCCGACCGGGGGGGATATTGAGGTAAACGGCCGGAGTCTGGCCGGGATGAACAACCGGGCTTTAGCCCGCTGGCGTTCGGAAAATGTGGGATTTATCTTTCAATTTTATAATCTGTTGCCGGTGCTTAATGCCCAACGTAATGTCGAACTACCTCTGTTGCTGACAAATTTATCCAGAAAACAGCGACAACAAAATGCATCTACCGCGTTGCAGATTGTCGGGTTGGCAGAGCGGGCCAAACATAAACCCGGCGAACTGTCGGGTGGCCAACAGCAGCGGGTTGCCATTGCCAGGGCGCTGGTGGCGGATCCAAGTCTGTTGGTCTGTGACGAACCCACCGGCGATCTGGACCGCGAAACCGCGGATGAAATTCTGCAGTTGTTGCAGACCTTGAACCGGGATCAGGGCAAAACCATTATCATGGTTACCCATGATCCCCGGGCCGCGGACCACGCCAGCACCACCCTGCACATGGACAAAGGTAAACTGGCTAAAGCAGACGGGGAGGTGGTATGACCTTGTTTGGGTTGATGTGGGCAAACCTGTTTCGTAAACGCACCCGTACCACCTTAACGCTATTGTCTGTTATGGTCGCCTTTCTGCTGTTTTGCCTGTTGCAGGCCATAGCCACAGCCTTTGATGGGGGTGTTGAAGTGGAGGGGACCGACCGGCTGGTGGTGGGTGCCAAGTACTCCCAGATCGACAATCTGCCCAGCAGTCAGAAACAACAGATACTCAGCGTTGCAGGGGTTAACGGCATCACCCATACCAACTGGTTTGGTGGCAATTATCAGGACCCCAAGAACTTTTTTGCCAAGTATCCGGTGGATCCGCTGAGCTTTTTTGATATTTACAGCGAGCTTACGCTGCAACCTGAGAATGCCCTGCAGCGCTTTGCCCGGGAGCGCACCACGGCGGTGGCGGATATTGCGCTTATGGAGCGTTTTGGTTGGCAGGTGGGTGATGTGATCCCCATTGAGGGTACGATCTATGCTAAACAGAACGGGGACCGCTTATGGGAATTTGAACTGGTGGGGTCGTTTTCAAAGGCCGGTAAACCCAGCGATTTCCCGCTCTTTTTATTTCACAACGACTACTTTAACGAAGCGGTTCAAGCATTCGGCAAGGATCAGGTGGGGCAGTGGACAGTCAGGATCAGCAATCCTGACCGGGCGGACGAAATTGCTCAGCAGATCGATGCCCTGTTCGAAAATTCCGCGGATCCGACCCGGACCACAACCGAGGACGAAGCCAACCGGCAATTTGCCCGGCAACTGGGGGACATGGGTTTTATCACCACCATGATTATGTCCGCGGTGTTTTTTACCATTCTATTGTTAACCGGCAATACCATGTCCCAGGCTTTGCGCGAACGGATTCCGGAGTTGGCGGTACTCAAAACCCTGGGTTTTACCGATACCACGGTCCTGGTCCTGGTATTGGGTGAAGCCCTGTTGTTGTGTCTGTTGGGCGGGCTGTTGGGTGCGGGTGCGGCGGCTGTATTAGGCCCGGGTATGTCCACCGCCCTGGAGTCGGTGTTTGGCGGTTTTGCCGTTACCCCGGCAATTATGGGCAGCGCCGTTGGCTTAAGTTTATTGGTTGGGCTGTTGATTGGTCTGCTGCCTGCCCTGCAGGCGCAACGGCTGACCATTGTTGACGCTTTGCGCAGGGTGTAGGTCGTGTTTTCACAAATTCGCGAAATTACTATTATGAACCTGCTTAACCTGCCGTCCCGCCTGGGTTCTTCTTCGGTCATTGTGGTAGGGATTGCCGGCGTTGTGGCGGTGCTGGTGGGCCTGTTGTCCATGGCGGTGGGTTTTAACAAGGCATTGCAAGGAACGGGCAAGGCGGATCGGGCCATCATCATGCGGGACGGCACCACCAGCGAAATGAATGGTGCCATGACACCACAAGACCGGGCGGTGATTAAGGCCATGGAGGGGGTGGTTGAAGGCGCGGGAGAATCTTATGTGGTTGCGGCCATTGAGAAAATCGGCACCGGTGTACCCGCCAATGTTGTGGTGCGCGGGGTTGAGCCCGCCAGCTTTAATATTCGTGACGAGGTCAACATCATCCGCGGCCGTCGCTTTGAACCGGGCAAGGCTGAGGTAGTGGTTGGGGTTAAGGCGGTCTCCCAGTTTAAGGGTTTGCAGGTGGGGGATACCCTGGCGGTGCGGGACCAGAGTTGGCATGTGGTTGGCCACTTTACCGCCAACGGCAATGCAACCGAAGGAGAAATCTGGGCGGATTTGTCCAATGTGGATTCTGCCTATCGCCGTGGGGGCACCAGCAATACCATGCGGGTACGTCTGGCAGGCCCGGAGGTGGCGGCGCAACTGGATCAAAGGCTTAAGGACGATCCCAGGTTTGATTTGACCGCGCGTTCTGAACGGGAGTTTTATGCTGCCCAATCCGAAGACCGCACGGCGTTGATTAATGGTTTTGGCATGGCGGTGGGTATCATCATGGCCATTGGCGCTGTGTTTGCCGCCTTGAATACCATGTACTCCGCGGTCAGCAGCCGTACGATGGAAATTGCCACTCTGCGCGCGCTGGGTTTTGGCAATGTGCCCGTGGTGGCCAGCGTGATGATTGAAGCCTTGGCCCTGGCCTTGTTGGGTGGGGTCCTTGGCGGCGGATTAGTCTGGTTGGCGTTTGACGGTTATACGGCATCTACCCTGAATACAGCGTCTTTTTCGCAGATTGCCTTTGATTTTGCGGTTACTCCCGAACTGCTGAAGATGGGTCTGACCTGGGCTCTGGTGCTGGGTTTTATTGGCGGGTTGTTTCCGGCGGTCCGCGCAGCCAGGATGCCCATTACCCATGCGTTGCGCGGCGAATAGGAGTCTGCTGAATAAACACACTCCTAAACTCGCCTGAGATTTTAAGTCCCGGCGTCAGGCGACGAGTTCCGCCAGCCCCGCCTGATTGGTCACACCCACGGCGCGGCCGTGCTCCCGGCCGTCGTGAAAGGCCAGCAGAGTGGGAATGCTGCGGATGCCAAAGCGGGCCGCCAACTCGGGATTTTCGTCGATGTTCACCTTAACAACGTTCACATTTTGGTTAGCCTCGGCAAAAGCTTCCAAGGTGGGTGCCATGGCCTGGCAGGGTCCGCACCAGTCGGCATAGAAGTCCACAAGGGCGGCTGTCCCGGCAATCACCTGGTCAAAAGTCTGTGCCTGTTTGGGGTGATAGGTACTTACGGTCATTTGACTTCTCCTTAGTGTGTTGTGGGTTGAGTCATTGATGTTGCTCAGCATAGGGGATAACATTCGGCACATATATGCGTAATTGACCGATATACCATATAATAAGTACAGCGTTAACAAAAGTAACAAGAGTAACAAGAGCATAAGGAGCACTGGTATTGCTGAACAAGCCAGACCGGGCATTACCCAATATGGCCGACGACGCCCTGTCGGACATTGTCCGACGCCTGGGGTTGCGTTCGGGGATCTTTACTGACGCGCAGTACTGTGGGACCTGGGCGGTGGATACCTCGGGAAACAAGATGGCCACTTTCCACCTTATTCAGGACGGGAATTGCTGGCTGCTGATGCAGGGCACGCAGCCGGTCCAGCTTAATGCCGGGGACTTTGTCTTTTTTCCTCAAGACGCCCGGCATCTGCTGAGTCCCTGTGAACAGGTGGAGGCGGATACGATAGTCAACCAGGCCAATCCGCTGGATCCGGGACAACCCGTTACCCGAATGTTGTGCGGTTACTTTGAGTTTCGCAGCGCCGCCCAGTGGCCGGTGCTGGATGCCTTGCCCGAGGTGGTGGTGCTGCACAGTGGGCAGCCGGCGGAAGATACCACCCGGCTGATTATTGATCTCATCCTGGCTGAATGCCGGCAACCCGGCCCGGGCCAGGTTGCCGCCCTGGAACAACTTTCTTATTTACTGTTTATTCAGATATTGCGCAAAGCCTTAAGTGATGACCATCAAAGCGGATTGTTAGCCGCCTTACAGCATGATCAGATTGGGTTGGCTTTGGATTTTATCCACCGTCAGCCCGAGCATCCCTGGCGCCTGGAAGAACTGGCTCACCGGGTAGGCATGAGCCGGTCTGCCTTTGCCAGCCTGTTTCGGCAACTGGTGGGACAGTCGGCCATGCATTATTTGCTGAGCTGGCGTATGCAGGTGGCGGTGGATCTGTTAACCACTACCAATACCGCCATTGCGCAAATTGCTGATACCGTAGGGTATGCTTCGGAGGCTGCGTTCCGCAACGCCTTTACCAAACATGTGGGCCAACCGCCGGCACGTCTGCGGCGTGCTCACAAGCCCGGCTCATCTTCGGGTCAAATAGACAATGGCTGAGATTACACTCACCGTTGCTTAAGTTTCCTTGTCCCGCCGGAAAAGCCGCGGCTGAATAGGGCCAAAAGGTGAAGTTGCAATCGGTGTCGCCGGTTTACCCACTGTTGTTTAACCTTCCTCAGCCGGCATTTCCACCACCCACTCACCGGACGGACGGCGCACCAGAGATGGGTTCGGCTTGCTGCTGACGGCGCCTGTGCCCACCTTTAGGGAGACGGCAAAGGTGCGTGCCATGCGGTATTGCTGGCTGAAATCGGTCTCCGCAGCCAGGATACCCAGTGGATAAATCCCATCGGCCGGGGCGACAACGGATACGTCCAGGTGATAACGGCCATCTTCTTCCAGCGTAAAGCGGGTGTTGGGCGCCGATTGCAGGAGCAGGCCGTCCCCGGGTTTTAAAGTAATATCCAGAACACCCTGGTCGGTGGAGGTGGTAAATTCCAGTTCAATGGGCACCTCCTCCCCAGGTGAGATCTGTTCAGGCAACTGATACTTCAGGGTAACTGGGGCGCCGGGCTTTTGGCCGGTGGGGTGGATCGTTTTGCTGACAAGCCGGCTCGATTTTTCTTCCAGGGAGATAGACGCCGGATCAACGGTACCACAGGCGACTAGCATCCAGTTTGCAGCCGCGAGTACAAATGGTTGTATGGAGGTATTGAACATTGTTTTGTCCTCGTTTTAGTCCAGGTTGATGCGGATGTCAAAACAGGCTGTGTCCATAAATGCACTATCTCTAACTTCCATCACGTACGTTCCGGAATTTAGCGTATCCGACCACGATTCGGTGTCCGTAAAAGAAGTATCTTCCACAACGATCAAGGCACCATGGTCATAGATGCCAAAGGAAGGGTCAGCCAGCCCGGCGCTTTGTGTTGTTTCCACCACGATGTTGTACACATTCGTGCTGTCAATGACAAAAC
The DNA here is from genome assembly GCA_028280225.1 of Pseudomonadales bacterium. Taxonomy (GTDB): domain Bacteria; phylum Pseudomonadota; class Gammaproteobacteria; order Pseudomonadales; family Azotimanducaceae; genus UBA4421. The sequence goes on along the minus strand of JANQMF010000228.1, from coordinate 1,161 downwards.
GCAGGAAACGGCTGTTCGATAACGCGTTAGGGAAATCGTCAATAGAGCGATTATTGGTAATGGTACAGACATTAACCGGGTTGCCGTCAGGAGCGATTGTCGTATAGACGGGCAAAACATGGGCAAGGCTGTCATTATTTGTTTCGGTAGAGCCATAGTCATCGATGGTGGCTGAAACAGTCTGGTGATAGCTGACCAGGGTATCTATGGCGGCAACGTCATCGGACTGCTGCTCTCTTATGACCCGGATAAAGGGAAAGATACTGGTCAGGGCGGGTGTGTCTATTATGTGGTTGGTGAGGGCCGAATAAATGGGTGCAAAATCCAGCGAAAGCGTGTCGATCCCGGGTTCGTCCACGCTGTCGTACAGGTCGTAAACAATTGCAGCAATGCTGACCTCGTTGTACCAACCCTTATTTGCAACACGATCGTTATTCTCGATGTCCCAGCTCCAGCCGCGGCCCTCCCCCAGGTTTTCTGCGGTATCACCGTACATGGGGTTGTCCGTAAAGATGGCATACAGGGCGGACGCCAGGCCCTCGTCGTAAGCTACTCGCATATCCAGGCTGTCGGTGAGGGCGTGAGGGCCGCCAATGCTGTCCGAGCGGGATAAATCCCGAATGACATGATGTCCCCACTCGTGGAGGACTACTGGTACATCATATTCGTCGGTGTCGGTATTAGCTTTGCCGTTAAGGCGGATAATCTTGTCGAAGGGATGGTAGTAGGTGCCATCCTCGTTGTTGATACTCCATTCAACCGCTACCGGAGACAGGATAACGCCGGGGTCTACAACCAGCGTTTTCTGTAGCGCATCGTAGATGGAATCCAGAATCGCAAATGGAGCGGCCGCCCGGGTTTCCGCGTAGGCTAAGCCGTCCCAGCCGGAAGGGGCATGCAGGTCCCGGACGGAAGCGGAGGTGCCGCTGGAACTCAGGTTACCTACCAGCACATACTGGGCGTCACTGCTGGTATTGTCGACAACCGCCACATCCCACCCCGGGGTGCCGGCGCTGACTAATTCAGCCTTGATCTGTACACGCACATCGGTGTTCTCGGCTACGTCAAAAGCGTAGTTGCCCTGGTCATCGGTAACGGTACCAACCAGTACCTGGCCGGTGTCATCCAGCAACTCAACGGAAATATCGCGCATGGGTTGTA
>JANQMF010000209.1 GCA_028280225.1 Pseudomonadales bacterium | reverse complement strand
CGTGGAAGCCGCCCGGGTGCAGATTGCCAATAGCCTCAACGCGGATCCCAGGGAGATTGTCTGGACCTCCGGTGCCACGGAATCGGACAATCTGGCGATCAAGGGGGTGGCGGAGTACGCGGATAAGAGGCACATCATCACCAGTGCCACCGAACATAAGGCGGTGCTGGATACCTGTGAATATCTGCAGACCAAGGGTTTCGAAGTCACCTATCTGCCTGGGGATGCCCATGGCCGGGTAACCCGGGAAGAGGTGGCCCGGGCCCTGCGCCCGGATACCTTGATCGTGTCGATCATGCATGTGAACAATGAACTCGGTACCATCAACGACATTGCTGGCATAGGGCAGCTTCTTAAAGAAAATAACGTTACTTTTCATGTAGATGCAGCGCAAAGTTACGGAAAATTAGAGATAAATGTCAAAACCCTCGGCATTGATCTGTTGTCGGTGTCCGGGCACAAAATATACGGCCCCAAGGGGGTTGGTTTCCTTTATGTGCGGCGGGAGCCGCCTTTGCGGATTGCACCGCTGATTCATGGTGGTGGACACGAAATGGGTATGCGTTCGGGTACCCTGGCCACCCATCAGATTGTCGGCATAGGGGAAGCGGCTGAGTTGATCCACGAACACATGCATGAAGAGCAGGCGCGCCTGTCCAGTTTGCGCCGGCGGTTTTTGGCCCATGTGCAGCAATTACCCGGGGTGACGATGAATAGTCACCCGGAGCACAACCTGCCGTCCATAGTCAATGTTGGCTTTGCTGATGTGGATGGTGAAACCCTGCTGCTGGCCCTGGATGATTTGGCGGTGTCCAGCGGCTCAGCCTGTACTTCGGCTTCGGTTGAGCCCTCCTATGTGCTGCGTGCCCTGGGTGTGCCGGATGATATAGCCCATGCCTCCCTGCGTTTCAGCTTCGGGCGTTTTTCCACCGACGCGGAAATTGATCAGGCTGGGCGCCGGGTGTGTGAGGTTGTAGAGCGATTGCGCGGGGCCTAGGCACGGGTATAATACGCGCCCGCTGAGTTTCGCAGCTGATCTGCTGCGGCTTTCGTCGAATTTCTACACTGTAAACAACAACGCAAAATGCGTATGTGCTTGGAGAATTATAATGGCGCTTGAACGCACCTTTTCCATTGTTAAACCCGACGCGGTTGCCCGAAACCTGATTGGGGAGATTTATTCACGTTTTGAAAAGGGTGGCTTGCGCATTGTTGCCGCTAAAATGTTGCATCTCACCGAGGAGCAGGCTGCCGGGTTTTACGCAGAACACGAGGGGCGTCCGTTTTATGCGGATTTGTGTACCTATATGCGCTCGGGTCCCGTGATGGTCCAGGTGCTGGAGGGTGAGGATGCCATTGCCACAAACCGCCGCCTGATGGGTGCCACCAACCCCGCGGAAGCTGACCCGGGCACCATTCGCGCTGACTTTGCGGAATCCATCGACGCGAACGCGGTGCACGGCTCCGATGCGCCGGAATCGGCGGCGCGGGAAATTGCCTTCTTCTTCAGCGACAACGAGATTTGCCCTCGCGGCTAGCCGCCACGATGACTACCAAGATCGTCAACTTGTACGGGTTGGACCGGTCCGGCCTGGAGGCGATGTTTGTCGAACAGGGTTTGCAGGCTTTTCGTGGGCGCCAGTTGATGAAATGGCTGTACCATCAACAGCTCACGGATTTTGCGCAAATGACGGATCTGCCTAAATCCATGCGCACCTGGCTTGCGGAAAACACCGGGCTTGCCTTGCCCGTGGTGCACAGTCACAAAGTGTCCAAGGACGGCACCTGTAAGTGGCTGTTGGAGGTGAGTCCCGGCAATCTGGTTGAAACGGTACTAATCCCGGAGCGGATCACCAAGGACGTTCAGGACGATGAGGTGGTCGGTCACATGCGCAATACCCTGTGTGTTTCTTCCCAGGTGGGTTGTGCCCTTGATTGCAGTTTCTGTTCCACGGGCAAACAGGGGTTTAACGGAAACCTGGGATGTGCTGACATTATTGGACAACTATTGATTGCCAACCAGTTTCTTGCCGCCAAGGGCCAGCGGGTGACCAACATTGTCCTTATGGGGATGGGTGAGCCGCTGCTGAACTTTGATGCGGTGATCAGTGCCACCAATATTATGATGGACGACTTGGCTTTTGGTCTGTCCAAGCGTCGAGTCACCATCAGCACAGCCGGTGTGGTCCCTGGTATTGTGCGTCTGGCCGAAACAACAGATGTTTCCCTGGCCATTTCTCTGCACGCTCCCTTTGACGATTTGCGGGATCAATTGGTACCCATCAACAGAAAATATCCCATTGCCGAGCTGTTGGCGGCCTGTCGCACCTATGTGGACAAATTGGGTGAGAAGAGAAAGCTGGTTATCGAATATACCTTGATCAAGGGGGTTAACGATCAGGCCGAACATGCCGAAGCCTTAGCCGGGTTACTCCGGGATGTGCGCTGCAAAATCAACCTGATACCCTTTAATCCTTTTCCCGGCTCCGGTTACGAACGTCCCGGGAATAGAGAAATCTACCATTTTCAGACCCTCTTGATGAGGGCCGGATATACCACTATGTTGCGTACCACCCGGGGAGATGATATTGACGCAGCGTGTGGACAACTGGTCGGCAGGGTACAAGACCGTACCAAACGTCAAAGCCGCTATCTGGCCAGGTTAAAGATGGCCCCGGTGGCTGTGTCAACGTAACAGGAGCATGGCTATCCCAACCCCGAAGCGTAACAGGATTGACAGTATGAAAAGGCCATCAGCAGGATCGTGGGCGCATTTGTGGTTAGTTGCCTGTATTTTGGTGAGCACCGGTTGTGTCACCGAAGTCACCGGGGGCTTGCCCGGCCCCAAGCCCGAAGAAGAACGAATCCAGGCCCAGTTGGACCTGGCACGCGGATATATCGAACAAAGGGACTTTAAGCGCGCGCGGCCACCCTTGCGCAAAGCGTTGGAAATTAACTCCCGGCATGTTGAGGCCCTGGTACTTAATGCGGTTGTGCTGACGGCAGAGAACGAATACGACATTGCGGAAACCTACTACAAGCGTGCCTTGTCCGCAGAACCGCAAAATGCACAGGCGTTAAATAACTATGGCAGTTTTCTGTACGCCCGGGGGCGCTATGCGGATGCGTTGGTGCCGTTGTCAGAACTGGTCAAGGATACCGGTTACCGGGCCCGGGCCCAGGCTTTTGAGAATCTTGGTCTGGCCCAGCTGAAGGTGGAAGACGCGGCGGCGGCCAAAAGATCCTTTCGCAGGGCATTGGAATTGAATTTTCGGCAGCCGCGTTCGAATCTGGAACTGGCCCATCTTGCCTACGATGCCGGTGATTACAAACTGGCTCAATCGCAACTGATATCCTTCCGCACCTATGCACGCCCGAATGCACGGAGTTTGTGCCTGGGGGTAAAATTAGGGGTTGCCCTGGGGGATGAGAACCAACGCGCAAGTAATGCGTTGGCGCTAAAAAACCTGTACCCGAAACGAGCGGAAACATGTCTGCCGAAGATCTAGCCGGCGAAGGCTGTGGGGCCACTCTGGTTCAAGCCAGGGACGCTGCCGGAGTAAGTCAGCGGGATGTTGCTGATGCGCTGCATCTACCCGTACATGTGATTGATGCTATTGAACGGGGGGATAAAAGTAGGCTGCCGGCCTATGTATTTACCCGGGGTTATGTGCGAGCCTATGCAAAACTGTTGGATCTGGAACCGGATCCTCTGGTTGTTGCCCTGAGTTTTGAATACGGCAATCCCATGGATGAGCCCGGCAGTCAGGCTGTGCCTTCATCTGTGCCCGCAACCGGCTTGAAGGCAAAATTGCTGGCGGCAAAAGACGCCAACAAATACCTGCGCGGTGTGCCAACACCGGGGCTGGCGGCGGGTGTGGCCGCAGTCCTGGTGATCGTTGTCCTTATGTTGTGGGTGATGTCCGCGGATGATCCACAAGCGCCGGATTCCAAGGCAAATCCGCAAATGGCCGACAACCTGCAGACCCGTCTGGACGACGTTGCCGGGGATTCTTCAGCAACCGTGGACGGAGTTGCTGTTCAGGCCCCTGTGACCGGCCAAGGCCCTGTCAACGGGGAGGTTGCACTCGCCGCCGGTGAGGAACAACCCCGGGAGGACAGCCCGGTATCTGCGGCCGGTGGTGATGAGTTCAGCGGAAATGCTCCGGAAGGTGATGAGCCGGCTGCATTGGTGGTACCGCAGGCCGTTGTTGCGGAGGCTGAACCGGCGGAGCCATCCGTTCGGCGGCTGACCGCCTCAGGGGAGGATTCGTTAACCTTGCAGTTTACCGATGAGTGTTGGGTAGAAATTTCGTCCTCTTCCGGGGAGGTTCTGTTCGGTGATCTGGGCAAACCCGGGGAGGTCATGGAGTTTGTCGGCGCGGGCCCGTTCCGGGTACTTTTGGGTTATGCCTCCGGGGTGATCATGTTGTACAACGCTGAGCCCATTGCCTTGGCGCCGCATACCAGAAATAACGTGGCCAAGCTGGTGATTGGCCAATAAGCGTGGCCAGTTACCTCATGGAACGTCAGCGGGATCCCTTATGATACAAGCGGTACGAGGAATGCGTGATGTGCTGCCGGCGCAGGCCAGGCGCTGGCGGCATGTAGAATCTGTTGTGCGGCGGGTGATGTCGGGTTTTGCCTATGAAGAGGTTCACCTGCCTTTGCTGGAATTTACCGAGCTTTTTGCCAGGGGGGTGGGAGAGGCAACGGATATTGTTGAAAAAGAGATGTATACCCTGGCGGACCGGGACGGTGACAGCCTGAGTTTGCGCCCGGAGGGGACTGCCAGTTGTGTGCGTGCTTTGCAGGAAAATGGCCTGCTGTACAATCAGACCCAGAAGGTTTTTTACGCGGGCCCCATGTTCCGCTACGAAAAGCCGCAGAAGGGGCGGTACCGCCAGTTTTACCAGATTGGTGCTGAGGTCTTTGGTTTTCCGGGTCCCGATGTTGATGCAGAGCTCATTTTACTGTGTGCGCAGATTTGGCGTGAGCTTGGTGTGTTGGAGCATGTGCGGCTTGAACTCAATACCTTGGGCGATGGTGGGGCCCGGCAGGCTTATCGCGATGCCCTGGTGACCTATCTGAACCCCTTATCAGATCAGTTGGATCCGGATAGCCGGCGGCGTTTGAAAACCAATCCGCTGCGGATACTGGATGCCAAATCCGAGCAGACGCAGAAACTGCTGGCGGATGCGCCGCAGTTGCCGGATTTTGTGGACGAAGCCAGCCGGCAGCACTTCCGGCAGCTTTGCTCCCTGCTGGAGCAGCTGGGTATTAACTTTACCCACAACCCCAAGCTGGTGCGCGGTTTGGACTATTATACCCATACCGTATTTGAGTGGATTACCAACGACCTGGGTGCCCAGGGAACCATCTGTGCGGGCGGACGATATGACGGCCTGGTGGAGCGCTTGGGTGGACGTGCCACACCGGCAGTAGGATTTGCCATTGGTCTGGATCGCTTGTTGTTGCTCCATGAGACGGTTGATCCCGGCAGCACCGGTTTTGCTGATACACCCGCGGATGTGTACATTTGCTGCCCGGCCTCGGATAGTCTTGAGGTTGCCTTTGGCATAGCCCAGCGGTTGCGTGCACAAGCGCTGCGGGTGCGATTGCACATGGGTGGGGGTAATTTGAAAAAACAGCTCAAAAGGGCTAATGCCAGTGGCGCAACCTGGGCGGTGATTCTGGGTGATGAGGAAGTACAGACCCAGACCATGAGTATTAAAAATCTGACCAATGGCGAACAGCAACAGCTTGACCTTGACGCTGGAGTTACCTTGTTAGCTTCAAGTGAATCCCATGGTTAGCGATGAGCCAACGATGACATTTAAGAGAGGTAACAGGTGTCTGAATACCTGAGTGATGAAGAGCAAATGGCGCGTATGAAATCCTGGTGGGATGAATATGGTACGTCGGTCATAGCGGGTGTGGTTATTGCGGTGGTTGGCCTTGTGGGCTGGCAATGGTATGGCAGCCACAGTAAGCAACAGACCGCTGCTGCTGCGGAACTGTATTCAGCCTATCTCGACGGGGATGCCGCGCAGCAGCAGCAGATTGTGCAGCAACTGGCGGCGGAGCATCCGGGGGGCGGTTATCACAGCCTGACCTTGTTTGATCAAGCCAGACAGGCGGTGGAGGGCGGAGACTTAGCCGCCGCGGCAGAACGCCTGAAAACCGTTGTCAGTACGTCGGATCACAGTTTGCTGGTGGATCTGGCGCGCCTGCGTCTGGCCCGGGTGCAACATGGCCTGGATCAGACTGGTGAGGCCTTAGCCCTGTTGACCGGCATCAAGCACGAGGGCTACCGGGCACTGGCCTTGGAAACCAAGGGGGATATCCACATGTCTGAAGGTGAGGTAGAAGTAGCCCATCAGGCGTATGCCGCTGCGGTAGAAGCGCTGGCTGATGGAGACGACCGGCCCCTGCTGAAGATGAAGCTGGACAATACGGCACCTTTTGCCGGGGAATTTGTCCAACTCCAGGATTCTTTGGAAGACGCCCTGCGCGACGCAACCCGGGTCCTTGAGGATGATGAAGAGGTTACGGTACCCGATGTAACAGCGGAGGACACAAGCGCATCGGATGGTGGGCAAAGTGCCCCCGCGGAGACTGAATAACAGCATGGTTAAGCACCGCATAAATAGCACCTTTGTCCGGGTTGAAACCGATCCGTTGGCTGGAATATTCAAGCGCCTGAGTCTGGTTGTGCTGTTGTTCACCTTGGGGGGCTGCAGTTGGTTCACCTGGTTGCCCTGGGTGGAAAAGAAAGTAGATACCAGCAAACCCGCGGAGTTGGTCAAGTTTGAAGAAGAGGTCAAAATCAAGCGCGAATGGCGGGCCTCCATTGGTGAAGGCCTGGGCAAAAAATATCTGCGCCTGGCGCCTGTCATTTTGGCCGATACCATTATTGCCGCGGATGGTTATGGACGTGTTGAAGCGCGTAATAGATTTACCGGCAAACGTGAATGGGTACGCAACACGCACAACCTGGACGAGGGATTTTTCTCCCGGTTCAACTTTATCGACCGGCGCGACCCCAGCTTTGTTGGTGGTGGGGTGGGTGTTGGCGCCGGCATGGTTTTCCTGGGCACCACCTTTGGTGAAGTGGTGGCCTTAAATGCAGCGGATGGAACGGATGTGTGGCGGGCGGACTTAGGCACCGAGGTATTATCCACACCCATTGCCGGAGAGGGATTTGTCTTTGCCCAGACCATTGACGGACGCCTGGTGGCCCTGGACGATGCCAGCGGGGCGTTGGCGTGGCGCTACGACAATCAGCTGCCCATTCTCACCCTGAGGGGCACCAGTTCTCCCGTGCTGCGGGATGAAATTGTCTATGCCGGTTTTGCCAACGGCAAGCTCAGCGCCTTGCGTGCCAGCAACGGCGAACCCATATGGGAACATCGGGTCATGTTGCCTGAAGGGCGCTCGGAACTGGAGCGTATGGTTGATGTGGACAGCCGGCCCATCATTTTAGGCCCCACCATCTATGCGGGTGCCTTTCAAGGCCGGGTCAAGGCGGTCTCCCGCCGCGATGGCCGGCCGCTGTGGGAACAAAAAACCTCCACCTTTCTGGATATGGCGGAAGGCTACGACCAGATCTATGTCATTGACGAAGATGACAAGGTGTTGGCCTTTGATCACACGACCGGCGAAGAAGTCTGGTCCCTGGATCTGTTCAGCAAACGCAAGCTCAGTGCGCCCATCGCCTTTTCGAACTATGTTGCTTTTGGGGACAGCGAAGGTTATCTGCACATTGTTGCCCAACGTGATGGGCGCCTGGTGGGCCGCCGGAAACTGGACGGCAAGGGGATTCGCAGCAATATGACGTATGCTGACGGCACATTATACGTGTTGGGGAATTCCGGTAGCCTGCACGCCCTGACCATAGACCGGATATAACCATGATTCCCACCGTGGCATTGGTGGGCCGTCCTAATGTGGGCAAGTCCACATTGTTCAACAAACTGACCAAGAGCAGGGATGCCCTGGTGGCAGACGTACCGGGCCTCACCCGGGACCGTCGGTATGGCCGTTGTGACCTGGCGGGTGCTGACGCGATGTTGATCGATACCGGCGGTCTCTTTGGCGATCATGCGCTGGCGGACGAACTGACCCAACAAACCCAGGTTGCGGTTCAGGAGGCGGATGTCGTGGTCCTTTTGCTGGACGGCCGGGCGGGCATTACACCGGCGGATGAAGACATTGTCCGTTACCTGCGCCGTCAGAATATCCCCTTTGTTCCGGTGATCAACAAGGTGGATGGGGTCAATCTTGATCTGGTTGAAGCCGAATTTTCCCGCTTTGGTTTTGCGGATCCGCTGCATATTTCCGCCAGCCACAGCCGGGGCTTACGCAGTTTGGCGGAAAAGCTTTGTACCGAACTGGAACGGATTAAACCGTCCGGGGATGATGGCCTGGCGGATATCCGGGGTGTCAGGGTAGCCATTGTCGGGCGCCCCAATGTGGGTAAATCCACGCTCGTCAACCGGCTGTTGGGCGAAGAGCGCCAGGTCGTATTTGATATGCCTGGCACCACCAAGGATGCCATCGACATTCCCTTTAGCCGCAACGATAGCCACTATGTTCTGATCGATACGGCGGGTGTGCGCCGCAAGGGTAAGGTTGCCGAGATCACGGAAAAGTTTTCGGTGGTCAAAGCGCTGCAGGCCATGGACCGCGCTGAGGTGGCCATACTGGTTGTTGATGCTAACGAAGGTGTTGTGGATCAGGATTTGCATGTACTTCAGTATGCGGCCCAGGCGGGTGCGGCGTTGCTGGTGGCGGTTAACAAGTGGGATGGCCTGGACGCTGATCAACGCGAGCGGGTGAAACTGTCCATCGACCGCAAACTCAGCTTTCTACCCTGGGTACCCTTACGGCACATCTCCGCCTTGCACGGTACTGGTGTGGGTCACCTGTGGGATATGGTGGATGAGGTTTATGCAGCGGGCGAATTTGCCGTGACCACGTCGTTGTTAAGCCGTTTGTTGGATCGTCTGGTGGCTAATCATCCGCCGCCATCGGTGCGTGGCCGGCAGATTAAACTGAAGGTGGCGACCCGTGGCGGCCATCATCCACCGCGCATTGTTATCCACGGTAATCAACTTGAGGCCTTGCCCGCCAGTTATACCCGGTATCTGGAAAATGGTTTTCGCGAGGCGCTCAATCTGATTGGCAACCCGGTTAAACTGGAGCTTCGGGCCAGTGACAATCCATTTGCGGGCAGGCGCAATAAGCTGTCGGACCGCCAGCAAAACAGACGCCGGCGGATGATCAGGCACCGCAAAAAAAACTCCTGAGCGTTACCGGCCGGCTTGTTTAACCAGGCTGTTGAATTCTGCCAGAAAGGTTAGCGGGTCAACTCTTGAACCGTTTAAACTGACACTCCAGTGCAGGTGAGGTCCGGTGACCCTGCCTGTGGTTCCAACCTTACCGATATTCTGGCCCTGAACCACCCGGTCTCCTTCCTTTACCAACAATTCGCTCATGTGACAGTACATGGTTACCAGGCCGTCTCCGTGGTCCAGAAACAGTGTTTTGCCGTTAAAGTAAAGATCATCCGCCAAGCTGACTGTGGCGTTGGCCGCCGCCTGAATCGGGGTGCCGGTGTCCGCGGCAATATCCAGGCCACTGTGGGGGTTGCGCGGCTGGCCGTTAAAAAAACGCTGATGGCCAAACAAACTTGTGGTAATCCCTTGCAACGGTTTGACGAAGCCCGCGGACAAGTCCTGGCTGGGCAGTTGCTGGTTGTAAAGCGCCCGCTGGCGGCTGGCCTCCCGGCGGATACGAACCAGGGTTTCTTCCGGCGGTGTGACCATATTTTGGTTTTCCAGGGTGATGTGCTGTTCGGAGTACTGTTTTCCGGAGACCGTAAAGGTATGGGTCCGGCTCTGGCCCTGATGGGTATAGGTGAGCCGCGCAGGGCCAACCGGTTGTTTGATGGGAATTCCCACCACCGCATGTTGTTGATAGACCATAACCGGCTTGTTACCAAAACGAACCTTGTCCGCCTCCGGGGGCACGGGCCAGATGTAAATCCCTCCGGGTACCACGGTGTCCTCGGCAAAGCCGGGGGCCGCTGCCACAAACCCGGTAGATAACGCGGCAACAATAATGCTGATCAGGGATGCCGGTTTTCGGACAGGAAATAAACAGATCTTCTTCATGAGCTTTTGTCTTCAGCAGGTGGATTAAAAACAGCCCCGGGCTCAATGGCGGTTACCGTGCTGATAAATTTGCCGTTGGCCAGATAGGTGGTCAGCGATTGATCAACGTTAATCCGGCTGATGTCCGAAACGACATTGTTTTCAGCGTTACGCACCAGGGCATAACCTCTGCCGAGGGTGGGCAGGGGACTAACGGACTGCAACATGCGCGCCAGATTAGCCAGGGTCCGATGGTGTTGTGCCAGGGATTGGGCCATGCCGGAGACCATCTTGTCCATCAGTTGCACGGTCTTGAGCTGGGACATATTTAACTGTTGCTGAGGACCGTGCCGGTAAATTTGCTCCCGGGCGATGCCGGCTCTGCGGGTGGCGTTGTGCATGGTCATCCGCACGGTGTGTTCCAGCCGGCCGCGCAGTTCATCTATCCGCTGGCTGGCCTGGTTGACCAGGTGGGTGGGGGTTTTCAGTTGCAGGGTAAGGTTACGCAGATGCAGCCGGGCGACGTTAACCTGCTGGGTCCAGAGGTTGGATAATTGGGTTTCGGCACCGGCAAATAGCTGTATCAATTCCGATCTGTCCGGCACCACAATTTCCGCCGCTGCGGACGGGGTAGCCCCCCGGTGATCGGCCACAAAGTCCGCAATCGTGATGTCAATTTCGTGCCCGATACCGGTCACGATAGGTATTTGGCAGGCCGCCATGGCCCGGGCGACACTTTCCAGATTAAAACACCATAAGTCCTCCAGACTGCCGCCGCCGCGGCTGAGAAGAATCAGGTCCGGCGCACACTGCTCAGCCCGATGAATGGCCCGGATAATGTCCATCTCCGCAGAACTGCCCTGTACCGTGGTTGCGATTAAGGTCACCACAAGGGCCGGATAACGGCGCTGCCAGACCGCCAGAATATCCCTGATTGCCGCGCCGGTGGGGGAGGTAATGACTGCAACATGCCGAGGGATGGCAGGTAAGGGGTGCTTTAAGCTGTCAGCAAATAACCCCTCCCGGGCCAGTTTGATCTTAAGCTGATCAAAAGCCTGGCGCAGGGCACCTTCCCCGGCTGCTTCCATATGTTCGACAACAATCTGAAATTCACCCCGCCCCTCGTAAAGGCTGACCCGCCCGCGCAGCATCACCAGATGGCCATCCCGGGGTTGGAGTGCGACGCTGCGGTTACGGTTGGCGAACATCGCACAGCGCACCTGGGCATGTTCATCCTTGAGCGTAAAATACCAGTGGCCGGAACGGGGCTGGGCAAAATTCGACAGTTCACCTATCACCCAGACCTGGGCAAAGCGTTCCTCGATGGTGACCCTGGCCTGGCGGTTGAGCTGGCTTACCGTCAGGGGGTCGCGGTTATCGTTTTCTGTTTGCGGGAGCACTTAACCAATGTAACCAAATAATTTGCTTAAGGTAAGCACCCGGGGAGGGGGAGCAGCAAAATAGTTGCGGATAATTTACAACGCGTATGCATCAAAGTAGAATACCGGTTTTGCGGGGTCCTAAATGCTGCGTATCGCAACAGACGCACTTACTTTCGACGACGTTTTACTGCTGCCTGCCTTTTCCCAAGTTCTGCCTTCTGAAGTTTCGCTGCAAACCCAGTTAACCCGGAACATTCAACTCAACATCCCCTTGATCTCTTCAGCCATGGATACCGTGACGGAATCCCGGTTAGCCATTGCCATTGCCCAGGAGGGCGGGATTGGTGTTGTGCACAAAAACATGACCGTGGAACAGCAGGCCCGAGAAGTCCGGGCGGTGAAGAAATTTGAATCCGGGATTATTCGCGATCCAATCACCATTTCTCCGCAAGCCACGCTTAAATCCCTTTACACCACAACCTTAGAGAATGGGATTTCCGGGGTGCCGGTGGTATCCGGCAATGAGTTGGTGGGCATTGTCACCAGCCGGGATTTACGTTTTGAAGACCGGGTGGATGCCCTGGTTCGGGATGTGATGACACCAAAGGAGCGTCTGGTCACCGCCCTTGAGGGGACCGGCTTTGATGAAATTACCCGCATGCTCCACGACAACCGTATCGAAAAGGTGCTTCTGGTCAATGAGCGGTTTGAGCTGACGGGAATGGTCACGGTCAAAGATATCGCCAAGGCTCAAGCCTTTCCCACCGCCTGTAAGGATGAGTTGGGCCAACTCAGGGTGGGGGCCAGCGTGGGCACCAGCGCGGATACCGACGAAAGGGTGGCTGCCCTGGTTGAGGCGGGTGTTGACGTGGTTGTTGTAGATACCGCTCACGGCCACTCCAAGGCGGTACTGGACAGAATTGGCTGGATCAAACAAACCTATCCTCAACTTAATTTGATTGGCGGCAACGTGGCTACCTATGATGGTGCCAAGGCGTTGATCGACTCCGGTGTTGATGCGGTCAAGGTTGGCATTGGTCCCGGCTCCATCTGCACCACGCGAATTGTCTCCGGCATAGGGGTACCCCAGATCACAGCCGTTGCCGAAGCCAGCCGTGCGGCACAAGGCACGGACGTACCCGTCATTGCTGACGGAGGCATTCGTTATTCCGGGGATATTGCCAAGGCCATTGTTGCCGGTGCCAGCGCCATTATGGTGGGCAGTCTGTTGGCGGGCACCGACGAAGCCCCCGGGGAGGTGGAACTGTATCAGGGCCGTACCTACAAGTCCTACCGGGGCATGGGTTCGCTGGGTGCCATGTCGCAAAGTAACGGCAGCAGTGACCGGTATTTCCAGGAGGTTGAAGGGGATGGCCGCAAACTGGTTCCGGAAGGTATCGAAGGCAGGGTGGCTTACCGGGGGCCGGTCAGTCCCATTGTGCATCAGTTAATGGGTGGGCTGCGCGCTTCCATGGGTTATACCGGCAGCGATAGTATCGACACCATGCGCACTCAACCGGAATTTATCCGGGTCAGCGGGGCAAGTATGGTGGAATCTCATGTGCATGATGTGGCGATCACCAAAGAAGCCCCAAATTATCCTTTAAGTTAAGGCCGGCCAGTGCATAACATCCATGATCAGCGGCTGCTGATACTTGATTTTGGTTCTCAATACACCCAGTTGATAGCCCGCCGGGTCAGGGAGAGCGGGGTCTATTGCGAAATCCACCCCTTCGACATCCCGGACCACTTTATCCACACCTTTAATCCACACGGGGTCATTCTCTCCGGCGGCCCGGAAACCGTTACCGCGGGGGAAACACCCCGTATACCCGCGGCAATTCTGGACCTGGATAAACCCATCCTGGGTATTTGTTACGGCATGCAAGCTCTGGCCAGCCAACTAGGCGGACAGGTCAGTTCATCAAACCAGCGGGAGTTTGGCCATGCCAATATCCATGCCCTGGCCGATAGCGTGTTGCTGGATGCCCTGACCCTGGCGCCGGGTAACGATGTTGATGTGTGGATGAGCCATGGTGACAAAGTCAGCCGGTTGCCGCCTGAATTTGTAGCCACCGCAGGCACCACCAGCGCACCCATAGCGGCAATGGAACACACGAGCAAACCCATATTCGGCGTACAGTTTCACCCGGAGGTTACCCACACCAGGTTAGGTGGTGAGCTGTTGGCAAAATTTTCCAAAAACATTTGCGGCTGTGCCGGTGAATGGACAGCCGCCAACATCGTTGAGGATGCCATCAACCAGGTCCGGGCTCAGGTCGGCGCAGACGAGGTTTTGCTGGGGTTATCCGGCGGGGTGGATTCATCCGTGGTGGCTGCCCTGTTGTCCCGGGCTATTGGTGACAAGCTGACCTGTATCTTTGTCGACAACGGCTTGCTGCGTAAGGCTGAGCGCAGCGAGGTTGAAGCCGCGTTTTCTGCCACTTCCGGGGTCGGCAACGCCCTGCCGCTGAATCTGGTCACCATTGCCGCGGAAGAAGAATTTATGTCCAGGCTCAACGGGGTAGCCGACCCGGAGGAAAAACGAAAAATTATCGGCAATACCTTTATTGATGTTTTTGAGCGGGAGGCCAAGGCCATCGGCAGCGGTGTAAAATGGTTAGCTCAGGGGACCATTTATCCCGACGTCATCGAAAGCGCGGCATCAAAATACGGCAAGGCCCATGTCATCAAGTCTCATCACAATGTAGGCGGTTTACCCGAACGTATGGATCTGGCGCTGGTGGAACCATTAAGGGAATTGTTTAAGGATGAAGTCCGGCAGATTGGCTTGCATCTGGGTTTGCCCAAATCCTTAGTGTATCGGCATCCCTTTCCCGGCCCCGGCCTGGGTGTGCGGATTTTGGGTGAGGTCAGCAAAAACGCCGCAGACGTTCTGCGCGAGGCTGATCACATCTTTATTTCCGAACTGCGCAATGCAGATCTTTATGATCAGGTGAGCCAGGCGTTTGCCGTTTACCTGCCGGTTAAGTCCGTAGGAGTAGTGGGGGATGCGCGGCGTTATGAACATGTGATTGCCCTGCGGGCGGTGGAGACAGTGGACTTTATGACCGCCCGGAGCGCACGCCTGCCGTATGAATTTATAGAACTTGTCTCCAACCGTATTATCAATGAAATTTCGTCCATATCCCGGGTGGTTTACGACATTTCGAGTAAGCCGCCAGCTACCATAGAATGGGAATAGATCAGACCGACGAAAACTTTATGGCGCAAGCGCTGGCCTTGGCACGCCAGGCGGCGGATGCTGGCGAGGTTCCCGTTGGGGCCGTAGTGGTTGAAGAAGGCAAGGTGATTGGTACAGGCTTTAATCAGCCCGTGAGCCGGCATGATCCTTCAGCACATGCCGAAATCGTGGCGTTGCGCGCGGCGGGTGCCTGTAAGGGTAACTATCGTCTGCCGGGTACAACCCTGTATGTGACCTTGGAACCCTGCATGATGTGTGCCGGAGCCATGGTTCACGCCCGGATACATCGTCTGGTTATTGGTGCCCTGGAAGGCAAGGCGGGGGCGGTTGTGACCCACCCCAGCCTGCAACAGGACTGGCTGAACCACAAGGTGCTGGTATCCACGGGGATACTGGCGCAACAGTGCAGCCGATTGTTAACCGACTTTTTTGTTCAGCGGCGCGCCGCCCAAGGCAAAGCTGCAGACCCTCTTGATCACTTCACACCGCGAGCGTAGATAAAGTATGCCCAACCAGACAGCAGATCCGCTTGTAATCATACCCGGGAAGGCGGCGCTGAGCGTATTTGGCTTAAACAAGTTGCAACAAAGGGCACCCCAGGTCTGTTATGCACAATACATCCATATCCTGGAGGTGACCGGGGCCCTCACGGGAGCTCAGTACGACAGGGCGGCTAATCTGTTGGCCTACGGTCCGGACCGGGAACTGCCTGAATCCTGCGGCCATCACTTTGCCACCGTGGTGCCCCGGCTGGGCACCATCTCAGCCTGGTCGAGCAAGGCCACGGATATCTTCAAAATCAGTGGACTTGATCAGGTGCTGCGGGTGGAGCGCGGGGTACGCTGGTATGTCAAAAATCCCCAAGATGCGCAGGTGGTGGACAGCAGCCTGTTGTACGACCGCATGACCGAGGACCTGCTTACGACAGAAGACTTTGCCGGGTTGTTTGCCCATGGTGAGCCCCAACCCCTGACCACCATAAATCTTCTGGCAGCCGGTAAACCGGCGCTGGTTGAGGCGGATGCGCGTCTGGGTCTGGCCCTGTCGGAGGACGAGATGGATTACCTGGTTGGGTCATTTCACCAACTGCAACGTGATCCAACGGATGTGGAACTGATGATGTTTGCCCAGGCTAATTCGGAACATTGCCGGCACAAGATATTTAATGCGGACTGGGAAATTGATCACGCGCCCCAACCCAGGTCGCTGTTTGGGATGATCAGAAATACCCACCGGCATATCAATGGCCGGGGCATTCTCAGCGCCTACAGCGACAATGCGGCTGTCATTGAGGGCGCACGGGATCAACGCCTGTGGGTGGATCCGCAAAGCCGGGAATATGTCTACCGGGAAGAGCCCATCCACCTGTTGATGAAGGTGGAAACGCATAATCATCCCACGGCCATTGCCCCCTTTCCCGGTGCCGCAACGGGTTCCGGCGGGGAAATTCGGGATGAGGGATCGGTGGGCAGAGGCTCCAAACCCAAGGCCGGATTAACGGGATTTACCACCTCGCATCTGAATTTGCCCGGGCTGCCGCAACCCTGGGAAATGGCTACCGGTAAACCGGAACACACGGCCTCTGCCTTAGATATTATGTTGGAGGGTCCCATTGGCGGTGCCAGTTTTAACAATGAATATGGCCGTCCCGCCATTTGCGGCTATTTTCGAACCTTTGAAATTGTTCATGCGCAGCGGGTTCGCGGCTACCATAAACCGGTGATGATTGCCGGGGGTATGGGTACCCTGCGGGAAGAACATGTCCACCATGTTGACTTTGAACCGGGTACCGCCCTGGTGGTTCTGGGTGGGCCTGCCATGTTGATTGGCCTTGGCGGTGGTGCTGCCTCCAGTGTGGCGTCCGGTGCCAGCCACGCGGAGTTGGACTTTGCGTCGGTGCAGCGGGGTAACCCGGAGATCGAAAGGCGCTGTCAGGAGGTTATTGACCAGTGTTGCGCCATGGGTGAAAAAAATCCCATTCAATTGATTCACGATGTGGGTGCCGGTGGCATGTCCAATGCCCTGCCGGAACTGGTTAACGATGCCAACGCCGGGGGTACCTTTCAACTGCGCAATATTCTCAACGCGGATTTGGGGATGTCGCCCCTGGAAATATGGTGTAACGAAGCTCAGGAGCGTTATGTGCTGGGTATAGCACCCCGGGGGTTGGCTGCTTTTGAACAGATATGTGCCCGGGAACGGTGTCCCTACGCGGTTGTCGGGGAATCGACCCGGGAACGCCATCTGCTGGTGGCGGATGAGCATTTTGACAACGTACCGGTGGACATGCCCTTGTCTGTTTTACTGGGTAAACCGCCCAAGATGTTGCGTAGCTTCGTTCGTCAGCAACTGCCGGCCCGGGACCTGGATTTGGCTCATCTATCGATGGAGGAAGCTCTTAATCGTGTGCTGCAGTTTCCCGCGGTGGCCAGCAAGCAGTTCCTGATCACCATAGGTGACCGTTCCATCACCGGGCAAGTGGGCTGTCAGCCCATGGTTGGCCCATGGCAGGTGCCGGTGGCGGATGTGGCGGTGACCATTCGAGGTTATTCCACCTACCGGGGGGAAGCATTTGCCATGGGTGAACGTAGTCCAATTGCCCTGATCGATCCCAAGGCGGCAGCCAGAATGGCTGTGGCTGAGGCGCTGACAAATTTAGTCAGCGCGGATATCGACAGTGTGGACCGGGTGGTGCTGTCCGCCAATTGGATGGCTGCCGCAGGCGAAAACCAGGAAGAACAAAGCCTTTACGATGCGGTGACGGCGGTGGGAATGGAGCTGTGTCCCGCGCTGGGGATTGCGGTACCCGTGGGCAAAGACTCGCTGTCCATGCAAACCCGGTGGCAGGATCCGGCGGACGGCCAACATAAGGAAGTTGTCTCGCCGGTCACCCTGATCGTTTCAGCCTTTGCCCCCGTCGGCGACGTCAGATTGACCCTAACCCCGGAGCTTAAGCCGCAAGCGGATGCCAGCCTGGTGTTGCTGCACTTGGGGCAACAGCGGCTGGGTGGGAGTGTGCTGGCGCAAACAGATCAACAGATGGGCAAGGTAGCGCCGGATGTGGACGATCCGGCGGCACTAAGGCGGTTGCTGGACTTTGTGCTGGCGGAAAAACGTGACCGGTGCCTGCTGTCCATGCACGATCGCTCGGACGGCGGTGTGGTCACAACCTTGCTGGAAATGGCTTTTGCCGGACGTTGCGGCCTGGATATTCAGGTGCCGGATGATGCGGACCTGTTAACCTGGCTGTTCAACGAAGAGTTGGGTTTTGTTGTACAGGTGGCGGATCAGGATTTGGCTGCCTTTTTGGACCGGGTCCCTTGCCCTGCCCAGGTCATCGGCCGGGCCGCTCCTGACGAGACCATTAAGATAATGCACAGGGGTGCATCGGTATTTGTGGACAGTCGGGGGGATTTGCAGCAGGTCTGGGCCAAGACCAGTTACCTTATGCAGCGCTTAAGGGACAATGAAGTGTGTGCGGATGAAGAATTTGCCGCTATCCGATATACCCGGGATGAGGACATTGGTCTTTCTGCTGCGTTAACCTTTGCTCCGCAAGAGGACATTTGCGCCCCCCTGATCAACCTGGGTAGCCGCCCGCGGGTGGCCATCCTGCGCGAACAGGGTGTTAACGGCCAGCTTGAAATGGCCGCGGCTTTTGAGCGTGCCGGATTCACCGGTGTGGACGTGCACATGAGTGATTTAATTGACGGTCGTTGTCACCTGGATGAATTTCAGATCATGGTGGCTTGTGGCGGCTTCTCTTACGGGGATGTTTTGGGTGGTGGTGGTGGTTGGGCAAAAAGTGCCCTGTATAACAACCGGGTTCGACAGCAATTTGCCGACTTTTTCCAAAACAATCTGGTCCTGGGAATTTGTAATGGCTGCCAGATGCTGGCGCAAATGGCGGAGCTGATTCCCCAGGCGGATGCCTGGCCGGTTTTTGTCCGCAACCGTTCAGAACAGTTTGAAGGGCGCACGGTCCTCACCCGAATTGGGGAAAATACCTCACCCTGGCTGACGGGTATGCAGGGTAGCGTGCTCCCGGTTGCGGTAGCCCATGGTGAGGGCCGGGCGGAATTCAGGTCCGGCCGGGGCATGGATGACCTCCATGCCCGGGGCCAGGTGGCTTTGCAATATGTGGATGCAGCTCACCAGGTCACGGAAACTTATCCCGCCAATCCCAACGGGGCAGCTCAGGGACTGGCCGGCATTACCGCAAACAACGGACAGGTATTGGCCATGATGCCGCATCCCGAGCGGGTATTCAGAAGTTGCCAGAACGTCTGGCAAGGGGAGACCTGGGAGGAAGATGGCCCCTGGCTACGCTTGTTCAGGAACGCCCGGGTGGCCCTGAATTAGGGGTATTTAGGTGCATTCCGGCACTAGCGCCGGCGGGAAATATGAATGTCTCGTGAGCGTACCGGATAGTTGCCGCTCTGGCGGTCAGCAAAGTAGAACTCCAAAGACTGTTTGATCACCGGAAAAGCCAGGCTGTCCCAGGGAATTTCATGTTCGTGAAAAAGCCGGACGTCCAGGCTTTCCGGCCCCGAGCGAAACTCCAGGTCGCTCAGATCAGCACGAAAAAACATATAAGCCTGGGAGATGTGGGGTAGACTGAATACAGTATAAAGCTGCAAATTGTCTACCCGGGCGTGGGCTTCTTCAAAAGTCTCCCGCACCGCGCCGGCGGCGATGGTTTCGCCGTTCTCCAGAAATCCGGCAGGCAGGGTCCAATAGCCTTTACGCGGATTGATGGCACGTAAACACAACAAAACACGGTCTTCCCACATGGGCAGGCAGCCGGTGATGATGCGCGGATTCTGGTAGTGCACCAGGTGGCAACTGGTGCAGACAAAACGTTCTCGATTATCGTCGGGTGGGATCTGCCAGGTTACAGCCGCGCCACATTGGCTACAAAATTTCATGGCCCCCAGTATACCTGATTTCGTTCCGGGGCAGAGGTTGCCTGGTTTTGCCGGGGAAGGGTCTGCTTGTTTAAGCAGCCTGCTAGTGATCGGTGTCTTTTCCAGACGGAGTTCCAGATGGAAAGGGCACAATATTACTGGTGGCATTGCCGGTCTTGTTGTCTCCCGGACAGGTTTGTTCATCCGCGGGGTGTTTGTCCGCATCAAGTGGACGATTACCCTTGGCCCCGGGTTTTGCCTCAGCCAGGGTGAGGCCGGTATCCTGCAGATGAATCTCCTGATGGTCCGTGTCCGGGCTTAAGGGGGTGACCATTGAGCGGTGCAGTTCCGCCAGAGACTGGCACATCATCTCAGAGATCTTGATGGTCGCTTGCAACGGCGAGCGTGCCTTTTTCCTCTCCATGTCCACACGAAACTGCAAGCCCGCCAGACGTTTCCGCCGTTGTTCGGTTGGGGCACTTTCGATGATGTCGGATGTGAGCTTGCGCCGCAGCCGCTCGAGCCGTTCCGGGTCATTGCGGGCAAGATCTACCAGTACATCAAACGCTGGTAGTTTATGTTTCATGTGACTTCTACTACATTGACTGCCCAACCACTATGCAGCAGGCTGCCGCCTGGACATATGTGGACCCTGTAATGACTTTGTGAACACGATCACGCCGGGGCGCATGATGTAAACAAGTTGTATCCGGCATAAGCAATTTATAAGCTGGTACAAAAATAAGGAGAAAGTGGTTTGCTGTATCAGTTAGGGCAAGCGCGTGTCCAAGCCCAGGGTGACTATTGGGTGGCAGACAGCGCAGCGGTAATGGGTAAGGTTATGCTGTGTCAGGATGCCAGTGTGTGGTTCAACGCGGTATTACGGGGTGACAATGAACTGATTACGGTAGGGGTTGGTTCCAACGTCCAGGATGGGGCGGTGCTGCATACGGACCCGGGTTTTCCCCTGTACATCGGTGCCCATGTCACCATTGGCCACAAGGTGATGCTCCACGGCTGTGAGATTGGCGAGGGTTCGTTAATCGGCATTAATGCCGTGGTACTCAATGGCGCAAAAATCGGCAAAAACTGCTTAATTGGTGCAAATGCCTTAATCACCGAAGGCAAGGAAATTCCGGACTATTCCATGGTGCTGGGCTCACCGGGAAATATTGTCAGAACGTTAACCGAAGAACAGGGCATGGCACTGCGCACCGGTGCGGTGCACTACGTCGAAAACGCCCGGCGCTTCCGCGCTCAGTTGCAAACCCAGGAGGGTGCGGATCGGGTTGCCGCAACCTGAAATAGTTTTTCAATGGATGCTTGGTCTTTGCAGGGGGTGACAACGATGGCTGAGAATAAGACGCGGGTTAATCCGCAGATAGGCACACCGCTTGCCGCTAACGCAACCAAGGTCATGATGTTGGGCAGCGGTGAACTGGGCAAGGAAGTGGTCATCGAATTGCAACGGCTGGGGGTGGAGGTTATTGCGGTGGACCGTTACCCCCACGCACCCGCCATGCAGGTGGCGCACCGTGCCCACGTAGTTAATATGTTGGATCCGGCAGCCCTGCGTGGCGTTATCGAAGCGGAACAACCGGACCTTGTGGTGCCTGAAATCGAAGCCATTGCCACACCGACCCTGGTGGATATGGAGGCGGAAGGCTGGCGCATTATTCCGTCAGCCCGGGCTGCACGCCTGACCATGGACCGGGAAGGCATACGCCGGCTGGTGGCGGAAGAACTGGGTATCAAGACCTCACCCTTCCGTTTTGCGGCGGACGAAACTGAATATCGCCAGGCGATCGAAGCGGTAGGTATTCCCTGTGTGGTCAAACCGGTGATGTCCAGTTCCGGTAAAGGCCAGTCGACGGTCCGTAGCGAGGTGGATATTGACCCCGCGTGGCAATACGCCCACGCGGGTGCCCGTGGTGCGGGGGAGAAAGTCATCGTCGAGGGATTTGTCGACTTTGACTACGAGATCACCTTACTTACCGTACAAACCGTCGATGGTGTTGTCTTTTGTGAACCTATTGGTCATCGTCAGGAAGGTGGGGACTATCAGGAATCCTGGCAGCCACAGCCGATGAGTGACCAGGCGTTGTCCGCCTGTCAGCACATTGCCGCCCAGGTCACCGATTCCCTGGGAGGATATGGGCTGTTTGGGGTGGAATTTTTTATCAAGGGTGACCAGATCTATTTCAGCGAACTCAGCCCACGGCCTCATGATACGGGGATGGTAACCATGATCAGTCAGGATTTGAGCGAATTTGCTCTGCATGCCCGTGCCATCCTGGGTCTGCCGGTACCACGGATTGTCAGCCATGGTCCCGGGGCATCCGCCGTGATTATGGCGCAGGGAGAATCCAACCAGATCAGTTTCGGCAATCTGCACACTGCGCTGGCGCAACCCCATACTCAGTTACGTTTATTCGGCAAACCGGAAGTTGAGGGGGAACGCCGGATGGGGGTGGCCCTTGCCCTGGCCGAGAACATAGACCAGGCGCGCAAACTGGCAACTCACGTGGCAGCCTCGGTCACCGTCACCCTGTAGGTTGCAAACAAGGTGCCTGAAAAGCCTGAGGGATAGACTTACAGGGAATAGACTGGGCAATAAGGGTCCACAAGCAGGAACGGGTAGAAGATAAGGGTCACAAGGCTGGGAATCGGGGCTTGGCAAATTAAGTAACGCAGACTATAGTTCGCCCACCATGAAAAAGAGTATCTACACGCTTTTTTCTCTATCACTGCTGCCTGTTCTGGCGGCGGGCCTGCTGCTGCCGGTTACCCGGCAAAATATTTAAACACCAGGGTTTGTACCCACCCAAAACCAAGTTATCGTCCAACCCTCAACCGGGTTAGATGCCCTATCTTGGCACCTGTCAGCAAGCTACTTCTTGTATCGTTGCTGGCAACAGAACAAACGAATGACAAAGACGAAGGAAAGTGCGATGAATAAGCAGCACATATCAGGACGCGCGGCGGGCGCCATGCCGTATGGCAAATATAAGCCGTTTACGCCCATTCAGTTACCCGACCGGCAATGGCCGGGCACAGTACTCAGGCAAGCACCTCGATGGTGCAGTGTGGATTTGCGGGACGGTAACCAGGCGCTGATTGACCCCATGAACGTTGATGAAAAGTTGCGCCTGTGGGATTTGTTGCTGGAGATTGGCTTTGCGGAAATTGAAGTGGGTTTTCCCGCCGCCTCCCAGCCGGACTTCGATTTTATCCGGCGTATTATCGATGAACAACGGATCCCGGAAGGCGTCAGTATTCAGGTCTTGTGCCAGGCCAGGGAAGAACTGATCGAACGAACCGTCGAGGCCTTACAGGGTGCCCCCAGTGTCATTTTTCATCTGTACAACTCAACGTCGGAACTGCAGCGCCGGGTTGTCTTTGGTATGGATCGTCAGGGCATCATCGATCTTGCGGTGCAAGGCACACAAATTGTTAAAGACGGTCTTGCCGGTTTTGATGCGGATGTGACCTTTGAATACTCTCCGGAAAGCTTCACCGGTACCGAGCTGGACTTTGCCGTGGATATCTGTACCGCGGTGGCGGATACCTGGGGTGCCTCCCCGGAAGATCCAATGACCATTAATTTGCCTTCCACTGTTGAAATGTCGACACCCAATATCTACGCCGATCAGATTGAGTGGTTTTGCCGCCATTTCCCGCGCCGCGACAGTGCGGTGATCAGTCTGCACACTCATAACGACCGGGGTACCGGGGTGGCGGCCACGGAGCTGGGTTTAATGGCCGGCGCCCAGCGGGTTGAGGGGACGTTATTCGGCAATGGTGAGCGCACGGGTAACTGTGACATTGTCACCGTGGCCATGAACCTGTTCAGCCAGGGAGTAGATCCCTCCCTGGATTTTCGTGCCATGCCAAAAATCAGACAAACTGTTGAGTCGGTGAACAAATTAGCAGTGCCGGAACGGCATCCTTATGCCGGAGAATTAGTCTTCACCGCCTTTTCCGGATCCCACCAGGATGCCATCAAAAAAGGCATGTCCGCGGTCAGGTTTGAAGAGTGGGAAGTGCCTTATTTACCCATCGACCCGGCGGATGTCGGCAGTTCCTATAAGGAGACAGTGCGGGTCAACAGTCAATCCGGCAAAGGTGGCATAGGTTTTCTGTTGGAAGAACACTACGGTGTCATCTTGCCCCGGGACATACTGGTGGAGTTCAGCACTGAGGTGCAGAAACTCACCGAGCAGTTAGACCGGGAAGTCAAAACCGATGAAATTTACGATCACCTGATTAGCGTTTACTCGGATACCCCCGGCCCCTACAAGTTGGAAAGTTATGATCTGCTCAGCGGTAAAGAACAGGACCAGCGCTGTGTGGCCAAGATCAGGGTGTCTGAAAATGTGGTCACTGTTGACGGTGAGGGGACAGGTCCGATTGAAGCCTTTGTCAACGCCCTGGAAGAAACCTTAAACGAGCCGCTGGCGGTTGCGGACTATCATGAGCACGCCATGGGCACAGGGTCGGATGCCAAGGCCATGTGTATATTGGCCCTGCAGAATGAAGATGACAGCCGCTGTTTTGGTATCGGCATCAGCCGCAATACCATCACCGCCAGCTTGTATGCCATTGTGTCGGCAATGAATCGGCGCTGGACGGCAGGGTAAGCCGCTGCTTACCGGGGGTGGCTTCAGGCCCGGGGCACCTCCGGTTGATCATCTTTCGGCTTCTTCTTCGGGATCAACGGCGCGAATTTTCATGTTTTTGATCATGTTGTCGTTGATCTGCAATGTTTCAATCTGATAGTTGGAAATTTGCAGACACAAATTGGATTCCGGAATGGTTTCTAAGTGTTCCAGGACAAGGCCGTTGAGGGTTTTTGGGCCGTTGGTCGGCAGATCCCAACGCAGGGCCCGGTTTATTTCACGCAATACCGCAGTTCCGTCGATCAGGTAAGATCCGTCCTCCCGGGGCAGGATTTCCGGCATGCTGGAAGCAAAATCACTGGTAAATTCGCCAACAATTTCCTCGAGTATGTCCTCGAGGGTGACAATCCCCTGAACATCACCGTACTCGTCCACCACCAGGGCAATGCGCTGTTTTTCTTTTTGAAAATTCTGTAGCTGGGTATCCAGCGGTGTGGCTTCCGGAACATAGTAGGGTTCGCGGGTCAGTTGCATGATATCCGCCTTGTTAAAGGTATCTGCGTGCAACAGGCGTGCCAGCCGCCGCAGGTGCAGGATGCCCAGAACGTTGTTGATATTGTCTTTATAAACCGGCAACAGCGTATGCTGGCTGTTTGCCGCAAAATTGATAATGTTGCCGATTTCATCGTCTATATCTATCCCGACAATTTCGCTGCGCGGTACCATGATGTCATTGACCGAGACACTTTCCAGATCCAGCAGGCGCACCATCATATGTTGCCGTTCCCCCACGGACATGGCGCCTTCGTTCACCACGGTGCGCAACTCCTCGGTTGACAGGTGGTCGTTGTGGTCGTCCGCATGCGGTACAAAGGGACGTACCAGGGCATTGCTCAACCAGTTCACGACCACAACCGCGGGCGAAAAAAGCTTCTGCAACGGCTCCAGGGCAAATACCGCTGAAAAAGCCCAGCCTTCCTGGCGTTGGGCGGCAACCGTCTTGGGGGCAACCTCGGCAAATATCAGAAAGGTAAAGGTCAGGACCCAGGGTGCCAGGAGCACACCGGTATCGCCGAACATCCGCATGCCGATAATCGTGGCGATGGTGGCGGCGGTAAAGTTGACCAGGTTATTCCCCACCAGAATAACCCCAAGCAGCCTGTCGGGCCGGCGCAGCATCCGGTTGGCCTTGCGTGCGCCGCGGTGTTTTTCCTTAACCAGATGCCTCAGCCGATAACGATTCAGCGCCATCATGGCGGTTTCGGTACCGGAAAAAAATGCGGACAGAGCGGTCAGAAAAACGATGCTGGCAAACAACGTCCACAGCGGAAAATCGTCCAGGCTCATCAGCTGACTACGTATTCCAGCACAAACTTACTGCCGAAGTATCCCAGCACCAGCAAACCAAATGCCGTTAATGTCCAGCGCACCGCGGTGCGGCCGCGCCAGCCGAATAAATAACGTCCGGCGATAA
This sequence comes from Pseudomonadales bacterium, assembly GCA_028280225.1. Lineage (GTDB taxonomy): Bacteria > Pseudomonadota > Gammaproteobacteria > Pseudomonadales > Azotimanducaceae > UBA4421. The sequence goes on along the minus strand of JANQMF010000209.1, from coordinate 12,963 downwards.
AAAACAGGTAAACAAACCAGGACAGTGAGGTCAGCACCGTATGATGCACCACTCTTTGGGCAAACATGTCCTCAAGGAAGAGGAAACCGCTCAGGATCGCCGCGGTAAGCAATACCATACCCACCCACAACATGGTCCACAACAAACGCTCCATGGATTCCAGGGGTGGCAGGATATGGTTCAGACCCATGGTATGGCTTTTTAGCTGGCGTTCCTGGATAGCCACTAATCCCGATTGGCAGGCAGCCATCATCAGGGTGCTGTAGGCGGCCAGGGACAGCAGGATATGGATGACCAGAGGTAGAGTGAAGTCATCTATTTCTCCGCTGGGGGAAGTGGTCAGGCCCGCAACCAGCGTAAGGGCTGCTATGGGGAACAAAAACAGATATAGGTTTGCGACGGGGATACGCAGGTTCGCCAGGGCCACAACCCACAGCATGATCAGGGCGACGACGTTGCTTACCGTTACCAGGCTGAGGTCAAAACCCTGCTGGGTAAACAGCAGGCCGTAGCAGACGATACTGTGGCTGATCAAGGCAATCAGGGTAAGTACGGCAATGACCCGCTCGCCGGCCTGAGGACCGACCAGATCACTCTTGCGGGTGTCGTTCAGCCGTTTCCAACTCAAATAAAGGCCGTAGGCGTAACACCCAAGGGCAACAATGCCAAGCGTGGCTACCATGCCGGAGAACAAAAAGTGCTAACAGAATTGGCTTGTTTCTTTGCCCAGCGGTGTTGCTGCACAATGGTCTGGCTTGGATCACAGTCCAGGTGGGGCAAGCTCATAGGGTTTGATGGGCCTTGTTGGGTAGCGCAAAGTTTCGCACAACCCCTACAGTTGTTGAAGAGTTCATGCCCTGGAAGGGCTATAATAGTTTGATCTCATTTCCACACCCTGCGACTATGTTTGAAAATCTGTCCGACCGCTTAACCGATACCCTGCGCAGCATTTCCGGGCGTTCGCGCCTGTCCGAGGAAAACGTCAGTGCTGCCCTTCGCGATGTGCGCATGGCGCTGCTTGAAGCCGACGTGGCACTGCCGGTGGTCAAGTCCTTTATCGACCAGGTCAAGGAGAAAGCCATTGGCCAGGTGATCTCCAACGCGCTGAATCCCGGCGAACAATTTGTGAAAATTGTGCACGGGGAATTAGTGCACACCATGGGAGAAGAAAACAGCGCGCTGGATCTGGCAGCGGCACCCCCGGTGATTGTGCTTATGGCTGGCCTGCAGGGGGCGGGTAAGACCACAACCGTTGCTAAATTAGCCCGGTACCTGCAAGAGCGGGAGAAGAAAAAGGTTGCGGTGGTCAGCGCTGACGTTTACCGGCCGGCGGCGATTACCCAGCTACAGACCCTGGCGGGCGAGGTGCAAGCCCAGTTTATTCCGTCCAGCAGCGACGAGGCACCCCTGGCTATTGCTGAGCGGGCGGTGGCGGAAGCCAAAAAGCAGTTTGCGGACGTACTGATTGTCGACACCGCGGGTCGTCTTGCGGTGGATGAAGATATGATGGCGGAAATCAGCAGCCTGCAGGCAGCCTTACAACCCAAGGAAACGTTATTTGTCGTCGATGCCATGACCGGCCAGGATGCTGCCAATACTGCCAAGGCATTTAATGATGCCCTGAACTTGACCGGGGTGGTTCTGGCCAAGGCAGACGGTGATGCCAGAGGCGGGGCTGCCTTGAGCGTGCGGGCCATCACCGGTAAACCCATCAAATTTCTGGGTATGGGGGAAAAGTCGGATGCCCTGGAACCTTTTTTCCCGGACCGGCTGGCATCCCGGATATTGGGTATGGGCGATATGCTCACCCTTATTGAGGAAGCTGAGCGCAAGGTCGATAAACAAAAGGCCCAACGGCTGGCCAAGAAAATCCAGCGGGGCAAGAAATTTGACCTGGAAGATTTCCGCGATCAACTGGATCAAATGGCAAATATGGGTGGCATATCCAGCATGTTGGACAAAATGCCGGGAATGAATCAGCTCCCCCAGGCGGCTCAGAATCAGCTTGACGACGGTCAATTCAAACGCATGGGTGTGATCATCGATTCCATGACACCTCACGAGCGCCAATTTCCGGATATTATCAACGGCTCCCGCAAGCAACGGATTGCCAAGGGCAGTGGTACCGAGGTGCCGGACGTCAACCGGTTGCTCAAGCAGCATAAACAGATGCAAAAGATGATGAAAAAGGTCACTAAAAAAGGTGGTATGCAAAAGCTGATGCGGGGTATGCAGGGCATGCAGAATATGAAGGCGCCGCCGGGCATGCCGCGGCGATAAGTGCCTTGCGTCAGCCGCCGTTTTCTATAAAATACGGCGCCTTAAAAATTTAAGCTTGTGAAATATATTCATGGTTACGATCCGTCTCGCACGACATGGTTCAAAAAAGAATCCGTTCTACCACATTACCGTTGCTGACCGGGCACGGTCCCGGGACGGTCGTTTTATCGAGCGCCTGGGGTTCTACAACCCGGTTGCCCAAGGCCGTGCCGAGGGTCTGCGGGTAGATCTTGACCGCGCGGATTACTGGCTGTCTGTGGGTGCTCAGCCGTCTGATGTGGTCAAAAAACTGCTTAAACAGGCCCGGCAGGCTCAAACCGCCGAGGCACCCGCCGCTGAAGCTGTAGCGGAATAAATTACGCCCAAGCTGCACACATGACCCCGGACATAGTTGTCGTGGCCAGAATTGCCGGCAGCTATGGAGTTAAGGGTTGGGTTCATGTCCGTTCCTTTACCGATCCCCCGGAAAATCTATTGCACTACACCCGGTGGCGCGTACGCGCCGCGGCGCAATCCGATTGGGCACCGGTTGGTGAAGTTCACCTGAAGCGTCACAAAAAAGGGGTGATTGCAAAGCTTGAGGGTGTGGATACCCCAGAACAGGCCGGCGAGCTTCGGGGCGCCTGGATTGGCATCCGGGCACAGGATCTGCCGGATCTTGGGTCACAAGACGAATATTACTGGCGGGATTTAGTGGGATGTGAGGTCTTCAACACCCAAGCTGATGCCTTGGGTCAGGTCAGCCACCTGCTGGAAACCGGCGCCCACGATGTTCTGTGTGTGCGCACCGGGAACAACAAGGATGCTCAGGCAGAGCTGCTGGTGCCGTTTTCGGCACAACACGTGATTGAAGTTGATCTGGCCAGGCGAGTCATTATTGTAGATTGGCAACGCGACTGGACGTAACGGTTAAGGGAGCGTGATATGTGGATTGGCGTGATCAGTGTCCTGCCGGAGCTTTTTGCCGGCCTGACCACCTCCGGGGTGGTGGCCCGGGGTATAGCTGAAGGCCGGTTGCATCTGGAGTTTGTCAATCCCCGGGACTTTGCCCGGGACAAATACCAATCTGTTGATGATCGCCCCTTTGGCGGCGGGGCAGGCATGGTCATGCAGGCGGAACCGCTGGCTGCGGCCGTATCCGCAGCACAACGTCAAGCCCCCGGCCGGGCGCCGGTGGTTTTGTTGAGCCCTCAGGGGCGGGTATTTGATCAAACCACAGCCCAGGCCGGTGCCGGGTTAGACAGTCTTATATTTGTCTGCGGACGTTACGAAGGTGTTGATGAGCGGTTTATCCAACGCTACGTTGACGAACAGTGGTCCATCGGGGATTTTGTGGTCAGCGGCGGCGAACTCCCTGCAATGACGGTCATAGACGCCATTGCGCGGCAGATTCCCGGTGTTTTGGGCAACAGCCGGTCAATAATTGATGAATCTCATCTTGATGGAACGCTCGAATACCCTCAATATACGCGCCCCGAGAATACGGTGGATTTGCCGGTCCCTGCAGTGCTGTTGTCCGGGGATCACGGCCGGATTCAGCGTTACAGACGCCGGGAGGCGTTACGCAGGACTTTCGAACGCAGGCCGGAAATGCTCACTTGCAGGGTGTTTTCTGCTGAAGATCGAAAGTTATTGGTAGATTGCTTTGAAAATGAGGCTAGCAATGCGAAAAAACAAAATTATTGAGCAACTGGAAAATGCCCAGATAAATCAGGATATGCCTGAATTTGGCCCCGGCGATACCGTCAGCGTGCAAGTGCGCGTTAAAGAGGGTAACCGGGAACGCTTGCAAGCTTATGAAGGTGTAGTCATCAGCAAGCGTAATCGTGGGGTGAATTCTTCATTTATCGTGCGCAAAATTTCTCACGGTGTTGGTGTGGAACGAACATTTCAGGCCCACAGTCCGCTGATTGCCGGCATTGAGGTCAAACGCCGCGGCGACGTACGTAAGGCCAAGCTGTACTATCTGCGCGAACGTTCCGGCCGATCGGCAAGGATCAAGGAAAAGGTTAACCAGCGTTAGGCCCAGTGTTAGGCCCAGCTCTGCCACTCTACGCGGTGACTTAGCGCATACCAAAGTCCTGGCGGCCCCATAACCGGGCTTGGAACGAGGCTGGAGAGGGGAGCCAGCTTGCTAGGTTTGGGAGAGAGAGGGAGGGGATTAACCTAGCAAGCTGGTCAGATAATTGGGAGAGACGTCCAATTACCTGATGTGCTTCAAGCTACCTTGAGGGGACGTTGGCATACTACGCTGAAGCTTGCTGGATATAATGCAGACTACGTGCCAATATCGCGGATTTTTCCAAATTATCCCCAAATCTAAAAAATAGTGCTTATTTATCAATAAGTTACATTCAGGGCGGGCCGGGCAGCAAAACACCCGGCGGGCTGTGGTATGGGGTATTGTGTTTGCCGCATTCCGTCACAAGCGGTCAAAATGCGCCGCCTCTGCCGTACCGTCACGTCACCGGCGGTCAGATGCCCTTCTTTTGCACCGGCTGTATGTATTGCGGCCAGAATCCAGGCATTTTGGTCATCCGCAAATTGAGGTTAAATAGTGACGCATTGTGACCGGCTGACACTGACGATGTTGAACACCAATCCCGATATCCAGCGTTATCTGGACGCATTGTGGCTTGAGCGCGGGCTCAGCGAAAATACGTTGCAGGCTTACCGGCGGGATCTGAGCCAGGCATCGGCATGGCTGGCGAGCCGGGGCAAAACCCTCAGCCAGGCCACTTACCTCGACTTGACCGAGTGTTTGTCCCATCGCTTTGAAGCTGGGGTTGGGGCGCGCAGCGCCGCGCGCTGGTTGAGTGCATTACGTGGCTTTTATCGTCACCAGGTGCTCCATGGCCATATTGAGGAGGACCCCACTGCTCAACTGGATCAGCCGAAGCTGGGCCGCCCGTTGCCTAAATCCATGAGTCCCGAGCAGGTTGAGGACCTGTTGCAGGCGCCGGATACAGACACTGCCATAGGGCTGCGGGATCGGGCGATGCTGGAACTTTTATATGCAAGTGGATTGCGTATAAGTGAACTTATCAGTTTGCAGGTGAACCAGGTTAACCTGCGGCAGGGTGTGGTCCGGGTTGTTGGCAAGGGGAATAAGGAGCGGCTGGTACCCATGGGGGAGAGCGCCATTCAATGGCTGGTAAAGTTTGTTGAGACTGGACGAAGTGAATTATTGGCCGGCGAAGGGGCGGTATTGTTTCCCAGCCGGCGCGGCCGGCAGATGACCCGGCAAACTTTCTGGTACGCGGTCAAACGGTATGCCGCCGGGGCTGGGATCAGTCAGGATATATCTCCTCACACCCTGCGCCATGCCTTTGCCACGCATTTGGTGGATAATGGTGCGGATTTACGCGCGGTACAAATGATGTTGGGACACAGTGACTTATCCACCACCCAGATCTATACCCATGTTGCCAATCATCGGCTAAAGTCTCTTGTTGAGACGCATCATCCCCGAGGTTGACTGACTAAATTTGGACCTTATGCCCAATCTCACGGTCTAACCCACGTTAAAATGTTTTCCAAGTAGATACAGGACCTGTAGTGAACACATATTCTAAACCCTGCACGCCAACCGGTACCCAGCGGATCACCGGTATGCCCGCAACGCCCCGGTGGGCAACAATTCTCCGGTGGAAAACAAATCCCCAACGGATATCAATGAAGCAGGCGCTGACCGCCATTGTCTTAACGCTGTTGTCGGTAAGTCCCGGGTGGGCTGAACCGGCGGACCATTATCCCAAGGGCAGTGAAGCGCTGTTGCAGCAGCTTAAGCAAACCATTCCCAACCTGGGGATTGAGGCCGTTACCGAGGCTGAATTGCCGGGCTTTTATTTGCTGGAATTGTCAAACGGCCAAACCCTGTATGGTACAAAAGAAGGTAAACACTTATTTTCCGGAGACCTGTTCAGCATTGCGAACGGCCAGATTGTTAACTATGCGGAAAACCGCCGGGCGATGAAACGCAAACGGCTTATGGACATGCAACCGGCGGACGATATGGTGGTCTTTTCTCCGGCAGGTCAAACTAAAACCTATGTCAGCGTATTTACGGACGTGGATTGCAGCTATTGCCGGAAACTGCATCAGGAAATGGCTGAGTTAAACGCCCTGGGCATCGAGGTGCGTTATTTGGCTTATCCCCGTGGTGGATTGGGCACCCCTACCTATGCAAAAATTGTTTCCGCATGGTGCGCGGAAAATCCGAACGACGCGATCACAGCCCTTAAATCCGGCCTGAACATCCCAAGCAAGGAGTGCTCCAACCCGGTGGCGTCTCAATATCAGTTGGGACAGCAGATCGGCGTTACCGGAACACCGGCAATTGTTACTGAGGATGGCCGGTTGCTGCCGGGCTATATGCCGGCAGCCCAGTTGGCTCAGGCGGTAGGTCTGTAGAATAGCGCGCACATTTGGCGTACCGGACGGTACGCATTAACTTTGGGAACACGAGTGAAAGAAATTGGTCTCGGCATCGCCGGACTGGGGACTGTTGCGCAGGGTGTGTTGCAGATCCTACAGGAAAATGGTGAAGCCATCGGGCGCCGTAGCGGCTTCTCGCTGGCTGTTAAACGCATAGCCAGCCGCAGCTTAAAACCGGATGTTGATCTCCTGGGGGCGGTTTTCTCGGATCAGCTGCAGGATCTGGTGGAAGATCCTGAAGTGGACATCATTGTGGAATTAATTGGCGGTGAAACCGCAGCCAGGGAACTGATCCAGTCCGCCCTTGGCGCCGGCAAGCCGGTGGTTACCGCTAACAAAGCGGTTATTGCCAACTACGGCAATCAATTATTCGCCAGCAACAGCCGTATCCCCTTGCGGTTTGAGGCGGCGGTTGCCGGTGCTATTCCAATCATATCCGCCATTCAGCAGGGCCTGGTTGCCAACCAGTTTGAACATGTGGTGGGGATCATCAACGGCACCTGTAACTACATTCTTACCGCCATGCAGAATGACGGTGCACAATTTGCCGACGCCCTGAGTACGGCGCAAAGCCTGGGGTATGCCGAAGCGGACCCGGGTTTCGACATTGACGGGGTGGACGCTGCGCACAAGCTGACCATACTGTTAGCCCTGGCTTTTGACACCACATTCGACTTTTCAGCCTTGCACGTGGAAGGTATAACCGCGATCACCGCAGAAGATATCCGTTACGCGGATGAGTTGGGTTATAAGATCAAGCATCTGGGGATTGCCCGGCAAACCGCCGATGGGTTAGAGGCCCGGGTACATCCGGCACTGGTACCCAAACATCAGCTGCTGGCGAATGTGGACGGGGTGCTGAATGCGGTTTTGGTTAAATCCGACTCGGCGGGAGACACTTTATTCAGTGGCCCGGGTGCCGGTGGTGCGGCAACGGCATCTGCAGTGCTTGCAGATGTGGTGGCCACGGCTGGGGAACTTCAATCCCTATCCGGTGAGGCCATACCTTCTACAGCCCGTCACGATGGTCAGCTTAAGGTCATTTTGCCCCTGGAGCAGGTTAACACCGGACATTACATTCGAATTCCTACGCGCGATGAGCCCGGCGTTTTCGCCAAGGTCACCGAGGCGTTATCCCGGCATGGCATCAGTATCGATGCCGCCATTCAAAAGGAGCCGGGTGCCGGTCAGGATGTGGTCTCCATTGTCATGCTGACCCACCGGGTGTTGGAGAGCAAAATAGTCGCGGCCCTGGATGAAGTACAGGCATTGGAGCAGGTATCGGGCCCGGTGGCGCGTATTCGGGTCGAAAACCTGGACTAGTGCGCCTGCCAGCAAAAATTCCGGACCAGGATGCAGGCATCATTTGTGGCTTGGAGGAGATGCCGCCGGTATGGCGGGGCCCAAGGCAACGTCTCGGGTGGAAGGAGTTTTAAGTGGAGATTCTCACCCGCCCGGTCCCTGACGCTCCCCTCGACATCCAACCCCGGGTTCTACGCCGTATCTATGCCGCCCGGGGTGTGACCGACACGGTACAAGTGGAAAGAAGCCTTACCCGGCTGCTGTCTCCGGTGAATATGCCCGACATCGAAAAAGCGGCTACCCGGCTGGCGGATGCCGTGGCGCAAAACGAGCACATACTCATTGTTGGTGATTTTGACGCGGATGGTGCCACTTCGGTTGCCCTGTGCATGCTTGTCTTACAGGCTCTGGGCAGCCAACGGGTGAGCTATCTGGTACCCAACCGGTTTGAATATGGTTACGGTTTGTCCGCGGAAATTGTTGCGCTCGCGGAACAACAATCTCCCGACATTATCGTGACCGTGGACAACGGCATTTCCAGTCACGCAGGCGTGGAACGGGCCCAACAGGCTGGGATTGATGTGATTGTCACGGATCACCACTTGCCCGGTGAGAAACTGCCCGGGGCTTATGCCATTGTTAATCCGAATATTCCCGGTGCCGCCTTTGGCAGCCGCAACCTGGCTGGTGTGGGGGTAGCCTATTATCTGCTGGGCCAGTTGCGTGGAGAACTGCGCCGGCGGGGATGGTTCAACGAACAACGCCAGGCACCAAATTTAGCCCGTTATCTGGATTTGGTTGCCCTGGGCACGGTGGCCGACGTTGTGCCCCTGGACAGCAACAACCGGGTCCTGGTGCACCAGGGTGTGGCCCGGATGCGGGCCGGATATTGTCTGCCCGGTATCAAGGCGCTGGCTGAAATCAGCAAGCGGCCGCTGGCGCGGCTAACCGCCCAGGATCTGGGGTTTGCCCTGGGCCCCAGACTGAATGCGGCGGGCCGCCTGGAGGACATGAGCATCGGCATCCAATGCCTGCTGGCAACGGAATTGAAGCAGGCGCGTTCCCTGGCCACCGCGTTGGACGAGTTGAATAAGACCCGTCGTCAATTGGAACAGGCTATGGTGGGAGATGCGGAACTGATGTTGGCTGCCCATCAGGCGGATGACAACTTAGTGGGCCTGGTCACCTACCACGAGAGTTTTCATCAGGGTGTGGTTGGCATCGTCGCGGGGCGGTTGCGGGAAAAGTTCCACCGGCCGGTAATTGCCTTCGCAGATGCCGGGGACGGTGCACCGGACGAGCTTAAGGGTTCGGCACGCAGCATTGACGGATTACATATTCGCGATGTCCTTGATGGTATTGCCACAACACACCCGGGGTTGCTGATCAAATTTGGCGGACATGCCATGGCGGCGGGTTTGAGTATCAAGCGGGTGCATCTGCAACGCTTCAAAGTCATTTTTGACAAAGCGGTCCGCGGGGCTACCGATAGCGCGATGTTTAGCGCACAAATCGTCACGGATGGTGAACTGGGTGTTGCTGATATGAACCTGGAAGTGGCCCAGTTAATTGCGAATGCCGGTCCATGGGGCAATGGCTTCCCGGAACCCAGTTTCCACGGTGAATTTGCCTTGGTCAGCCAGCGGGTTGTTGGTGAGCAGCACCTGAAAATGGCGCTTAAACTGGACGGTGGGGTAGTTGATGCCATCGCCTTCCGTCAACAGCCTTTACCCCAGTCAACCCGCCGGGTGCGTGCCGTGTATCGGTTGGATGTTAATCACTATGGTGAGTGGCCCACATTGCAGCTGATAGTGGAGTACTTGGAACCGTTGCCTTAAACTAGGCGGTTTCGCTGAGTACCTTCAGCGGAAAATCCGATCTCCAACCATTGTCGAGTGACTAGCAAGATGGCTGAAATTACCGCGGTTCGTGAAACCATTAAAGCCCTGAGTGAACGGGAAGTGGCCCTTCGGGGGTATCTTTGACTTTGCGGAAAAAAGCCAAAGATTGGAGGAGGTTGAACTTGAGCTGGCGGACGGCGCAGTATGGGATGATCCGGAGCGCGCTCAGCAACTTGGCCGCGAACGGGTAGAACTGGAACAAGTTGTTTCGGTACTTGGAGAATTTGCTGAGGCGCTTTCAGACTATGCTGATTTGGCGGAACTGGCCAATGATGAAGGTGATGAAGCAGCCCTGGCAGAGGTGCTGGTTGAGCTTGAGGGTTTGGATACGCGACTTGCGGGCCTGGAGTTTCGCCGCATGTTTCAGGGTGAAATGGACAATACCAACGCCTATCTTGAGATACAGTCCGGATCCGGCGGCACCGAAGCCCAGGATTGGGCGGATATGCTGTTGCGCATGTACCTGCGCTGGGCGGAAAAAAAGGGTTTTGGCAGCACGGTAACAGAGCTCAGCCCCGGGGAGGTGGCTGGCATCAAGAGTGCAACGGTGCAGATCAACGGCGAATTTGCCTACGGCTGGCTGCGCACGGAAACCGGCGTCCACCGCCTGGTGCGTAAATCACCCTTCGATTCCGGCAACCGGCGCCATACCAGTTTTGCCTCGGTTTTTGTCTCGCCGCAGATAGACGATAACATTGATATTGAGATTAACCCGGCGGATGTGCGGGTCGACACCTATCGCGCCAGTGGTGCCGGTGGACAACACGTCAACCGGACAGACTCCGCGGTGCGCCTTACCCACTTGCCCACCAATACGGTAGTCCAATGCCAGAGCGAGCGCTCCCAGCACCAGAATAAGGACCGTGCTTATCAGCAACTGCGTGCCAAGCTGTATGAATTGGAGCTGCAAAGTCGGCGCGCTGAACAGCAGGCTATTGAAGATGCCAAGGCAGACATCGGCTGGGGGAGCCAAATCCGCTCTTACGTATTGGATCAGTCTCGGGTAAAAGATCTGCGGACCCAGGTGGAATCAACTCACCCAACCAGTGTATTGGATGGGGACCTGGATACCTTTATTGAAGCCACGCTGAAGGCGGGATTATAAGATGAGCGAAGAGCGGGATTTGTTGCAAATACGCAAGGCCAAGATGCAGGCCTGGTTGGAAAGTGCGGGCACCTACGTCAATAACTTCCAACGCGACAGTTATGCAGGCACGCTGCACGAGACCTATGCTGATGCGGACAAAGGCCAGTTAGAAGAACGCAGTATCCCTGTGAAGGTAGCCGGCAGGGTTATGTTGCGGCGGGTAATGGGCAAAGCCAGTTTTATTACCCTGCAGGATGTTTCCGGCCGCATACAATGTTATCTGGCCAAAAACACCGTGGGTGAAGAGGTTTACGAGCAGTTTAACAAGCTTTGGGACATTGGTGATCTGGTGGGTGTTCAGGGGGTCATGATGCGCACCAATAAGGGGGAGCTTACGGTAAATGCACAGGAGATTGTGCTGTTAAACAAAACCCTGCGGCCGCTTCCTGAAAAGTTCCACGGCGTCACCGACCAGGAAATCCGTTACCGCCGGCGTTACCTGGACCTGATCATGAACGAGTCCACCCGCTCTTTGTTCCGCACCCGTTCACAAATCATTCAACGCATTCGGGACTATTTCAACCAATTGGGTTACCTGGAAGTGGAAACACCGATGATGCACACCATTCCCGGGGGCGCCACGGCCAGACCTTTCGAGACTTATCACAACTCCCTGGACATGGAACTGTACCTGCGGGTTGCACCGGAGCTGTTTTTAAAGCGTCTGGTCGTGGGTGGTTTTGAGCGGGTTTTCGAAATTAACCGCAACTTTCGCAACGAGGGTTTGTCTACACGCCACAATCCGGAATTCACGATGCTTGAGTTTTACCAGGCATATGCGGATTATCGCGATTTAATGGCATTAACCGACGAGCTGCTCATGGTGTTATGCAAGGACGTGTTGGGTGATACGGTGCTGGACTACCAGGGCCTGTCGCTGGACATGAGTCAGCCACCGGCGCGGATGACCATGGTGGAGTCGATTTGCCGCTACACGGGCATGAGCGAACAGGAGGTGGACTCACCCACGGCCCTGGCTGACAAACTCACGCAACTGAACTTGACGGTAGAACCCCATTGGGGAGTGGGCAAATTGCAGATGGAGGTATTCGAAGCTCAGGTGGAAAGCCGCCTGGAGCAACCGACCTACATTACCGAATATCCGGCGGAAGTTTCCCCGCTGGCTCGCCGCAATGATGATAATCCAATGGTGACGGACCGGTTTGAACTGTTTATTGGTGGGCGGGAATATGCCAACGGCTTTTCTGAGTTGAACGATCCCATTGATCAGGCCCAGCGCTTCCAGGCCCAGGCTGATCTGAAAAGCACCGGAGATGATGAAGCCATGCACTTTGATCAGGACTATGTGGATGCGCTGGAATACGGCTTGCCGCCCACCGCCGGTGAGGGATTAGGCATTGACCGCCTGGTAATGTTGCTGACCAATTCTCCATCCATCCGGGATGTTGTGCTGTTCCCGTTAATGCGGCCACAATAACGGAGCCCCCCAATGGTTGAAAACCCACACCAAGCCAAAACAGATCAACCGGAACAAACGCGACTGAAGCTGGAAGATTCCTGGAAAGCCCTGGTGGGGGAAGAATTTGAACAACCCTATATGCAGGCTCTGAGTCAGTTTTTACGCCAGGAGAAGCGCAAGGGCAAACGAATTTACCCACCCGGGGGACAAATGTTTGCCGCCCTGGACCTGACACCGGTGGATCAGGTTAAGGTTGTCATCATTGGCCAGGATCCCTATCACGGTGCCAACCAGGCGCATGGGCTGTGTTTTTCGGTACAACCCGGGACCCCCTTGCCACCTTCGTTGATCAATATATTTAAGGAAATTGATACGGATCTGGATCTACCGCAATCCCGGCAATTGTCGGGCGGACAAAGGGGTTGCCTGAAACCCTGGGCCAGCCAGGGGGTGCTGCTGCTGAATGCAGTCTTAAG
>JANQMF010000199.1 GCA_028280225.1 Pseudomonadales bacterium | reverse complement strand
AGGATCATCAACGTAGCCTTCAAACCAGAGCTGCTGCCCACCATGTACCCCTGAACGCCAGTTTCGCCTGCCGGAAATGTTTTGCGTACGCCAGATGTTCATGTAGGGGTTGGTCTCCGTGGTCATCACGGCATGAGGCTGCGCGGAGGCATATGGGCTGATCGGAACCTGTCTGAGAGCGTCTACGCTGCTGTCTGCCCGAACAATGCCCAACAACAAGGGTGCTGACGGCAGACAGGTCTTACGTCCCAGAAACAACGGTCGGGCCGGATCAGTCAGCGCCGCGGCAATACCCCGGGCATCTTCACTGCCACCTTCCGGCTCCACCCGCAGGGCTACGGTAAGTACCCGGTCTGCCCAAAAGTAACGATAACGCAGATGGGGATTGTCGTAGGTATTAGCGCCACCACTACGCCCCTGTGCTTCGCCGGATGTTGTCCACCCCCGATCATTCTTGTTCAGATCAACCGTCTGAAAATCCACCAGGCGCTGCCCCTGGCGATCCGCACGGCACGAGAAAATCAGATGATCCTGCAGGCGTTGCAGCTTTTCCGCCTCCGTGCGCCGATAACCCAGCGCATTTCCAATCAGGCCGGTAAGCATGGAAGCACAAGGCCAATCATCGGTCACCCCGATGTTGTCCACCATGACCCCGCCAAAGCTCATCAAAGGCGCATCAAACCGCATCACAACATGATCGATCACGCCAGGACCTTTTCCGCCGCCCACTTAGAGATATCATCAGCGTTCATATTGGGTACGCTGGCAAGGGCTAATTCACCATTCACACTCATCTGGGAGCGTTCCAGGTGTGCGCCATAAGCACCATCTAAATGCCCCAGGTGCGTATCCAGACTATCCAATGCGGCGCCCAGCAGATTATTGGTCTGCAAAGAAACCGGAGTTCGAAATGCGTTGGCCAGGGTCCTTGGCTGTTGATCCCCGCACTCGACCAGCAAATACTCCGCCCAGGCATAAGGTGCCGTTGACCCCTTCTTCGCCCCCGGCGAAACCTCCAGGATCAGATGTAGTAGATGTTCCATAACCCTGGCGGCGTTTTCCTCCTGCCCGGCAAGATTGGCGATCAGAAGGGCAACATCAACCACCACATAGCCGTAGTACAAACCACTGGTAAGCTCCAGATCGAAGATCCCGGCTGCGCCGGCGTCATCACCCTGGTGAATGGACTTCAGGTCATCCACCACAGTCATGAAGTCCAAGTCACGCTCCAGGCCGTGGACACTCAACGCATGGGCAACATGGATAGCCGCTTCTGTATTTGCCGCGGGATCGGAAGTGACCATCCGGCCAAACAACGCTGCGGCGAGTCCGGCACCCATTTTCAACTCGCGAATGTTCTTACGCTGTTTTTTCAGCAATGCCGTCATTTGCTGTTCCGCCGCGGCAGGATCGGAAATTTCCATAACCTGCCGGGCCAGATCTGCCAGATAGCGGATCTCCGGCTCGCCAACAAATAGTATTTGACGCTTTTTTGGATCCACCGCGTTTTTTCCATACAGTTCTTTCAACAGTGCATCGCTTATTCTGGCCACCACTTCGGCAGGGGCCGACTGTTGTTCAACAGCCAAGGGGATAATCCGCTGCTCCACCACTTCCTTGGTACGAACACCCAGGGGCAAGTCAAGATTCTGCAAAGCCCAGCGATTGTCCTTGGCTTTTTCTTCATCCGAAGCCCCGGCAAAGCGCCAGTGCCGCTTTAAACACTGGGATGAAATCCTTGCCCGGGTTACCCCGCCGAAAGGCATGCGCTTGGCAAAACCCACATCATCTCTGTTCAACAGCGTGGCAGGATACGAAGCCAGCCAATGTATCTGAATAAATCTTCCCATAAATTTCTCGTTTCCAAATTCCCGTTACGGCGTCGGTTTTGCGTTGTACTGGGCAGATACAAAACTGCGCGAAATCTCCAATCGGGCCTGGCCGGCGCGTTCATCATTAATACCGGTGTACAGGGCCAATATGCCTAGGGGACGCCAGTCCACAGTCAGATGCCGGGCGTTGAATAACCGCGCCAGTTCAGGCAGGGCGGACAAAAGCTCTTTTTGATCTTCACTGATCAGCCGGGACAACCTGGCGCCCGAGTACCAGATTCCGGCCAGAATTTCACCGGTGCGGGCCTTGGGGCTGTGCCTGCCTCGTGCCAGGGCCAGACAATGGCCCAGAAAAATCCAGCGACAAAATTCCGTGTTGTTTTCAGCATCAATACCCATTTCCGCCAGCAGCTTGCGCATGGCAACCACAGCCCCCATGCTCGGTTTTTCCGGGTCCGTCCGGCAAAGTGCAATGCGTTCCCGGTCAAACTGACTTTTAAGCGACAGCTTGTGCGCCATCATCTCCACCCGCTTGTCCATGTCCCGGCGCTCATCCAGCGCTGACATCAGCCTCTGTCTCCGTTTTTTCAGCAGCTGGGAAATTTTTGATCAACGCACCCTCAAGTATGTTCAGAGCACAAGCACCGGCAAGAATTCGCCGCTCCTCGGTACCCGGCGTGGATTCCATGGCCAGCATCAATATCTTCCGGGCCAGGGTGTTGATCTGACCCAGCCACGCTTGTTCAGCCGCGGCCACTGCGGAAGGGGTGTCGCTGTTGAACAGCACTTCCCACAAACAGGGGAAAAAAATGACCTCTATGGCTCGATCCATATTGTCCATGTAGCTTGCAACCAGACCTTCGCTGCTGGTCTTGCGCCAGTCCGGCTCCCTTGGCCCTTTCTGAAACAGCGAAATTAAGGCAGGACGCAAACACTTACCCTGTATGTCATTGACGATATCGACAAACCGCCAGACGATGTTCCGCACGTTTTGCGCGCCGCGAGAATCCGGCATTTCATGCACCTGCCAAAGGGCATAAGCCGCGTGGGGCGGCACCGCAAGTACCCGCTCATGCAGACCCTGGGTTTTACCCTGGCCGCGGCACAAACCCGAACAACGCAATTGCATCAACTGCTGCGTTTCCGGCAGGCGCACCCGCGCAAGCAAGGGCAGATGATAGTTTCGCCTTGGTGAGCCAAAGAGTATTTCCGTTAGTCTTCGATAGGAAAATCCATCCGCGGTCACCGACAACGCCCTGCTGGTCTCCCCTGCTTGTATGGGCATCCAGGGGTCTGCAACCACGCCACGTTGCCGAGCGGCATTAACACGCATGGTCCGGCTGCTGGAGTGCACCGCCGCGATACTCTCCGTGTTATCCATGGAAATGCGCTTAACCAATCTCACACGCCGGCATACCTCCACAAACAAGGGATGCAGCTCTTTCAGTTGCAGTTGCTGTTCGTCGTCAGTCCAGGGATACAGCCAAAGCAGCAACTTAAGATCAGCAGGATCCGTATCAAAACCTATAGCCTTGGCCTCATCCAGATAGCCGGCATACTCACTGAGAAGAATAGTTAGATCACGATTAAAGGCTGCACCGGGCAGGGCCCGGGAAGGAGACCACATGAAGTAGCTGCGGTTACCGTATCCACCATTCATCCGGGCCACACCGTACTTCCCCGCGCCCATGACACCCTCTTGCGTTTGCAGGGAAACCAATGCGTAAATCCAGTCTTCAGCTTGGGCAGCGGTTAACCGGTGCCGTTTAACATCATGATTTTTAGCGGTGACAAGGATGTCCAAAGCATCCGGGGTCCGCACTTCGCCATTGTAGTCCGCCAACCCATGCATAACCGGCGGTTGCAGAAACGCCGGATAAATTGGACGGGTGACCAACATCCAGGGCTCATCATGGGGCCAGGCAGACGTTAATAACCTCAGACGCTGTACCCAGTTATGCGGCTGCACACCGTAACTGGCCGTATGGCTTATAGTATTATTACCCGAGGCGCTGTAGCCGGATGCATTATCGTTTGCCGGCTTGTTGTCCGGACGGGCAACTGTTGCCTCACGCCTATCCCGGCCCTCAACGTTCCCCGCGGTCCGGCTGTGTTCGCAAACAATGGACAGTGCCGCCAATTGCACCAGAAAAGCATGCCACGCCGGGGCCTGGTGTGGACGCAGACGCGGAAATGCCGCAATTTTGTCCAGCCACAAATAGTGAAACAGCAATGGCAGGGAGCATACTTCAACCTTGCCATTGGTCAATTCAACGCTGATCATGGCATCCATCAGCAGGTTGTTTTCCGCGACCGGTTCCGCAGGGAGTTCAACGGCAAGCTGGGTAAGCCCGGGGGAAGCATTACGCGGCCCTGACTCTACCTCGTCCGGCTCATGTATTGCCGGGTTTAGGTTAAGATTCGGTTTGGCTGTGTGCGAATGCTGGGCTTGAGGTGCGGATTCGCTGTGTATTGGCGCTTTTTCCACGATAACAGTCTCAAGTTGTTGAGACTTAAATTACGCAGAGCCACCCTCCATGTAACAACGAAACTCCAACGATACCGTTGAAAGTCTCTAATATTCAGCCGATTTCCAACCTAGACATAACGAGCGAATCTTCAGCGCACAGTGGCAGGTTCCTTCCAACCTACCATTTTACCGGCAATTTTCGGGGCACCAGTTGATTCTTTAGCTGTACGTAATCCGGAACACCGTTCCTGTAAGACGGATAATCCTCACCGGCAATCAGGGGTGCCAGATAACGCCGAGCCGCAGCCGTGATACCAAAACCGTCCGCGCTGATGAAACGCTTTGGCATTTTACGTTCTACATTAGCCACCCGGGACAAGTTGGCTTCACCGATTTTCCATCGGTAAGGTTGATCAGCGGTTCGCACAATGGTGGGCATCACCGCGTTTTTTCCGGCAACCGCAAACTCCACCGCCGCCCGGCCCAGTGCATAAGCCTGTTCCACATCCGTCGCTGATGCAATATGTCGGGCCGCACGCTGCAGATAGTCCGCTACCGCCCAATGGTATTTGTAACCGAGCTTGGACTTCACCAGATTAGCCACCATGGGGGCCACACCCCCCAACTGGGTGTGTCCAAAGGCGTCCTGACCACCCGCGTCCGCTAGAAAAGTGCCGTCTTTGTATTGCGCACCCTCGGATACGACAATGACACAATAACCCTTCTGCTGGACGGTCTGTTTCACCTTCTTTATAAACTTGTTTTGTTGAAACGGTACTTCCGGCAGCAAAATCACATGGGGTGCATCACCGGGGTTGCGTTGGGCTAACGCTGCTGACGCAGCAATCCATCCCGCGTGCCGGCCCATAACTTCAAGGACAAATACCTTTGTTGATGTCTCGCACATCGATGCTACATCCATGGCCGCTTCCCGGGTCGATACCGCAACGTACTTAGCTACCGAACCAAATCCCGGACAGCAGTCGGTAAAAGGCAAGTCGTTGTCCACAGTTTTGGGTACACCAATGCAGGTTAACGGATAATCCATTGCCGCCCCAAGTTGGGCCACCTTGTTAGCGGTGTCCTGAGAGTCTCCGCCACCGTTGTAAAAAAAATAGCGGATATTGTGCGCCTTAAACACTTCCAGCAGCCGGTTGTATTCCTTCTTGTTTTCCTCCAGGGATTTCAGCTTGTAACGACACGAGCCAAACGCACCACTGGGGGTCTGCCGTAACGCTGCAATGGCTTTGGCCGACTCCTTCCCGGTGTCGATAAGCTCTTCATTCAGGGCACCCAGAATCCCGTTACGGCCCGCATATATCTTGCCAAATACCCCTTTGTGTTCGCGGGCGGTTTCAATGACTCCACAAGCTGAAGCGTTAATAACCGAGGTGACACCGCCTGACTGCGCGTAAAAAGCGTTACCTTTTGCCATGTATACAATTTTCCTTAATTTGATGATCGCTGGACAAAAACCGCAACTATATCCCGAGTGAGTAAAAATTTATGCGACAATCTGCAATCTCTTTCCAACCAAAGTCCTTGATTTTTTGCATGTCACACCTGGTTCTTGTGTTTTGGCGCATCTGTATTTTTCGCGGCGGTCCGGACGCCATACCCGCCAATCGCACCTTGCTGAGCATAATTGTCATCCTTAACGCCATCTTATCCATCAGCCTTTATCTGACCATTAACCGCACCGGTTTTTTGACTGCCGCAACGGTGGTAACGGTCAGCCTGGCCGGCACCGCCGGGCTGGTGTGGCTCATTATGAACGTCATGGACCTGGCCGCCCGCTTTCCTCAAACTCTCATGGCGCTGCTTGGCGTTGACTTGTTAAACACAGTGCTTACCGGAGCGGTTGCGCTGCTCACACTCACCAACGAAGGTGTCTTGTCCCCCACCGGCGCCGCTGTTTTGGCGGCCCTGATGTTTTGGAATCTTGCTATATTCGCCTTTATATTTCACCGAGCGCTGAACATCCATTTTGGTTTTGGTCTGATGCTGGCATTTTTTGTGGTGATCTTTTCCGTAGCAATCAGTCAAGTTGCGGCTGCGCCATGACCCGGCACATTTACTTTCTGGGTATCGGCGGGACTCTGATGGGCAGTCTTGCCCAACTGGCGCAACAGATGGGTTTTGCCGTCTCCGGCAGTGATAAGGCCCTTTACCCACCCATGAGTGATCAACTTGCCAACGCGGGCATCACCGTGTTTGAAGGCTTCGACCCGGCACAATTAGATCCGGCACCGGACCTGGTGGTGATTGGCAATGCGGGGTTGCCCCGGGGCAACCCCGCCGTGGAGTATATCCTGGATCAAGGCCTGGCCTATACCTCAGGCGCACAGTGGTTAGGGGAGACCGTATTACAAGGCCGTTGGGTACTGGCGGTTGCCGGGACCCATGGCAAAACCACTACCGCCAGCATGCTGGCCTGGATTTTGGAGTACGCCAATCTGAATCCGGGTTATTTGATTGGCGGCGCGCCCCTGAACTTTACCCAATCCGCCCGCCTGGGCGATTCTCCCTTTTTTGTTGTTGAAGCGGATGAATACGACACCAGCTACTTTGATCGCCGGTCAAAATTTGTCCACTACCGGCCCAGAACACTCATCCTTAACAATCTGGAGTTTGACCATGCCGACATCTTCCCCAACATCGCTGCGATTCAGACCCAGTTTCACAACCTACTGCGCACGGTACCCAAAAGCGGATTGATTCTTGCTCCCAGCAACGACGAACACCTTAACGACGTTTTGGCACAAGGTTGCTGGACACCGGTGAGCCGGGTGGGTTCAGCCCCGCCAAAACACGCAATAGATGAGGAAAGCGGTGAGTTGTGGGGCATCGCGGACGCCGCCGCTGATGGTACTGAATTCGACGTTGTCCTCAACCAGACAAACCTGGGGCGCATCACCTGGGATTTATCCGGCGCCCACAATCAGACCAATGCTCTGAATGCCATCGCTGCGGCACGGCATGCCGGAGTGCCCGCTGTCCAGGGTATCGAGGCACTCAACAAATTTGCCGGGGTTAAACGGCGGATGGAGGTCCTGTACGAAGACCCATGTTTTGTGTTGTACGATGACTTTGCCCATCACCCCACAGCCATCCGCACCACCCTGGCGGGCCTGCGCAAACGTGTGGGCAGCGAGGAGATTATTGCGGTTATCGAACCACGCACCCACACCATGTCCTTAGGCACCTTACGTAATGAGCTGATCAACTGTTGTGCGGCAGCAGACCGGGTAATCTGGTTTCGCGGGGACAATATCAAGTGGGATATCAGCGAAATTGCCGCAGCGTGTGTTGTACCTTCAAAAGTCCACGACAATCACCAGGCACTTGTTGATGCACTAAGCAAAGAACACAACCCGCAAACAAAACGTGTGCATGTGGTCATTATGAGCAATGGCTCCTTTGGCGGGATATACAAAAGTCTGGTCTCGAACCTTAAGCAACTCAAATCATAAGGAGAAATTCATGGACCGACCAGCAGTGCAAGAAACAGTCCAGTCACGTATCCTGAATGCCGTCCTGTGGCCAATCATGTTAAGCCTATCCCTGGTATTTTCAGTCTGGGCCGAGAGAGTTTGGGCGGACACACATGAAGACGCCTGGTTTCCCTCAAAATACGGTGCTGATGACACTCTGGGCGCCATAAATAACCTGTCTGAAAAAAAAGTTAAACAAGCTGCACAACGGGTAAAGACAGGCAAGGCTTATCCCCTGGGTGTGGAAACCGGTCCAACTTCTCCCGCCTACCCACCCAGATCCTATTCCATGACCGTTTTGCAGTTGGACGACGGCACCGGCACCCCCCTGGGCAGCAACAAGGCCACGGGCAATGACGATCTGATGAACCTTTGGATGGGTATCGGCAGTCAAATCGACGGCCTGGGCCATATGGGTGTGAATCATGTCTACTATAACGGCAACAAAGCACAGGATTTTGTCACCCCAACCGGTTTGACCAAGTTGTCCATCGACAAGTTACCCCCCATTGTCAGCCGGGGTGTATTGCTGGATATCACCAAGCTATTGGGCAAGGACATCCTGCCCGAAGGAACCGCCATCAACCGTGCTGAAATCAAATCCGCAGCCAAGGCAGCCGGTGTGGAAATCGAATCCGGCGACGTTGTCCTGTTACACACCGGCTGGCTGAACGTAATGGAAAGTGACCCCAAACGATTTATGGCCGGCCAACCCGGACTGGGCTTGGACGGTGCCAAATATCTTGCCGGCCTTGGCGTGGTTGCCGTAGGTGCGGACAATTGGGCCCTGGAGGTTTTACCGTCGGAGGATCCCAACCAGGCTTTTCCCGTGCATCCCGAACTGCTCGCCAAAAACGGGGTCTACATTCTCGAAAACATGGACACCCGTGCCATGGCGGCAGATGGTGTCACCTCGTTTCTGTTTGTACTGGGTCAGCCAAGATTTGTCGGCGCGGTTCAGGCGGTCATCAATCCGGTAGCCATTCACTAGGGGTCGGCTGAAAAAGCAGACTCCTAATCTGAACTACTCATGAAATGACGTGACGGGGGCGTCGAAAGCATTGAATCAATGGGACAGGACGCTAGATTGCAGTTAACGCCAGACAACACCGAAGGCCTTTCTCAGCTCGCCCGCAAACACGGCTGGTTGGCGGATGAGGATGCCATTGTAGATCTCCGGGTTCCTGGTGCGGGCAACATGAACCGCGTGCTGCGCGGCATCACCCGCCAGGGCCATACCCTGATCTTCAAACAGGCGCTCCCCTATGTCGCTAAATTTCCAGACATTCCCGCGCCGGTACAGCGTTTGGACAGCGAAGCCTTATTCTACGCCGTGGTCAGGGCTGATGCGGGTCTGGCCAGCCATACACCGCGCATTATCGGTTATGACCCGGAGCATCATCTTCTGTGTCAGCAGGATTTGGGAGATGCACCGGACCTGACCTCTGTTTACAGCCTTAAACCTGCCCCCAGCCGGCACCCACTTATTGAGGGCCTATGCCGCTGGTTAAGTACCTTGCACCATCTGCCCGTGGAGGACAGGCTGGCACGGAGGCTGACAAACAAGGCCATGCGCCGCTTAAATCACGAGCATATTTTTGTGCTGCCCTTTGTTGGCGAAGACATTTTTAACCCGGCCGCGGAACTGGCGGAAATCACCAGGCGCATCCGCGCAGACCGCAGCCTGGGACTTAAGGCAGCAGAACTCGGAGAGATTTACCTGGGCAAAAAACCTCACCCAGGCGCTGAAAGTCTGCTGCACGGCGACTTTTACCCGGGCAGTTGGCTTGCCGCTGTGTCCGGTGATCTTTCCGATGATCTTTCCGATGACCTTTGGATCATCGACCCGGAATTCTGTTTTGTTGGTCCTGCAGAATTTGACGTGGGTGTTATGCGGGCCCATCTGATCATGGGTGGGTATCCACCCCCTGAACTGGATACCTTGTTAAGCCACTATGATCCGCCCGGCGGCTTTTGTCCGGAATTAGCCCGCCAATTCTGCGGCATTGAAATTATTCGCCGCATTATCGGTGTTGCCCAACTGCCGTTGCAGGCCAGCCTTGCCCAACAGGCAACCTGGGTAAACGACGCTGTGCAACAGATTATGGCCCCCGCCTGAGTCATGTCCGCCATTCCGCTCATCATCGATACCGACGTTGCCCTGGGGGTATGGCACGAGGGCAGGCCCAGGGACATTGATGACGGTTTTGCCATAGTGGAAGCCATAAACAGTCCACGTATCAATTTATTAGGGGTAACTTGTGTTTACGGCAACGGGCCCCAGGAAGACGTATTTCGCGTGGCCAAGGAAATTGTTGCGCTCAAGGGAGACCCGGTACCCGTCGTCTCGGGGGCTGCGGCGCCCTTGCCCACCCATGCCGGCCCTACGGGACCGGCAAGCAATCCCGCAGTGGACTTCATGGCAACACAGTTGTCCCGGCAGCCCGCGACCATCGCTGCCATCGGACCGCTGACCAATATTGCGCTCCTGATCACCCGGCATCCGGAAGTGCTGCACAACATAAAACAGTTGATTATCGTGGCAGGAAGAACCCCGGGCAGCACATTTTACATTGGTGAGACCGGGCCGGTGCAAGATTTCAATTTTGAAAACGATGTGCCGGCTGCTGAAATTGTCATGGATTCCGGCATACCCCTGGTGCTTATGGGATTTGAACTGACCAGTCAGGTTGTAGTGACCCGGCAGGATCTGGAAATCATTAAAGCCGGAAACAGTCCAACAGCAGACTATTTCTACACCAATTCCCTGGCGTGGTGTAATCATTGGACACAAACCTTCCCGGCAGATGCCGGTTTCCATCCCTGGGACTCCGCTGCCATTGCCTGGCTGTTGAATCGCAGTTGGTTTAAGAGCGAACTTCGTGGACATCAGATCCGCAGAACACCAAAATTGCTCAACTGCGCAACAGAATATCCCGGCCTTAAACACACCTACTGTTTTGGTTTTGCCAAAAACGGCAAAGCAGACTTTGTCCGGGGGGTCATCAACGAGGTTTACTAGACCCCAAGCAGAACAATTTTGTGGCCTGTTGCTGAGAACAGACCTTGAGAATTGATATGCTCAACACCTTTTGGAACGTGCTGCCATGAAATACTTATCCGGCCGCTCATCCGGCCTCTTAACGGGTACTGTGCTACTCAGCCTTGCCATGGCCTGTGCAGCCCCGGCAGTGCCGCAAAGCCCGGCTGCTGCGGAACGGCTGTTGGCTGAAGTGCCGGAAAACTGGTTTCAGGGGGTCAACAAACAGGTGGGGGAACTCACCATCGAGGAATATTTTCCACCGGATACCACCCACTACTGGTCACAAAAACTGGTCTTCGAATCCCTGACCAGCACCAACCTGCCGGACCCC
Source organism: Pseudomonadales bacterium (assembly GCA_028280225.1). Lineage (GTDB taxonomy): Bacteria > Pseudomonadota > Gammaproteobacteria > Pseudomonadales > Azotimanducaceae > UBA4421. The sequence goes on along the minus strand of JANQMF010000199.1, from coordinate 3,885 downwards.
CTGGTTTACGTTAAGGGGCTGGCTGAGCAACAGGCTGATCGCTGCGAGCCCTTTCAACACCAATCTGTATATGCCGGCTTTGAAAACGGCTATCCCACAGTTGTTGAAATCTTGCAATGCACCCAGGCCAAACTCACCGGTAAACCCGTGGTCACCATGGTAAAAGCCATTAAGGGAAACAATGCCCTGTACACTATCAGTAGAATCTGGCGCCTGGAGAACCAGCCCGAGACAGCCGGTGTTGCACCAGACCATGCCGCCAACGCAGACAGTCCGGGTGAGGGACTTATGCCAGCCTCAACCCTGGCTGAATTTGCGGCCTGGTCAAATACCCTGAAACGTATCCAGGTTTGTCACGATGGTCTGGCTGCCCATCCCTGTCCGGCTAATTAGGGTCCGGCTAATCAGGGTCCGGCTAATGTAAGGTCCGGCGGCTTAAGGCCCCGCTCATCAAGACCCTTAGACTCACGGCGCCCGCCATAAATTTCAGAATTGATCACCAACAAAATCCATCAGCGCCGAGGTGTCCGCTGCAATACTTTTTTCCAGCGCCAAGGTTCTGGGCAACAAACGGGCAAAGAAAAATCGGGCGGTCAGCTTTTTACTTTGACCAAAGTCATCGTTGGGCGCACAGGCTGCCATACGCGCCCACAACCAGGCATAAACCGTCAACCCCAGCAGATCCAGGTAGTCTGTAGACACTGCTCCCGGCAGGTTGGGGTCTTGCCGGGCACGTTCGGTCACCGACGCGGTTGTTCGAACGAGCCGGTCATAAGCTTCATTCAGATCTGCCTGAAATTCCTCTAAAACCTCACTCTGTGCCATGTCATCGACAAATTGGCGCAGTGTTGAACCGCCGTTGCTGAGCACCTTGCGGCCAATCAGATCCAGTGCCTGGACACCATTGGTCCCTTCATAAATCTGCGCAATTCTCGTATCCCTGACAATCTGTTCAGCACCCCACTCCTGAATGTAGCCATGCCCGCCAAAAACCTGCTGGGCCATCACCGCACCTTCAAAACCACGATCGCTGAGGAAGGCTTTTGCCACCGGTGTTAACAATTCCGACAACGCCTGGGCTTTGCGGCGCTCACCGTCATCGGGACTGTATTTCGCCACATCCAGTTGCAGGCCCACATACAGGGCAAAAGCCCGGCCACCTTCAGCAAAGGCCCGCTGGGTCATCAACATGCGCCGCACATCCGGGTGGACCAGCAAAGAATCCGCAACCCCGGCTGCATTCTGCGGTCCGGTAGGGGAGCGGCCCTGCAAACGGTCCCGTGCGTAAGCGGCAGCCTGTTGGTAAGCCAGTTCACCCGCCCCCAGGCCCTGAATACCCACGGACAGACGCTCATAGTTCATCATGGTGAACATGGCTGCCAACCCTTGATTCGGCTCCCCCAGCAAATAGCCCGTGGCACCATCGTAGTTGATTACCGAAGTAGCGCTGCCGCGAATACCCATCTTGTGTTCAATAGAGCCGCTGGCAAATCCATTGCGCTCTCCCAGTGAACCGTCCTCACGCACCAGATACTTGGGCACAATAAACAGGGAAATTCCCTTGGTCCCCGCCGGGGCATCGGGAAGTTTGGCCAACACCAGGTGCACAATGTTCTCCGTCAGATCATGTTCACCGCCGGTAATAAATATTTTGGTGCCGGTGATCCGATAGCTATCATCCGCCTGGGGTTCCGCCTTGGTGCGCATAATGCCAAGGTCCGTGCCGGCATGAGCTTCGGTCAGCGCCATGGCACCGGTCCACTGGCCGGAATACAACCGCGGCAGGTAGGTGGATTTTTGTGCCTGGGTACCGTGCGCATCGATACACAGACTTGCACCCACGGTCAGCGTGCCATACAGGTAAAGACTGGTGTTGGCAGCCCACAACATTTCTTCCACCAGACACGCAAGCATTTTGGGCATACCCTGCCCGCCAAAGTCAGGATTTCCGGCCAGGCCTAACCACCCGCCTGCAGTAAGTTCATTAAATGCCGGTTTAAACTCGGGCGGGGTAGTGACCAGGCCATCCTGCCAAACGCAGCCTTGTTGATCTCCCAACTGATTTGTGGGCGTGATCACCTCGCTTGCCAGGCGCCCGCCTTCAGCCAGCACCGCCCGAATCAGATCTTCGCTAAAATCGGCAAATGCCGGGATAGCGGACCATATTTCACCGGCCCGGAACAGGTCAAATAGCAAAAAATAGGCATCACGCTCCGGTGCTTGATATTCCACGGGTATAGCCTGAACAAAAATTCAGCTTAGTGTACGCGAAACCGCCAAAACTATGCATTTTGTATAATACGAAAATGGTAATCCGCATCACCCCTTTAATTGGGATTAATGATCTGAAGTTTGGCGACCTGGACACCACCCTGCTTGCCACCCTGGGTTCACCCACCGAGGTTTTGGAAAACTACACCGGCGAGGTGGAAATGTTGTTTGGTGACTGTTTTTACCGCTTTTTTGAGCGCCGTTTTGTTGAGTGCACGTTTCCGGCCAGGCATCAATTTGTTGTCGCCAATGTCCCGGTGCTGTCGATATTCGAATGGCTGGGCAGCCTGACCGGCACTCTGGACAAAGCCAAATTTCTGATAAATACAGGGGTTGGAATCGCTTACGATTATCGCAACCCTGATGCCGGGTCAATCACCGTATTCGAAGCAGGCCGTTGGGACCAGATCTTGAGCAGCACCTGACGGTGCTCAGACGCGGACATCCAGCAGAAAGCCCAGAACCTCATCCGCCGTCTGGACTACCTTGGCTGAGGCCTGAACCTGGCGTTGATACAATTTCAGATCAAGCATGGCCTCAGCGGTGTCCTGAAGTGTGGTTGATACAGCTTCTTCCCCGGAAGCTGCACCGAGGTTCATGCCCGCTATCTCCGAAGCCACGGAGTCCAGCGCCTTAAGACCGTTCTGCATGCTATTTCCGGCAGACGTGAGCATTGGATTAACCGCCATACTACTTATCCTGTTTCTCTTGGTCCTGGAACCCCACCACGGTAGCTGATCAACCAGGATTTACCACCTTGGATCCCGGTTTTCTCCAACATCAGCGCACTTTCCTACTAAAATTGTGATCAAGTTCGCACAGTTACCGCTTCGTACGCGTCGTATAACATCCGGCAAAGCTAAAAACCCGAATCACATGTTCCATCAACTGGTAGACCTTGTGCTGCCCAACCGCTGCGTTTTGTGCGATCAGGTGCTGCGCCCGGGGACAAAGGAACTGATCTGCACCTTCTGCCGGGCCATGCTCCCCAACAATCTATCGAGTTGCCGCGGATGTGGTTTACCCCACCCCCAACCAACATCTCACCTTCGCTGCAACCGCTGCCGCCGTACCTATCCCTTTAACCCGGCGGACCTGGTACTCAGTCCACTCAGACACGAAGGTGCCGGCCGCTATCTTGTGCACCGTCTGAAATTCCAACAAAACCTGCGTGCCGGGAAAGCCCTTGCCCAGGTCATGCTGGCGCAGATCCGTCAGGTTTACGCCGGGCAGACGATGCCCCGCATCATTTGTCCCGTGCCCTTGTCACGACTTAATCAGATCAGACGGCCAACCAATCAGGCAGCCTATCTGGCCACACATCTGAGTCGGGCCCTGGGCATACCCCTGGGCCTGCAACACCTGCAACGGCGCCACGGCCCCGCCCAACGCAATCTGCCCCGCAGCGCCCGGCTACGCCTGTCCAGCTCCACGTTTAGCGTAAATAAACCGTTAGCGCACAACCACATTGGAGTGGTCGACGACGTCATCACCACCGGGCGCACCGCCCAGGTGATCAAGGAGCAGTTGTATGCGGCGGGGGCAAAACGCGTTGATTTTTGGTCAGCCACCCGCGCCGTCGACTAATGTGCGGGTGTAATCCGTGATAAAATA
>JANQMF010000190.1 GCA_028280225.1 Pseudomonadales bacterium | reverse complement strand
AAGAGGTGGCCAACCCATCTGCCATTTTTCTTCAGCGTGGCGATCTGGACTCCCCGGGGAGTGTGGCCACAGTCACCTGGGAGGGTACCCGGCCGCTGCTGGTTGAGTTGCAAGCCCTGGTGGATGAGGTAGCCGGCGGTTATCCCAAACGAGTAGCGGTGGGTCTGGATCAACAGCGGCTGGCCATGCATCTGGCGGTTCTGCACCGCCACTGTGGCATTACCCTGGCAGACCAGGATGTATTTGCCAACGTGGTTGGTGGGGTGCGCATCCAGGAAACCGGCGCGGATCTGGCCCTGTTGCTGGCGGTGTTGTCGTCGTTCCGGGATCGTGTGCTGCCCCGGGACCTGTTGGTATTTGGCGAATTGGGGCTAACGGGAGAATTACGCCCCGTTGCCAATGGCCAGGAGAGATTGCGTGAAGCTTCAAAACACGGCTTTAAGCAGGCCATTGTACCTTATGCCAATCGCCCCAAAACACCCTTGCCCGGCATGGCGGTGCATGGGGTAAAAAACTTAAGCGGGGCGCTGGACGCCTTAAGCCGGTTTTAGCTCAGCGGTGAATCGGCTTGTAGTGCACCCGAGTGGGAGCACTGTCCCCCAGGCGTTTTTTGCGGTCCGCCTCGTAGTCGCTGAAATTACCCTCAAACCACTCAACGTGGCTGTCCCCCTCAAAGGCCAGAATATGTGTGGCCACCCGGTCTAAAAACCAGCGATCGTGGGAAATCACCAGGGCAGAACCGGCAAAGCTCAGCAGCGCTTCTTCCAGGGCGCGCAGAGTTTCCACATCCAGGTCGTTGGTGGGTTCGTCCAGCAGCAAAACGTTGGCACCACTACGCAGCAGCTTGGCCAGATGCACGCGGTTGCGTTCCCCACCGGACAGATCACCCACAAACTTCTGCTGGTCGCTGCCCTTGAAGTTAAAACGGCCAACATAGGCTCTGCTTTGAATTTCGTGTTTGCCAATACGGATCACATCCTGACCGTCGGATATTTCCTGCCACACGGTATGGGTGGCGGTGAGGTCGTCGCGGCTCTGATCCACATAGGCCAGCTGCACGCTGGGGCCCACGTCAATATCACCAGCATCGGGTTGCTCCTGTCCGGTCAGCATCTTAAAGAAGGTGGACTTACCCGCGCCGTTACCACCGATAATGCCAACAATGGCCCCCCGGGGAATAATGGCGTTTAAGTCTTCAATCAGCAGCCGCTCGCCAAAACCTTTGCTGACCCCTCTCAGTTCAATAACCTTTTCACCCAGGCGTTCGCCGGTGGGGATAAAGAGTTCGGTGGTTTCCTGACGGGCTTGTTGTTCCTCGTTAACCAGTTCGTCGAAGCGCGCCAGACGGGCCCGGCTTTTACTTTGCCGGGCTTTGGGATTTGACCTCACCCATTCTAACTCCGCCTTGATGGAACGCTGGCGGGCTTTTTCCTGGGACGCTTCCTGGGCCAGACGTTTTTCCTTGGCTTCCAACCAGGTGCTGTAGTTGCCTTCGTAGGGAATGCCGCGCCCGCGATCCAACTCCAGAATCCAACCCGCCACGTTGTCCAAAAAGTAACGATCGTGGGTCACCGCCACCACGGTGCCCGGGTACTCATCCAGAAAACGCTCCATCCACGCCACACTTTCGGCGTCCAGATGGTTGGTGGGTTCGTCCAGCAGAAGCATGTCCGGCTTGCTTAACAACAGAGAACACAGCGCCACCCGCCGCCGCTCGCCACCGCTGAGGACTTTAACCGGCGTTTCCCAGGGCGGCAGGCGCAAGGCATCCGCGGCAATGTCCAGGGTCCGGTCAATCTCCCAGCCGTCCACAGCGTCAATCTGCGTGGCCAGATCCCCCTGGCGTTCCAGCAGCCGGTTCATCTCGTCGTCGTCCATGGGCTGTGCAAATTTATCGCTGATCTCATTGTATTCGTTCAGCATGGCCATAATCTCACCCACACCCTGTTCGACATTGCCGCGTACATCCAGGTCATCGTCCAGCTTGGGTTCCTGGGGCAGGTAGCCTACCTTAATGTCTTTTTGCGCCCGGGCTTCTCCGTCTATTTCGGTGTCTTCCCCGGCCATGATGCGCAGCAGACTTGATTTGCCTGCACCATTCAGACCCAGCACACCGATCTTGGCGCCGGGGAAGAAAGACAGATTAATATTCTCCAAAATTGTGCGTTTGGGCGGCACAATTTTGGTGACAGATTGCATGGTATAGACGTATTGCGCCATCTGCGTGTCCCTGGATTTTTGAAACCGCGCAGTATACGGATAACACGCAACTGGCTCACTTTAATGTTGAAACTTTTTTGCGCGTTTTTTCCGTCGCTTGGTTTACAATGCGCGCCTTTATCGCCACATACCGACCTACGACGGGAAACCCATGTTTACAGGAAACGAAACCATCGCCGGCTTTGATGATGATCTGGCTGCAGCCATTGCAGAGGAGAACCGTCGCCAGGAGGAACACATTGAGCTGATTGCTTCGGAAAACTATGCCAGTCCCCGGGTGCTTGAAGCCCAGGGTAGTGTGTTGACCAATAAGTATGCTGAAGGGTATCCGCACAAACGGTATTACGGGGGTTGTGAATACGTGGATCAGGTAGAAGTCCTGGCCATCGAGCGGGTGAAGCAGCTCTTTGGTGCCGACTATGCCAATGTTCAACCCCATTCGGGTTCTCAGGCCAACAGTGCGGTATATCTGGCCTTGCTCGACGCCGGGGATACAGTGCTGGGGATGAGCCTGGCGGATGGCGGACACTTAACCCACGGTGCCGGGGTGAATTTTTCGGGACGGTTGTACAATGCGGTGCAATACGGCCTGAACCCGGAAACCGGCCTGGTGGACTACGATCAGGTGGCGGCCATGGCCCGGGAGCATCAGCCCAAAATGATCATTGCCGGTTTTTCCGCTTACTCCAGAAAGATGGACTGGCAGCGTTTTCGTGATATCGCGGACGAGGTAGGGGCCTACCTGGTGGTGGACATGGCCCATGTTGCCGGTCTGGTTGCAACCGGGCTGTATCCGAGTCCTGTGCAAATTGCTGATGTCACCACCAGTACCACACACAAAACCCTGGGTGGTCCCCGGGGCGGCATCATCTTGGCCCGGTCCAATCCGGAGGTGGAAAAGAAACTCAACTCCGCGCTGTTTCCCGGGAGCCAGGGTGGGCCTTTAATGCACGTCATTGCCGCCAAGGCGGTTTGTTTTAAAGAAGCCATGGCAGAAGAATTTATCACCTACCAGAAGCAGGTAGTTGCCAATGCTCAAGCCATGGCAAACGGATTTTTGTCCCGGGGTTATGATGTGGTTTCAGGCGGCACCGATAATCATCTGTTTTTGTTGGACCTGGTCAGTAAAGACATTACGGGTAAGGATGCGGACGCGGCGCTGGGCCGGGCGAATATCACGGTGAACAAAAATGCGGTGCCCAATGACCCTCGTTCACCCTTTGTGACCAGTGGTCTGCGTCTTGGCTCGCCGGCGGGTACTCGCCGCGGATTTAAGGAGGAAGAATTTGCCACCCTCACCGGCTGGATGTGCGACATATTGGATGATATAAACAACGACAATATGATTGGATCTGTTCAGCAGCTTGTTAAAGACCTATGTCAGCGCTACCCGGTATATCCTAGCGCTTAACAGGCCATGCATTGCCCATTTTGCGCAGCTGACGATACCAAGGTTATAGATTCCCGGTTGGTTGCGGAGGGTGATGCGGTTCGCCGTCGTCGTGAGTGCCAGGCGTGTGGAGAACGCTTTACGACCTTTGAAACCGCTGAGCTTGTCATGCCCCGGGTGATTAAGCGGGACGGCAGCCGCGAGCCTTTTGACGAAGACAAACTGAAGTTTGGCTTAGTCAAGGCGTTGGAGAAGCGCCCGGTCAGCGTGGATCAAATCGAGTCTGCGCTAAATCACATTAAACACAGTATTCGCGCCACGGGTGAGCGCGAGCTGCCTTCCATGGTGGTGGGCGAGGCGGTCATGGATGCCTTGCGCAGCTTGGACCCTGTAGCCTATGTGAGATTTGCCTCGGTATATCGCGATTTTCAGGATGTGGCTGAATTTGCCGAGGAAATTCGCCGCTTATCGAAAGAGACTAACATCGATCCTGCAGACCAGGCACAAGCCGATTTGCCTTTTTCACCAGGCGAGGACAACAACTGATGTCTGCTGCGGACCGGTTGTTTTTGGACCTGTGTATTGAGCTGGCAGAGGGTGGCCGCTTCACTTGCGCGCCAAATCCCTGTGTAGGCTGCGTCATTGTCAGGGACGGTCAGGTCCTGGGCCGGGGTTATCACCAGCGCGCCGGGGAGGGGCATGCTGAGGTCAATGCCCTGGCGGATGCGGGGCATCAGGTGGCAGGTGCCACGGTTTATGTCAGCCTTGAACCCTGTGCCTTTGTTGGACGCACACCAGCGTGTGCACAAACCCTGGTGCAGGCCGGGGTGGCCCGGGTAGTCATTGCCGCTTTGGATCCACACCCGCAAGTATCCGGCAGCGGGGTACAAATGCTCAGGGATGCGGGGATTGAGGTGGCGCACATTGACCGGCCTGAAGCCCACAGGCTGATTCGCGGATATGTCAGCCGCATTGTGCGCCAGCGTCCCTATGTACGTATTAAAACCGCCAGCAGTCTGGATGGGGCATCAGCGCTGGCGAACGGCGAAAGTCAGTGGATAACCGGTCCGGACGCGCGGCAGGATGTGCAATATTGGCGCGCCCGCAGCGATGCCATTATTACCGGCCGGGGTACGGTAATGGCGGATGATCCGGCGCTGACAGTGCGTAGCCCCGTGTATCAACAGGCCAAGCCGCCTTTGCGTGTGGTGTTGGACTCAAATCTGCAGATTCCCGGGGACCGGCAGATATTTGACGGCACCGCGGCCACTCTGGTGGTGCATACAAAAATGGATCAGGCCAGAGCCACCAAGGCTGCAACGGACTGGCTGGCGCTGCCGGAAAATCCCCAGGGCCGCATCCCCTTGGCGGCACTGCTCACGGAATTGGCCAGCTCAGGATGTAACGAAGTCCTGGTGGAGGCGGGTGCGCAACTGTGTGGGGCATTCCTGGAGGCAGGCTTGTGGGACGAATGGATTTGCTATGTTGCGCCCAAGTGGATGGGGGCCCTTACCCGGGGGGTAGCGGATTTTAACTTGAGCAAGCTCTCGGACGCGCCAAGTGGTATGGTGACCGGGATAACACAGGTGGGCGCTGATATTCGCATTCAAATTGAGCGGCAGACATGACCGGCAAACCCAGCATTTGGGCCCGGCGCAAAAGCCGCCGCGCCTTGGTTCAGGCGGTATACCAGTGGCAGGTATCGGCCAACAGCTATGGCAACATTGTTGAAGACTTCCGTGATGGTGACGCGCTGCGCAAGGCAGACGAGGCCTTTTTCTGTGAAATTCTGACCCATGTTGTCCGCCAGGCTGACGGGTTGGACAAACAGTTCCAGCCGCTGCTGGATCGGGACATTGACCAATTGGATCATGTGGAACGGGCTATCCTGCGGTTGGCGGCAGCGGAACTTGGGGAGCGGATTGATATTCCCTACAAGGTGGTGATTGACGAATATGTTGAGCTTGCCAAAACATTTGGTGCCCAGGACTCACACAAGTACATCAACGGGGTTTTGGACAAGCTGGCGCTGCGCCTTAGAGCGGTGGAAACCGCCCACAAGGGTGATATCCCTATTTCTGAGTAGACCGTCTGAATAGTCATGTCCGTTGATGAATTTGCCCTGATCGACTTGATTGTCGCCGAACTGGGGGACCGGGCTCAGGGTGATTGGGTGCGGCTTGGCCCGGGGGATGATGGTTGTGTGATCGAACCGGTGGCGGGCCGGCAGTGGGTGGCTTCGGTGGATACATTGATACCCGATGTCCATTTTCCCGGCGCGGCCCCGGCGGAATTGATTGGCTATCGTGCCTTGATGGTCAGCCTGTCGGATCTTGCTGCCATGGGTGCAACGCCGCGCTATGTTTTGGTGGCCCTGAGCCTGCCCCAGCCGGATGCACAATGGGTGTGTGCCCTGGCCCGGGGTATGGCTGAGGCGGCCAGAACCTGTGATGTTTACATATGTGGCGGTAACCTTGCCAAAGGCAGTCTAAATATAACGGTTAGTGCTCATGGCGACTGTGATGGGGCCCGTTTGTTGCTCCGCTCCGGCGCCAGGCCGGGAGATCGGGTTTGTGTTTCCGGTGTCCTGGGAGGTGCAGCAGCCTGTGTGCGAACCAACCAGCTTAATCCCGGCACCCGGTTCATCCCGGGGACCCGGCTCACCCCGGTGCAGGAGCGGTATTTTTTGCCCCGGGCGCGCTTTGATCTGATCGACAAGCTTGCGGATGCGTCAGCAGCGGCGATCGACATTTCAGATGGTCTGGTGGCGGATGCCGGGCATCTGGCCCGGGCCTCCCGGGTGGCACTGCATCTGGACAGCACCGCGGTGCCGGTACACCCGGATGCCCGGTTGCAGGACGCCTTGTACGGCGGTGATGATTACGAAATTCTGTGCACCACACCCAAGCCGGTTGCAGGCCTTATTCCCGTGGGGGAAGTTGTACAAGGCAGTGGGGTTTATCTGGATGGTGCCCGGGTCACCCAGGGAGGATACCAGCATTTCTAACAATACAGCACTCACGCCGGGTGAGTTGCGGCAACCCGACGTACTGTGGGCTACTTTCCTGGGGGTGGGGTTTATCCCCCCGGCGCCGGGCACCTGGGGATCGCTGGCTGCGGCGGTTGTCTGGTGGTTTTTCCTAAGCCCGTTGCCGGCGCTGTGGCAGTTGTGGATATGCGGCGGATACTTTTTGTTGTCCTGGCTGGCCAGCCACAGAATTTGCCGCCGGTACGGGGTGGACGATGCGCCTCAGATTGTTGCGGACGAAGTGGTGGGTGTCTGGCTGGGACTGCTGCTGTTACCCAAAACCTTGTGGGTGGCAATTTGTGCGCTCATCATTTTCCGTATTCTGGATATCTTAAAACCCAGCTTTATCGGCTGGCTGGACCGGCACATAAAGGGAGGACTGGGCGTCATGTTGGATGACGTGATGGCGGGTATGGTCACAGGTCTGTTGATGTGGGGAATTGTGACCTGGCTCCCACTTTTCTGATCTTTCCCGGTCATTCCTGGAATTTGTGCTGCCTTTGCCAATGGCTGGGGGTGGTTGCCGCCAAAAGCGGTTATGCTGTGTCAGACAGCTATCCGGGATCCGGCTTGAGAATGACAAAAACACACCCGATACCCCAGCAGAACCCCGCTGCAGCATCCGGCGGGGCGGCGGGCCTTAAGTTCTTGGTGGCCGCTGCGATCTTGACCCTCGCGGACCCCGCATGGGCGGTGCCACCGGTGGAGGTGGTTGCCCTGTTCAAAGATCGGGCGGTGGTGAAAACCGCTGATGGTCAGGCCATGTTAAAGGTGGGGGAAACCTCTAAATCCGGTGTGGCCCTGCTGGCGGCGGATCCTTATGGAGCAAAAGTTCGTTATCGATCCAAGGTATATCACCTGCAACTGAGCGCCCGGGTGGGATCGGTCTTTGCGGTCCCCACCGCCAAGGCGGTCCACATCAACCGGGACACCACGGGTCAGTATCGTGTCCGGGGGACCATCAATGGCAATCTGGTCGACTTTCTGGTCGATACCGGGGCGTCAATAGTTGCGATCAGCGAACGCCACGCGGTGGCCATGGGTCTGGATTTTCAGAACCGGGGCCGGGTGGGGCAGGTGCAGACGGCCCAAGGTACCGCACCGGCATATTTTCTGACGCTGGAAAAAGTGACCGTTGGTGATATCTCCCTGGATCGTGTCCAGGCAACGGTGATTCAGGGTACGTTCCCAACAGATGTTTTGTTGGGCATGTCGTTTCTGAATCAGGTGAATATGCAGGACAACAATGGAGTTTTGACCTTAACCGCGCGCTATTGAGCAGACCCGGCGGCTACTCTTTTAGTTGTCCCGGTGAATCACCAGATCAGCCAGTTGCTCAAGCAAGGCGGCGGACAATCGTGTGCGCCGCAGCAAGGCGTGGGCCTCGTCAACCAGACTTTGTGCCATATCCTTGGCCTGTTCAACACCCATCAGCCGCGGAAAGGTGTTTTTGTCCAAGGCTTCGTCACTACCGGCGGGTTTGCCCAGGGTCTGGGTGCTCTGGGTTACATCCAAAACGTCGTCCATTACCTGGAAAGCCAGGCCCAGGCGGTCGCCGAATTCGGTAAGCAATAAATACTGTTCCTGGGAGACGGGCTGTTCACCGTGGGTCAGCGCGCCGATCTGCACCGCCACCCGGATCAGCGCACCGGTTTTTGCGCTGTGTAAAACCTGAAGTTCGGATAAGCTCAAAGGCTTGCCTTCCGCGGCAATATCCAGGCACTGGCCGCCCGCCATCCCGGCCCAACCGGCTGCACCGGCTAACAGGCTAATTTTCTTGAGTTTAGTCCCCGGGTCATCGTGGTTGCTGTTGGCGATGGTTTGAAAAGCCAGGGAGTGCAGGCTGTCACCCGCGAGAATGGCGTTGGCTTCGCCAAAGGCAATATGCGCGCTGGGCAAGCCGTGGCGAATGTCGTCATCGTCCATGGCGGGCAGGTCATCGTGGATCAGGGAATAGGCATGAATGAACTCGATGGCGCATGCTCCCGGCAGGGCATTGGTCATTTGCCCGCCAACAGCGTCGCAGGTGGCGCACACCAGCATGGGACGCAGGCGTTTGCCGCCGCCCAGGACCGAATGGCGCATGGCGTCTATCAGGGGTTGCGCTATATCGGATTCGCGTGGCAGGTGGGCATCCAGGGCCTGGTTAATGGTGTCCCTGAGGGTGAGCAATTCAGGACCCATTAACGGTCCTCAGGCTGCACTTCGCCGGTTTCGATGTCTACCAGTTCTCCGCTGTCGGTAAGGGCTTGAACCTTCAGTTCCGCTGCCTGCAAAGCCGCCTGGCAGTGCCGGGTCAGTTTAATGCCGCGCTCGAAGGCTTTAAGGGAGTCGTCGAGGCTCATATCACCACTTTCCATTTGCCCCACCAGGTCTTCCAGTTCAGCCAGGGCAGTTTCGAAATTAATGTCTTTGCTGCGCTCCGCAGCCGGAGATTTTGCTTTAGCCATGTTTGCAAGGTAGCAGCCCGGGGCAGCGCTGAAAAGCTTTTCGATGGTTCGTTTCAGGTAATTTTGAAATCTTTGACTAGACTTACTTTTGAGAAAGAACCAAGGATGCAATGGCATGGATCTGGCAACCTTAATCGGCCTGCTTGGCGCATTTGGCATAGTGGTATTTGCCATGCTGTCCGGTGGCTCGGTAGGCATGTTTGTCAATGTACCTTCACTACTTATTGTCTTAGTGGGGTCGTTGTTTGTTGTCCTGATGAAATTCAGTCTGCAGCAGTTTCTGGGGGCAATTAAAATTGCCATCAAAGCCTTTAGTTTTAGGCTGACAGCACCCACAGACCTGATCGATGAGGTGGTCAACCTGGCGGACGAAGCCCGCAAGGGGGGGCTGCTGGCGCTGGAGGGTAAAGAAGTTTCTAACGGCTTTTTAGACAAAGGCATTCAAATGCTGGTGGACGGCCACGACGCTGATGTGGTTCGCAACCTGCTGACCAAGGATCTTAAGAAAACCCAGGAAAGACATGAGTGGGGAGCAAAAATTTTCACCGCCCTGGGTGAGGTTGCACCGGCCATGGGTATGATCGGCACCCTGGTGGGTCTGGTGGCGATGTTGTCGAATATGGACGATCCGAAGTCCATTGGACCGGCCATGGCGGTGGCGTTGTTGACCACCCTGTACGGCGCCATGATTGCCAATATGATTGCCCTGCCGGTAGCGGACAAGCTGGAGTTGCGCCGGACCGAGGAAGGGCTGGTAAAGTCCATGGTCATTGATGCCTTGCTGGCCATTCAGGCGGGTCAAAATCCGCGGATTATCGACTCTATGCTGAAAGCGTATCTGCCGGAATCTCAACGTTTGGAAGAAGCAGCCTAGGCGCCAAACGAGTTCAGGCTAGACAAGAGATCCAAGATTGATGGAAGAGATCGAAGATTCCGAAGGTAGTGAAGAAGGTGGAGGTGCCGGATGGGTAATGACCTTTGCCGATCTGATGTCGCTGCTCATGTGCTTTTTCGTTTTGCTACTGTCTTTCTCCGAAATGGATGTGTTGAAGTTCAAGCGGCTTGCCGGTTCCATGAGCGAAGCCTTTGGCGTGCAGAAACAGCTCCGGGTAAACGACCCGCCTAAGGGGACCAGCATCATTGCCCAGGAGTTTTCCCCGGGCAAACCGCAGCCAACGCCGCTTAATCAGATCTGGCAAAAGACCACCGATGAATCGCGTAATAGCCTGGATGTGGCATGCCAGGATCTGGGTTCCAGTAATTCCGGTGAAAGTGGTGATGCGCAAAAAATGATTGTTGTGGACAAGGTCAAAGACCTGGTTGGCGACACGGAAAAAGATGCCATCGATATGGCCCAGGCCCTGAGCAAGGAGATTGCGGCTGGGGTGTTGGAGCTGGAGACCGCGGGCCGCCGGATTACAATCCGCATCAAGGAACACGGCAACTTTCCCTCGGGTTCTGCTACCTTGTCCGCGGGCTTTAAGCCGGTGCTGAAGATTATTCGCCAGCAGCTCAGGGATGTGGAAGGAAAAATTATTGTTGAAGGTCACACCGACGATGACCCCATTCGAACTTCGCAATTCCGCTCCAATTGGGCGTTGTCCAGCGCCCGGGCGGTAAGTGTTGCCCACGGTTTGTTTGAAGATCCGGAAATTGATCAGGCCAGATTTACAATCACTGGCTTTGCCGAAACCAAGCCGTTAGTCAGTAACAGCACACCTGCCGGCAAGTCACGCAACCGGCGGGTGGAGATTGTTGTCCACCAGGGTTTGGACAGCGAAGTGCGGGGTGACCTGGAGGTGTTGAAGACAGAATTCCCCAACACCTACGAAAACGTCCGCAGAGAACTGATTCAAACCTTCGAGTTGAGCCCGGAAGAGATCTTCTAGGCTCCATCCCGTGTAGCGCTCCGCCAGGTCCTCCGCCAGGCTTTAGTCCCTGGCTGCCTTTTTGGCCATTTGGTCCAGAAACCCCAGCAGGGTCAAGGTTTCCGCGGGATCCATACGCCCCACCGGGGAGTTGCTGTAGGTTGAGGCCATAACACGCCCGTCACCCCGAAGGATAAATTCAGACGGCTGTATATGATCCCGCCGGGTATCCCATTTGGCGCCAATCAGGTCAGCGTCAGCCCGGGTCATGCCAAAGGCCACCGGAAAGCTCAGATCAGCAGCCACCACCCCGGTTTTGTCCTCGTCGTCCACGGTGCCCGCAATCAGGGTAACGCCAAGGTCTTTGTAGGCTTGCAGATTGTCTTCGAAGCCGACTAACAGTCGGCGGCAGAACGGTCACCAATGGCCGCGGTAAAACAGGACAACGGCGTAGGGGGTATCAATATCGTTGGGTAGGGTGAGGGTCTCACCGCCTGGGATATTAAGGGACAGTTCGGGAAATTGATCTCCCGGTTCGAGTTGAGTGGTCATCACTGCCTCCAAAATGATGGATCTCCAGACTATTGCTTCTGTATATGCGGGTCAATATGTTCTGCGTCTACCATAGTATTTGTTCCAAAAGGGCAAGCTTGGCCGGGCGAACGCCGGGCACCGTGTGGATGTCGGCGCCCAGCCGGAGGGTGGCATGGGTAGTCGATTGGTAAGGCAGCCACGGCGGCATATTGTTATTGTTGGGTTTCGGTTTGGGTTTGGGATTGGGGTCAGCGTTAGCGGCAAAATTTATCCAGTAAGCGCTGATGGTCCGCGCCAGTTGGTGGTCATCACTGCGCCAGCCGTGACCCACCCGTTGCGTATTGGCAAAGACATAGGCCAGGTCAGAGGAGTGGTAAGCACCGGCGCTATCGGGGCCCCCGGGCAGAGCCAGGTTGGGATTTGCCGGGACATAAAGCCGGAAGGCTGGTGGGGTGTGATCCATAAAATATACAAAGCTGGGCAAGCCGAGATCTGCCTGGAATTTGGCCCAGCGGCGCACTGCCAGCGTGATGCCTGCATCTGCCTGGATAGCGTGCAGAACCTCGCTTGGCGAATGCTTTAGTTGCTCAGCGTAGAGGTCCAGCAGCGGGGTGACAAATTCCGCACCCAACTGAGCGGCCAGCGTCTGGCCCAGGGTGTCTGCATCCAGATCGACGGGCGCAAACAGACGATAACTTTCGTTGGCAACACTACCCACCAGCACCGGTACCCGGGCTTGACGGCCCTGGGCAAATATCTGCTCCGGCTTGTCCGGCAATACCCACCCGTCAATTGTGATTCTGCTGGCCTTGGGCCACTCAGTGTCCAGCGCAGCCTGCCAGATTTCCTCCGGTGATGCCTTGTATAGTGCGGAAAAATTCCGCGCGGAAAAGTCCGGTGCAGAAAAATTGTTGGCCCGGGTGGTTGCCTGAATCCTTGCAGCAAGCCGTGCGCCGCGAATGTGGCCGTTGGTGTCTATTGTGGAAGTGGTGGTGGCGTATAGTGAGAAACAGCTGCCGGATTGGCCAATCGCCTTGTGAAATAAGTGCCGGGCCAGCGGCGAGGCCATGAGTGCACAAACACTCTGGGCACCGGCGGACTGGCCCATAATGGTGACGTTGGCGGGATTACCACCAAATTGACCAATGTTGTCGCGTACCCAGTTAAGCGCTGCAATTTTGTCCAGCAGGCCGTAGTTGCCCGAGCTGTTGTGGCTCGACATTTGAGCCAGCCTCGGGTGGGCCAGAAAGCCCAGCGGCCCAAGCCGATAATTTACGCTGACCAGGACCACCCCTTGGGCCGCCAGATTGGCCCCGTCAAAAATCAGTTCGTGGGCCTTGCCTCCCGTGTGGGCGCCGCCGTGGAACCAGACTATGACGGGTTGATTGGCCGCGGTATCGGATGTCCAGATATTTAAGTAAAGGCAGTCTTCACTGACGGCAAAGTTGTCCCGGGACCAGACAAATTCTTCGTACCCGGTGGGTTGCCAGCAGGCGGGCCCAAAAGTGGTGGCCTGATAGGTCTGTTGCCAGGCTTTAGCCGCCTGGGGTGGTTGCCAGCGAAGTTCGCCCAGTGGTGGGGTCGCGTAAGGGATGCCCTTAATCACCTGCACGCCGGGCTGGTGA
>JANQMF010000145.1 GCA_028280225.1 Pseudomonadales bacterium | reverse complement strand
CAGCGGCTATCCGGAAGGCCTGGTGGGTGAACAAATTCCCTTAGCCAGCCGGGTCATGGCGGTATGTGATGTTTATGATGCCCTGACGGCCATGGACCGCCCCTATAAACCTTCCATGAGTCAGGATCGTGCCTTTTCGATTTTGCAGGAAGAAGCCCGGGCCGGGTTACTGGATCCGGATATGGTCAATATATTTATCGCCAGCGGATCCTATCTGTTGGCGCAGGCGGGATAACTCAGGATGCCTTGTCCCACTGTTCGATAACGGATACTTCCACGTGCCGGACCTTACCCCGGCGATTTTCCGAGAAGACCACGCCGGCCTCGGTGATCCTTACAATCTTCAGTCCTTTAAAGGCATCACCCGCCACCAGGCGCTGACCATCGATGACAATTGCGCATTCACTGGGATCGTCGGTGAAGATGTGGCTGGTAAAGGTAAAGCCGTTATAAACCGTCTGCTCAGCAGCAGAGAGTTCCCGCAGTTGCACCAGCCTGGGCGGGGGTGCGGGTTTTGCCGGGGTGACTTGTTTGATTTCAGGTGGGGAGGTTGGTTTGGGGACAGGTTGCGCTGATTGCTGCGTAACACTCCGGGTCGTTTGGGGGGTGCGCGCAGTATGCGTTGATCCGGTGTCTTGGGATACGGACTCAACCGGCTTTGTTTTATCTCCCTGTCTCTCCACTACGTTAGCCTGCCCACGGGTGGTTTGGCGCGGGGGTGGGATGGGTGCGGCTGTATTGGCTGCCGCCTGTGGGGTATGTGGGATTGCACCCGCAGGGGAGCTTGGTGGGTCTCGAAGCACCAGGAACCACAGCATGAACAGCAAATTCAGGCACAGGGCCACAATCAGTACAATCACCAGCCATTGCGGCAGGCGATGGGCTGAACGGGTCTGGTAAGGGTTGATGCCGCTCAGTTGTCCTTCCTGATCCAGCTGGTTTTTTTTCAGGGCATCGAGAATATAGGACATGTCAGTTGGCCAATTCGCTGAAGTTCACTTAAGTTTTGGCGCCGGCAGGTTCAGCCGGTCGCTCAGGCGGATCCAGGTGAGCGGGCCCACTATGCCGTCCGCAACTAAGCCTTCGGAGCTTTGGAATTGCAAAACCATTTCTCTGAGGTCCGCGTCAAAAAAAGTGTCAGCAATGCTGTTCTCCCGGGGTTGAATTTGCAACAGGTGCAGATGTAACCAGCGCACGCTGGGATGATCGTCGCCCTGGCGCAGACTGCCGTTATAGTTGGGTGGTGTCTGCCACAGCAGCACATAGGATCCAAACCAATGATCTCTTAAATCCCGGGGTGCCACGTTGAAACGGCGCTCGCCCAAAGTGATGGTGTAGTTGTCGCTATTGTGGGCCAATATTCCGGCGTAGTAAGGCACACTCTGGTCATCCCACAGCTCGATCACAACCGGGGTATCCAGTTGTCGAATTTCTCCCCAGCTACCGCGCCGGCCTAAACACTGCAGGCCGGCCTTTGGCGCGAAGTCGCAAGGTATCAGCGGCGAGTCCAGGGGGTAGTCCGCCCCCCACGCCGCAAATATGGCCCGGTAAGCCTGGCGTTGCAGAAAGGAGGACGAGCCGGGGGGGCGGGAAACATCAACGTCGGTCTTGATGCCAATGGTACCGTCAGCCTGTAGCGATGGGTTCAATTTGACATCCGGTTCCGGCAGTTTACGGTCCGGGTCCGGCTCGGTGATGGTTTGAGTTGATACGGCTGGGGCGCTGACCGGCACGGTAGTTCCGGGCGGTTGCGGGGTGGCAGTTTGTGGGGTTTTGGTTTGCGGGGTAGCGGTTTGCGGGGCGGCAACTTGTGGGACGGTGGGTACCGCTGTGGGGATAACCTCAGCGCTGTTGTCCGAGCTGCTGAAGTACGCCCAAACCATCAGGGCAACAACCGCCGCCACCACCATGCTTGCGCCAATCAGGTAGGTGCGCAGTTCGCTGTCCGGGTTGCCGAGCACTTCCTGAGCTGCTCTGCGAATCAGAGTGCGGTCAACTTGTACCTTGCCTTCAACATAGGCGCCCAACATGGCCCGGTCTGCAATGACATTAATCAGGCGTGGGGTACCCTTGGAGGCACGAAACAGGGCTTGGATCGCACCATCGGAAAAAATTCCCGGATGTCCGCCGGCCCGGGCCAGGCGGTGGTTGATGTATTGACGGACATCTTCCCGGCGTAAGGGGGTCAGGTGGTAACGGGCGGTAATGCGCTGGGCTAATTGGCGCAACTCTGTGCGGTCCAACATGTCCGCCAGTTCGGGTTGGCCCAGTAGAATAATTCGCAGCAACTTTTTCTCGTTGGTCTCCAGATTGGTGAGCAGCCTTACCTGTTCCAGTACCGCCGGGGACAGATTTTGTGCCTCGTCGATGATGACCACAGTGCTGCGGCCAGCCTGGTGGGTTTTCAGCAGGTGTTTGTTCAATACGTCAATGTATTGCTTCACGCTGGACAGTTCACCCGGCTGGTAGCCCACCCCAAGCTCATCACACAGGGTTTCCAGCAGCTCTCGAACAGTCAGCCGTGGATTTAAGATAAAGGCCACATCAAGTTCGGGTGGGGTGCGATCCAGCAGGTTCCGTAACAGCGTAGTTTTACCGGTGCCCACCTCGCCGGTGATCAGGACAAATCCACCGTGGGCAAAACCGTACATCAGGTGTGCCAGGGCTTCGTTGTGAGCTTCGCTTAAGAACAGAAAACGAGGGTCCGGGGCAATGGAAAAAGGCTCTTGCTGCAAGCCAAAATGTTCTTGGTACATGAGGTCTTACCGCTGGCCCACCGGAGGTATCATGATCAACTACTCACCTTCTTTAGCGTGGGTTGCAGCAGGCGCTGGCTGGTCCGCCGGTATTTGCGCGGACGAACTGTGGGGTTGTCCCAGAATTTCGCTGATGCGGCTGTCCTTGGCCTGCCAGATGGATTTCATCCATTGGGCCAGGAACGCTCTGCGGTCCTTCCTCTCAGTATCTTCAGCATTGGATAAGCCGTTGGCACCGCGCAGTGCTTGGGGAATGTCGTGGGGGGTGACTTCGATAATCACGTTCTGGCATTTCCCCTGGAGGAAAGCCCAGAAGCTGGGCACACCATCCGGATAGACGATGGTGACGTCCAACAACTTGTGTAAATACCCGTCCATACCCTCCAGGACGTAGTCCATGCCGCCAATTTTGGGCCGCAGCAGGTATTGAAATTCACGCCCCTGGCGGTTCTGTTTTTCTTCCGTGCGGCGTGTACCTTCCACAAAGTTGAGGATGGAGGTGGGATGGTTTTTGAACCCCTCGCAGGCTGCCGCAGTATTTTCCCGGTCGGCATTACGCAGTTTTGGATTGGCCTTGATCTGTGCCTTGGTCACCCTTTTGACATAGGGAAAGCCTAATACATACATGGCCAGGCCCACCCCGGGTATCCAGATCAGTTGTTCCTTGGTAAAAAACTTAAGGGGTGGGATGACACCGTACAGGTAAGACTGTAAAAGCAGGATATCGGTCCAACTTTGGTGATTACAGACCACCATATACCAATTATCCAGGGACATTTCCGCCTGTTGGTGCCAGGTGATGGTTGGGCGGGTGACGCCCAGGGTCTTGATCATCCAGCGGTTGTGCCCGGTCCACCACCAGATAATTTTGTCCATTTTCTGCTTCAGCCGGGACAAGGCTTCACCCCTGGCGAAAACCCGGCAAAGTATCCACCAGGTCAGAGGAATCCACACCGCAAAGGTGGCGATGGCGATCATCAGGATGGCTAATAAACCCCGGCCAAGATGTAAGAGTTGCATGCTGTAAGCTTGAGGTGCCGTTGATTAAGATGGTGGGTTATTGTACTCGGGTTTTTTAGCCCTCTAAAGCGCCCCGACCTGACGTAATAAGTTGATGTCTTCGATCCATAATTGGTTTTTTCTGATCCTGCTGCTGCTCACCCAAACCGGATGTGAAACGGTGTCCTTTTACCGTCAGGCGGTTGCCGGCCAGTGGCAGATTCTTCAGGCGCGCCACCCGGTTCAACAACATCTCGATGAAGGCACGTTGCCTGCGCATACCCTGGCACAATTGGCCTTGTCCCAGGACGTTCTGGAGTTTGCCGGGCGCCGCCTGGACCTGCCGGATCAGGGCCGCTACCGCAGTTATGCGGATCTGTCCCGGGAGCATGTGGTGTGGAATGTCTTTGCTGCGGGTCCTTATGATCTGGTGGGGCATCAGTGGTGTTATCCGGTGGTGGGCTGCGCACCTTACCGGGGCTATTTCAAACAGGCGCAGGCAGAAGCTTATGCCCGGCGAATGCGCCAACAGGGTATGGAGGTTTATCTGGGCCCGGTGCCTGCCTACTCCACCCTGGGATGGTTTAAAGATCCGTTGATGAATACCTTTATCCATTGGCCCGAGGCACACCTGGTTCAACTGCTTATCCATGAACTGGCGCACGGTAAAGTCTGGGTGAAAAATGATGTGGCGCTGAACGAAAGTTTTGCCGGTTTTGTTGGACAACAGGGTACCCGGCAGTGGTTTGATGAACAGCATCGAGCATCAGCCTGGACCGCCTTCCAGGCGGAACAGCAAAGTTGGGACCGGTTTAAACAGTTGATGTTGGATGCCAAGGATCGGTTAAAGGAAGTTTACGGTGATGTAGACTTGACCCCGGCACAACGGGCCGGTGCAAAGGCTCGTGTGCTGTCCCGCGTGCGCCGGTGTTATGCGCAGCACAAATCCTTGCTGGGTCAGGGTCGCCTGGATGAGACCGTGGACAAGCTTAACAATGCTTATCTGGTTTCGTTGGGCACCTATGAAGATTGGCAGCCGGCAATGGCGGTCTTGTTTGACCAGGTGGACCAGTCCTGGCCGCAATTTTATGCCGCCGTGGCGCAACTGGGTGATCTGTCCGCGGACGCCCGGCAGGCTGAATTGATGCGTTTGAGAGCATTAAGCCCCACCCAGCAGCCAGTAAGTCAGGGTGGAGATGACCGCCACACCAAGCAGGTTCACTGCCAGGCCCTCTGATGCCATACGCTTTACGGAAAACCTGCCGGTGGAAAAGGTAATGACATTGGGTGGGGTGGCCACCGGCAACATAAAGGCGCACGATGCGCTGAGTGCGGCGGGGATCATAAATAGCTTAGGGTCCGTGCCCGCGCCCAACGCTGCCGCCGCCAGAATGGGCATAAGCAGGGTGGTGGTTGCGGTATTGCTGGTGACCTCTGTTAAAAAGGTCACGGTCAGACAGACCAGGGCAATCATCAGCAACAGCGGCAGGGTGGACAGACGCTCCAGGTGGGCGCCGATAACCCCACTGAGACCGGACTCGGTAAATGCGGTTGCAATGGTGATACCGGCACCAAAAAGGATCAACATCCCCCAGGGAATCTTGTTGGCAGTTTCCCAGTCGAGAAGGCGCTGGTCTTCACCGTTAGGGACTAAAAAGAGGATGACCACCCCTAAAAACGCAACAATGGCATCGTTGGTATAGGGTAAGGATAACCAGGCGGTCCAGCCGCCAAAGGGTTCGGTGCGGGTAACCCACGCCAGGGCGGTTAGTGAAAAAACCACAAAAACCCTTTTTTCCGGGGTGCGCCAGGCCCCCACATCCGGGAGTTCAAAACGGCCCACAAAGCGCAGGTTACGGGTCACCCAAAAGCCGGCAGCAGGCAAAAGCACCAGCACGATGGGTATTGCCCAGGTCATCCAAGTGGAAAAGCTGATACTGGTGCCGGTTGTCTGCTCGTAAACCCCCATAAACACCACGTTGGGTGGTGTGCCGATTGGGGTGCCCATGCCGCCGATACTGGCCCCGTAGGCGATGCCGAGCAACAACGGCACATCAAGTTCATGGTCTTTGCTGGCGTCCAGGACAGCCAGGGCAACCGGCAGCAGCATGAGGACCGTGGCGGTATTGGATATCCACATGCTCAGGACGGCACTGGCGAGCATAAAGCCAAAGACCAGACGGCGGGAGCTGTTGCCGCCGAATAGACCCACCATGGTCAGGGCAATACGACGATGGGCGCCGCTGCGTTCCAGGGCCGTGGCCAGCAGGAAACCACCCATAAGCAGCAGCACCAGGGGGTGCCCGTAAGCCGCACCCACCTGGGTTGGGGTGAGCACGCCGGCCAACGGCAACAAAGCCAGGGGTAACAAAGAGGTTGCGGGGATGGGGATGGGCTCAAACATCCACCACACCACCACCCATACGGTAATCCCCAGGGTGATACAGGCTTCCGCGGACATCTGACCATAAAACCACATGAGGCCGGCGGCGAGAAATGCGACAATGGGCCCCATGGGCAGAGACAAACGCTTGGGGTCCCGAAACAGAGGAGGATCGGGGGATTCCTGGGATGGTTGAGATAGTTCGGATGGACCGGGTGTATCGGAATTTGACACGAATAACTGAATATAGACGTTGGATGAGGGGTCGAGATTAGCCGACATGGCAGATACTTTCTATTGGTATGACCTGGAAACATCCGGGACCGATCCGAAGTGGGATCGGATTGTGCAATTTGCCGGGCAGCGAACCGACGCTGAGTTAAACCCGGTGGGTGACCCGTTCTGCACCTATGTGCAATTAGCGGATGATATTCTGCCGAATCCCCAGGCCAGTCTGGTTACCGGTATTTATCCGCAGCTCACCCATATCAAGGGTATCAGCGAAACCCAGGCTCTACTGAAAATCCATGACCTGTTTGCCCAGCCCGGCACCTGTGTGGCGGGCTACAACAGTCTGCGTTTTGACGATGAATTTATCCGCTACAGTCTGTATCGGAATCTGTTGGACCCTTATGCCCGGGAGTGGCAACAGGGAAACTCCCGTTGGGACATTATCGATCTGGTCCGGGCCACCGGTGCCTTGCGGCGGGAGGGGATTGAGTGGCCAATGGATGAAGACGGTTTGCCGGTGTACAAGCTGGAAGTGCTGACCCAGGCAAACAATATCGAACACGGCCAGGCCCATGATGCCTTGTCGGACGTGTATGCAACTATCGGTATGGCGCGGTTGATTCGTCAACAGCAGCCTAAGCTATTTGAATACTACTTTTCCATGCGCCATAAAAAGGCTGTACGCGGTCTGTTGGACGACCGGCAGGTCAGAGTACATGTCTCGGGCATGTATCCCCGGGCCCGGTTTGGAGTAGCACCCATATTACCCGTGGCGCGTCATCCCACAAATGGGAATTCAATTATTGTTGCGGATCTGGCTGAGGATATTGAACCCCTGTTGGACTATTCCGCCAATGAAATTGCCGAAAAGTTATTTACCGCCGGTACTGAAGACCGGCCGCCGCTAAAAGAAATTCGCATCAACCGATGCCCCTTTGTGGCGCCGCTGGAGGTGCTCAACGAAGAAAATCAGCATCGTTTACAGATTGATCTGAGGCAGGTCAAGGAGCGCGCGCGCCGTTTACAACGAGGGGGGTTGGCGGACAAGGTAGCCCGGGCGTATCACCAGTCCAGACCGGCAGCCAGCAAGGATCCGGACGCCGGCTTGTATGATGGCTTTTTGCAGGACGAAGATCGTTCACGCTGCCGGTTTTTTCACACGGAGATTGCCGCGGCCCGGTGGCCGGAACTGGACTTCAACGACCCGCGTCTTGGTGTCCTTGCCCAACGTATGAAAGCCAGGTCTTTTCCCGAGCGTTTAGAAGCGCAAGACATGCAAGACTGGAGCGGCTTTGTCATCAACAAGCTTGAGGGCCAGGGTGATTGGCTGAATCTGGCGGAATACGAGCAGAAAATTGAAGAACTGACGTTGGACGAAATAAATGGTGGTGCTACTGGCGCGCAGGAACAGCGTTTACAACTCCTGCGCAAACTGGCCGAGCACGCTTTGGACCTGCGGCACCGATATCGAATATGAGCAACTGTGTAGAATTTCGGCAGATTGCCAAGACCTTTGAGGGCAGGCAGGTATTACAGGATATCAATTTAAGCTGCCCGGCAGGTGCCACCACAGCCATTGTGGGGGCAAGCGGCAGCGGTAAAACCACGCTTTTGCAGATGGTGAATGGTGTGCTGCGTCCGGATGCCGGGGATATTTTTGTATTTGGCCAGCCCATTCCCGGGCAGGGTATTGAAAAGTTCAGGCGCGGCATTGGCTATGCGGTCCAGAGTGCCGGCTTGTTTCCTCATATGAGCGCGGAGCAGAATGTCACCCTGGTGGCCCGCCTGGAAGGCTGGGATCAGGACCGGGTAGCGGCCCGGTTTGCCGAGTTGTTGGAAGAAGTAGATCTTCCCGGCGATGTGGCTCAACGGTTACCCCGCGAACTGTCCGGCGGACAGCAACAACGGCTGGGCCTGTGCAGAGCGCTGATGTTGCGGCCGCGTTTACTGCTTCTGGACGAACCCTTTTCCGCGGTGGACCCCATTACCCGGGTGGAACTGTATGAACGATTTGAATACGTGAAACAGGCAGAAGGGGTCAGCGCGCTATTGGTGACTCATGATCTGCGCGAAGCCCGCCGTTTGGCTGAATACCTGGTCATCCTGCACGCTGGGGTGGTGCAGCAGCAGGGTCCGACGCGGGATGTCTTAGGCAACCCGGAATCTGCTTACGTTGAATCTCTTGTTGCGAGCCAACTGGATTGATGATGGCCAAGGCGTATCCCGGGCTGACAGCCATTCTGGTCATCTGGATGGGCATAACGCCTTTGTTTGCCCAGGCTCAGACCTCACCGCAAATTACGCAAGAGCGCAACGTCCTGCGCATTGGCAGCAAAAACTTCAACGAGAGCTATTTGTTGGCGGAGATCCTTGCCCAGACGCTTGAGGCGGGTGGTTTTGAAGTTGAGCGAAAATTTGGTCTGGGCGGCACGCTGATCTGCTACGAAGCCCTGCTCAAGGGTGAAATTGACGCCTATGTCGAGTATACCGGCACCCTCGGTCAGGCGATTTTGAAACTGCCCGGAAATCCGGACACGGCGGCCATCAGCCGTGCTCTGGATGAGCGGCTGATGCTGTTGGATCAGTTTGGTTTTAACAATACCTACGCCATTGTAGTCAAGGCAGAAGTGGCTCGTCAGCGAGGTCTGCGCAGTGTTGCGGATCTTGCCGGAAATGATGATCTGGACATGGTATTCAGCCATGAATTTTTGGAACGGGAGGACGGTTGGCGTGGGCTGGCCGCAACCTATGGGCTCACCGCCGGGGTACGAGGTATTGAGCATGGGCTGGCTTATCAGGCGTTGAATGCGGGATCCATTGGGGTTACGGATGCTTACAGTACCGATGGTGAGCTTGTCCGCTATAACTTAACCGTTCTGGATGACACCTTGAATTATTTTCCCAGCTACTACGCGGCACCCTTGGTTCACCACAATATGCCGGCGCGGGCCCGTGGGTTACTGAAACGGTTAGCGGGACAGATAGACGACAAACGCATGCAGGCGTTGAATGCCAGGGTGGTATTTGAAGGACAGAGTTTTGCTGCGGTGGCCCGGGAGTTTTTGGCCCCCATGGGGATTGTTGCCCCCCAGGCAGGCACGTCCATGTGGACAGATCTGCGTACCAACACGCTCCGGCACCTGCAATTGACGGGTATTGCCCTGGGGCTTGCCATTGTCCTTGGTCTTGGCATCAGCTTGCTGGTCTATCGCCACCCGGGTGTATCGTCGGGCATCATTTATTTCTGTGGCTTGTTACAGACCATTCCGTCAATTGCCCTGTTGGCGCTGATGATTCCCCTATTCGGCATTGGCATGTTGCCTGCGGTGGTTGCCCTGTTTCTTTATTCGTTGTTGCCGATTTTGCGTAACGCCATTACCGCCCTGGCCAATGTGGATCCGGTGCTGGTGCGGGTTGCCGAGGCGCTGGGTTTGTCGGAAATGGATCAATTGCGCCATGTCCGGGTGCCGCTGTCCTTGCCGGCAATTTTTGCCGGGGTTAGAACTGCGGCGGTAATCAGTATCGGCACCGCCACCCTGGCCGCCTTTATTGGCGCGGGCGGGTTGGGGGACCCCATAGTCGTGGGCCTGTCCCTGGACAATGTTGAGCTTATTTTGCAGGGTGCCATTCCAGCGGCCCTGTTGGCCATTGCCACGGAGATGTTGTTCGGCTTGCTGGAGCGGCGGCTTCGCCGTTAGCCCGTGCCTTAGTCCAAGGCATGATCCGTATCATGGTCTAGGTCAAGAGATCCACCAGGGCTTGTTGTTTGTCCCTGGGCATGTGACGAAATGCAATCAGAACAGTTTCTTCTTGTTTTGATAAATTGCTGTTAAATATGGCTTCCAGGGTAGAATGAAACTGGGTCCGGTCTTCGACCGGTTGATTGGGTAAACCGATAAACGACTGTTCAAGACGTGCAACGATTTCTGAGTTCATGCTGCGGCGGTGATATTTGGCGGCTGCGGCGACCCGATCACGAACTTGGGTTGGAAACCGAACGATAAATCTGTGGGTGGATTCTGTTTCTTCATCAGCATTGACGGGTTGATTGTCTTTTTGGCTATTCAACGATGAAACCCTCATGCGAGCGTTTGTTTAGTGCTCTGCTGGTGCGATAGGCAGATTTGATTTGTTAGAAAATTGTGCTGACCCTACAGCGTAAGTGCATGCCAGGCAATAGTGGCAAAGTGATATCTAGTTCCGCGTCAAGTAGCAGGCTGCATTGATGGGGTGTTGGAAGAATAGCTTGGTCCTCTCCGGGATCAGCGTCGACAGGAGGCGGTTTGCAACCTTTAGAAGAAAATGGGATCCGGCTGGCAGCGACGGTCATGCTGGTCAGAGACGCACCTCCTGGCGAGGGCCCGGAGGTATACATGGTCCAACGACCCGGGCGAGGGGCTTTTCCGGACCTGCATGTTTTCCCAGGTGGCAAGGTTGACGAGGAAGACTGGTGTCCGCAACTTTGTGACAACCTGGATGATGCGGATGCCAGTGCGCGCTTGGGTGTACGGGCCGGCGGATTACGTTACTGGGTTGCGGTTGCCCGGGAATGTTTTGAGGAATGTGGGGTGCTGCTGGCCCGCCGGCAGGGGCGGAACATCGACTTTTCACAGCCCGGGGTGCGGGCTCACTATGCTGACCAGCGTCAGCGTTTGTTGCGCGGGGAGCTGGGCTTTGTCGACCTTTGTCATCAGGAGGGTTTGACCGTGGCGGGGGATCTGCTGGCCTACTTCAGTCATTGGATAACACCCGAGATGGCACCCAGGCGGTTTAATACCCGGTTTTTTCTGGCTGCCATGCCGCCCAACCAGAGTACCCTGGCCCATGCGGGTGAAGCCGCGGACGAGGCGTGGGTATCACCCCGGGCGGCGTTGGACCTGCACCTTCAACAACGGTGGCAAATGATCGATCCAACCCTGCGTTCGTTGGAAACCCTGTGCCAGTTCAGCAGCGTGTCTGAAGCGTTAGACCGGGTCAACTGCGGGGACCATCTGATGCCGCTAACGGATGAGCTACACCGGCAAGGCATGCAGGTCCTGCGTTAGTTGTGAGCGTTGTTAAGGTTTCAGATCTAAGCAAAAGTTATGTTGACGGCGACAGCCGGATAGACGTATTGCGTGGTGTGGTGCTCAAGCTGGATGCCGGCGAGTCCATGGCCATTACCGGCCCCAGTGGTTCGGGAAAGTCGACTCTGCTGAATATTCTGGCCGGCACCATCCCGGTTGATGCGGGAGAGATTCTGTTCCGGTTCGACGGGGACAAGCTGGCATGGCACTCAGCAACGGAGCGGGTCAAAACCCGGGTACGCCGGCGCCACATCGGATACGTCCACCAGTTTTTTAATCTTATCCCCACCCTAACGGTATTGGAGAATGTGACATTACCCGCGCACCTCAACAAACGCCGCCATCTGCAAGACCGGGCCGGGGAATTGCTGACCCGGTTTGGCCTGGGGCACCGCCTGGATGTTTTTCCTGAAACCCTTTCGGGTGGAGAACAGCAGCGGGTTGCCGTAGCCCGGGCCTTGGTGTGTCAACCGGCGTTGTTGCTGGCTGACGAACCCACGGGAAATTTGGATGCGGTCAATTCAGCTCAGGTGGCTGAACTTTTATTTGCCACAGCCCGGGAGTCAGGTGCGGCGTTGATTGTCGCCACCCACAACGAACAGGTGGCAAACCAGGCCCAGCATCACCTCCACCTGCGGAGTATAGAGGGAGCGCAGCTTTGATGTTGTGGTTGAGCTTGTGGCGCTTTATTTGCAAATCGCCCTGGTCAACCGGCATGGCGGTGTTGGGGATCAGCCTGGGGGTGACCTCTTTAGTGAGTGTACATCTGATCAGCCAGCAGGTGGCGGCTCAACTCAGTGATCTGCGTCCCTCCCAGCTACAACGCTACACCCACTATTTGTATCAAGATCATCTGGATATGGCCGCCTATGTGGCCATGCGGCGGGCCTGGCGCGAGGGCCGGTTTGGCCGGCTCAGTGCCATGGCACCCATGATTGACGATCAGCTTGTCATGGACGGACGTCTGGTGCGTATTTTTGGTGTTGACCTGATTGGCGAGGGGTTTACCCAAGGGTTTGAGGAGGCCGGAGATATGCAGCGGGAGGCGGGTACCCCAGCCTTTGCCTGGCAGGGAGTGTGGGTTGATGAAACCCTCAAGGACACCTTCGATCGTCCGCAAAACGGGCGCCTGCCCGGTTCAGCGGGTGTGGTGGTTGCCGACATAGGGGTTGCCCAGGAGATTCTGGGCTGGTCCAGCGAACAACTTTCCTATATTGCCCTCACCCACCATGATCCCTGGCGCAAGGTCAGACAATGGGCGGAGCAATTGCTGCCCGGCATAGGTGCCGGATGGGCCCAGCCGCCCCTGGAAGGGATTGGTTTGACCACATCCGAACCCCCCTGGCGGGTGATCAGTGCCGGGGCTATGGATCCGGCGGGACAGTTTGGCAAATCTGTTTTGTTTAACGTCAGCGCGCTGGCGGTTCTCGCCATGCTGGTGGCCTGGTTTCTGATTTATCAGGTGGCCGTATCCTGGTGGCGCAAACTGCGGCCAACGCTGGAGCGGTTTTATCTCTTGGGGGTGGGTTGGGGTGTGTTGGGCGGCAGCTTTGTTGCTGCCTTGACGGTGGTGGGTCTTGTTGGGGGCGTTTTGGGTCTGTTTTGCGGCCGGTGGCTTGCCCAGTTGCTCTACGATCTGGCGGTACCTTCAACAATCCCCTTAAGCCTGGATGGTTATGCCATTGGTAAGGGGTTGTTCTCTGCGGTTGGGGTCTGTCTTGTAGGCGGGGTCTGGGCGGTTATCCACGATCGGTTCAGGTCCAATGGCGGCCCCTTTGTTGCGGTGGCTTTGGTCGCCGT
>JANQMF010000115.1 GCA_028280225.1 Pseudomonadales bacterium | reverse complement strand
CTTCGTCCAGATCCGCGGATGGGTTGGTAATCCGCGAACCCAAAAACCCGAGGCTGGGCATACGCATTTCGTCGGCACCCACCCCAATGGTGTAGATTTTTATATGGTCCGATGCCGCCAGTTCCGCGGCTTTTTCCGGGGCAATTTCACCCACGTTGTTGGCGCCGTCCGTAAGCAGGATCAGCACCTTTTCATCCCCTGGGCGTACGCGCAACCTTTTCACCGCCAGACCAATGGCATCCCCAATTGCCGTTTTGCCCCCGGCAATCCCCACCGGCGCTTCGATCAGCAGGCGGTTTACGCTTTTGGTGTCAAAGGTCAGCGGCGCCTGCAGGTAGGCGTTGGTGCCAAACAGCACCAACCCAATCCGGTCCCCTTTACGTTCCTCAACAAAATTACTGACAACCGCTTTAACCACACTCAGGCGGTCGATCAGCTTCCCCTGAATTTCCATGTCTTCAGTGGCCATGCTGCCGGAAATATCCACCGCCAGCATGAGGTCCCGGCCAGAGGTGGGCAGGGTGACCGGTTCTCCCGTCCATTGGGGCCTGGCCACGGCAAAGATCAGGCAAACCCAGACCAGCCACAGCAGAATCAGGCGCAGCCGGGTGGACTGGTTTTCGCGCGGGGTTTCAACGGCCACCTCACTGAAGACGTTGAGATTAGGCACCTGCAGGGCTGCCTGGGCCCGCTCCTGGGTGGAGCAGAATCGCCGGACCAGCCAGGGCACGGGTAAGAGGAGAAAAAAATACGGCCACAACCATTCAATCATGGGCCCGGCTCCGGTTGAGGAGTGTGCCAAGGTTTACCGGCAGGTGCTTGGCCACGACGGGCGTGGACATTGTTAACCAGCCGCCCAATGCCTTTCTGAAACCCCTGCAGATTAAATTCGGGCTGTGCCTGGAATCTGGAATCTCCCAATATCTGACCGGCGCCGGTGGTAAAAAAATGATCATCAGTCAACGCATCCAGCGCTTTAAGCCAGGCTTGTCCGCTGAGCGCGCCTAACTCGGTTTGGCCCAGGCCCCGGACCAACAACCGTTTTAGTGTTCTGTTGACTTGATGGACGTAATCAAGGGGTTGAAGTTGACCCGCCTTTAAAGCCTGGTGAAGGTGCTCAAGATGGCGCTGGGCATAACGTATGGGGCGGCGCTGTTGCCGGAATTGATAGTAGCGCAGGCCAAGGAATATCAGGGCGCTGAGCACAGCGATGCCCAAAATCCACCAGCCCGGTGCCAACGGCCAGGCTCCCGGGTCCGGGGGCAGATGAACGTCGCGGAGCTGCTGAAGGGGATCAGATTGCACCGGTGTAAACCTTTTCTATACCCATGACAGGTGATCCAGCGGGTAAGTATTGGTGCGGATGGAAATAAAGCTCATTGCGTCGTGACTGCACAAGGATTGTAAGTGTTTGATGTGAGCTGCATGCCGCGCCCGGTATTTATCCCGTAGCCGGTTGTCTCCGGTGTAAAATTGCAGGCGGCTGGCGCCATCAGTCACGGCATAGTGATCTGCCGGGGGCAGTTCAGCTTCGATTGGATCGTATATGTGTACCAGCACAACCTGATTGTGGCGCGCCAGCTGGTGCAGGTGCTCTTTCCAGAACGCAATGGGATAGGCAAAGTCGCTGATCACAAAAATGCGATAGTTGGTGCTGCTCAACCGGCGGATACGCAGCAGGCCTTCCCTGAAATTGCCCAACAGGTCCGTACTTTTCCTTGTTTTCTCCGCTTTCCCTGCGTCCCCCGCGTCGCTGTTCAGTGCGTGATTATATTTGACAATGTCGTTGAGGAATCGGGCAACGGATTTTGTCGTCCGGTAGGGTTTGTGCAGCACCTGATCCTGATTGCCTATCACAATGCCGCCAACCCGGTCGCCGGCGGCCAGGTTTTGCCAGGCGATACGTGCGGCTACTTCGGCTGCGGTGACAGACTTCAGGCGCACCTTGGAGCCAAAGAACATGTTCTGTGACTGATCCACGGTGATGAGGGTGGGCCGTTCCCGTTCTTCACGAAAAACCTTGGTATGGGGTTTGTTTTTACGGGCGGTTACGCGCCAGTCAATGGTGCGGACATCATCACCGGGTTGGTAAGGCCGCACTTCAGCAAAGTCTACCCCCCGGCCTTTAATTTTTGACAGTTTCTGACCGGCGCGATTACCCACCACCTTGGCTTGGGAAACCGCGGCCGGATTGGGTTGATGCCTTAAAACCAGCAAACTGTCCAGGGAGACATAGGCCCCTTTGATGATGGATTCAGCGTGTGCGGCGCGCAAGATAGAGTTTCCGTCAGGGTACTGGAATTTGCGTAATAAGGGTGTCTATCACCTGATTGGCGGTAATGCCTTGGGCATCCGCTTCAAAAGTCAGGATAAGACGGTGCCGGAGAACATCGTGGGCTACCTGCTGAATGTCCTGGGGCGAAACAAAGTCCCGCCCATCCAGCCAGGCCAGGGCCCGTGCGCAAATGTCCAGGGCGATGGTGGCCCGGGGACTGGCCCCATAGTCAATCCAGGCGGCCAGATCACCGGTTGGGCTGCGGGTGCCCATGACCAGCGCCACAATATAGTCCTCAACCGGTTGCGCCATATGCAGTTCCAGCAACGCCTTTCTTGCGGCAAAGACGGCCTGTTGGGTCACCCGTGCAGGTGGCGGTGCGGTGTCCGTTGTGCCTACCTCACGTCTGACCAGATGCAGAATTTTGGCTTCGGCAGTTGCGTCCGGATAGTCCACCTCGACGTGCATCAGGAAACGATCCAGCTGTGCCTCGGGCAGGGGATAGGTCCCCTCTTGCTCAATGGGATTCTGCGTGGCCATAACGAGGAATAAATCCGCCAGGGGAAAGGTCTCCCGGCCAATACTGACCTGATGTTCCGCCATGGCTTCCAGTAATGCGGACTGGACCTTTGCGGGTGCTCGGTTAATTTCATCCGCCAGGATCAAATTGTGAAAAATAGGCCCCGCCTGGAACTTAAAGGAGCCATCCTCGGGCCGGTAGACTTCAGTGCCGGTAATATCACTGGGCAACAAGTCCGGTGTGAACTGGATACGATGAAAGTCACCCTCAACAACCTGGGCCAGTTCTTTTATCGCCCTGGTTTTGGCCAGACCCGGTGCACCTTCCACCAGCAGGTGTCCCCCGCACAGCAGCGCCATGAGCAGGCGTTCTAACAATTTCTCTTGGCCGATAATCCTGCCTTGAAGCCAGGTTTTTGCCTCCAGGACGGTTTGAAAGGTGGGGTCCGTAGCAGTTGTATTCATATTGCTCTTATGGGCGTGTGAGGCGGTATTGTATCGTTAGGAGAGGTTAGGTCCAGCTACCAAAGCGATTCATATCCGTGGTTTAGCGAGTTTCTGTCCCTAAAGACTGGCTATACTCTTACACACAGTTTATGGCTTTGGAGCACCAACGTGGTCCGGAAGTTCACTATTGATTTGAATTTAAACCGTGGTCAGCTGGAACAATATTACGCTGGACAGGTGGCCTACGTGTGGGCGCGAGATCGTAACGGGGTAAAAATTCAATTTCCCCTCAATCTGTTGCGCAACTTTGTCGATCACAACGGCGTACGTGGACGCTTTGTGCTGAGTGTTGATGACAACAACAAATGTAGCGGATTAGAGCAGATTAACAGCTCACCATAATGTTACTAAATAGTGTTACTAAAATACCCAAGCGGTGGTACCGTTTTGCACCAAAATAATGCTTTGTGGGCAAAAGATAAAAAATATGTACCGGTAGCTCTGCGGACTTAACAAAACGCACAGAAATGTGGCGTTGTTGCCCGCCTTGCTGAATAATAGGCCCGCCTTTAGTGTCCTTCGGGGGGATGATTGTGAAGCGATTTGTTACAGCCTTGATGGCTTTGACAGCCTTAACGGCGGTGTTGCCGGTTAGTGCTGATACCTTAGATGGTGCGGATACAGCCTGGATATTAACCGCTACCGCCCTGGTTCTGTTTATGACCATACCCGGGCTGTCCTTGTTTTACGGTGGGCTGGTGCGCACCAAAAACGTCCTGAGTATATTGATGCAGTGTTTTGCCATCACCTGCCTGGTGTCGATCCTGTGGCTGCTGGTGGGCTATTCCCTGGCCTTTGGTGACGGCGGTTCGCTTCAGGCCTTCGTGGGCGGCCTGGACAATATCCTGCTTGCCGGAGTATTGGAGGACACTTTGTCCGGCTCTTTGCCTGAAAGTTCTTTTGCGCTGTTTCAGATGACCTTTGCCATTATCACCCCCGCGTTGATTGTGGGCGGTTTTGCCGAGCGCATGCGTTTTTCCGCGGTGATGATTTTTAGTGCCGCGTGGCTGCTGCTGGTTTATGCACCCATCTGTCACTGGGTATGGGGTGGCGGCTGGCTCAGTGATCTGGGGGTCATGGATTTTGCCGGCGGAACGGTGGTCCATATCACCGCGGGAGTAGCCGCGCTGGTCGCGGCCCTGGTTCTGGGCAATCGCCGGGGTTTTCCAACCCAGGCCATGCCGCCGCACAATATGACTTTGTCGGTCATGGGGGCGGGTATGCTCTGGGTCGGCTGGTTTGGTTTTAATGGCGGCAGTGCACTGGCGGCGAATGGGGACGCGGCCATGGCGATGCTGGCCACCCATATCTCGGCAGCGGCAGGCGCCTTTACGTGGATGTGTGCCGAATGGATTCGCTACGGTAAACCCTCAGCCTTGGGTGCGGTTACGGGCATGGTTGCCGGGTTGGGGACCATCACCCCGGCATCCGGTTTTGTGGGACCCGCGGGAGCCCTGGTCATCGGTCTGGCAGCGGGTTTCATTTGTTTTGTCGCAACAAACTATATCAAGCGGTCGCTGCAAATTGATGATTCCCTGGACGTATTTCCCGTTCACGGTGTGGGCGGTATTTTGGGTACGCTGTTGACCGGTGTATTCGCCAGCAATGCTCTGGGTGTGTTCAGCGGCCAGGAGGATATTGCCATTGGCAGCCAGGTGGGGATTCAGGCGATTGGTGTGTTGGCTACCCTGGCCTATACCGCCATTGTCACCTTTATCATTCTTAAGCTGACCGATGTCCTGGTGGGCAATCGGGTCAGTGAAGAGGAAGAGCTCGAAGGCTTGGATCTGGTTTCTCACAACGAGCGAGGCTACGATCTGTAAGCTGCCGGGGATTTGACCTGAGCACGTATGCACAAGACCCACACCGGTAGTGTGGGTCTTGCCGCAAATTGAGAACCGGGGCTCAATTCAAGCCCTCAAACTTTTCCCCGGACCGCCGCTAACGTCATTAGAAGAATCGATTTTAGGTTAACCGGGACGGTTAATTGTCCTGTGGTGAACTATGACGTTATCCATTGCTCCACAATTTTCGATCCGGCAGCCCGTTGCTGCCCAGGTCCTAACCCGGCGTGGTCCAGCGCACAACCCGCCCACTGATCAGCGCCAGGCTCATGACCCGGTGCGCCTGTCGGGCACTCAAAAAACCGCGTTTGAACGCCGTGAATCAACCGCGTTAAGCCTACAGCTGCAAACCGCGGAAGGCGACAGTATTAATATAAATATCAATAGCTTATCTAATCTATATAAAGCAAATTCGACAGGTTCTAATGGGGCGGCCAGCCGCTTTGCGGCGTCAGCCGCAAGTCAGGTTGAGGTGCGGGTTCAGGGAGATCTATCAGCGGCGGAAGAAGATGCGGTTAATCGCCTGTTGGCCTCCATCAACCGGATTGCGCAAGGTTTTTTTTCCGCGGATACCTCAGCCAATAGCGTTGAGCGTACCCTCAGCGCTTTGGATCAACTGGACTTTGATGCACAACAGCTGAGCGCCATGGCACTGGATTTATCCCTGCAACAGACCACTCAATATGTGCAGCAACAAAGCTCAAGGCTGCCGTTAACCAGCGGCTATGCCGCAGCAAATCCAGCCGCCAGCGGAACCCTGTCTGAACTGATTCAGGCATTTGCCGAGGCGCAAAAGTCCCTGGTGGCTGCAGCCGGGAAGAGCTTGGAACCGGTCAGTGCCGCCAGGTTGGCCCGGGAAGTGTTGCCCGAACTTATTGTTGCCAAGGGCAGGTCTATTCAGGAACGGGCTGACGGCCCGCCGAAAAAGTAGACTTCTAGCCGGCCGCAGCCGGGCTTGTTTTGTGCCGGGTGTAAGCACGTTGTACCAAATGATCAGTAAGCCGGGCAAAGCTATAACCCAGGTGGGTGGCTCCGTCCGGATACAGGCTTGTTGGGGTCATGCCGGGCAAACTGTTGACCTCCAACAGAGTGATTTCGTTGCTGTCGGTGACAATAAAATCTGCCCGGGACAAATCACGTAAGCCCAGGGCTTTATGGGCACACAAGGCAATTTCCTGCAATCTGGCGTTCACCTCAGCAGCCAGTGGGGCGGGGATGACGTGTTGGCTGCCTCCTTCGGAATAGCGGTTGTTGTAGTCGTACCATTCATCCCCCGGGGTCACAATTTCGATCACCGGATGGAGCAGGTGACCCTGATCGGTATCCAGTACACCAACGGTAATTTCTCTGCCCAGAATGTAGGGCTCCACTAAACAGGGGCCGTAGCGCAATGCATCTTTCAGCGCGGCTTCGATATCACCACCGTTGGGCAGTGGGGTCACGCCAATGGCTGAACCCTGGTTGAGGGGCTTAATGACAATGGATCTGCCCAGAGTCTCTACAATTTCTTCAGCCTGGTTCGGTAAATCCGCTGCCTGGTCCGGCGTGACCAGAATGTCGGGAGCCACCGGCAGGTTGTGCTGACGGAAAATCTGTTTGGCCACGGATTTGTCCATGGCCACGGCACTGCCGTGGACATCACTACCCACATAGGCAAAACCTAACATTTCCAGGTAACCTTGCACGGTGCCGTCTTCACCGGGGGGGCCGTGCAGGGCTGGAAATACCACATCGGGTTGTTGCGCCAGCAATGCCGCGGTACAACCCTGGTCCAGTTCCACCGCGCTAGCCTGGTGTCCACTGGCTTTAAGGGCAGCGGTAATTTGCGCCGCTGAATTGCGCGAAACTTCGGCTTCGGCTGAATCTCCTCCCATCAAAACAACAACATTCAGGGGATTGGCATTTTCGGCGGCATTTGTCATAGTTTCAGATCAGTCCATGTCGTGATTCTGGGCGGTCAGGGTTTTAGTGAGGTCCGCTCGGCGACAATGCACCAACGTTCATGATCCCGCCAGGCACCGTCGATGTATAAAAAGTTCTTCGAATAACCCTCCTTGCTGAAGCCGCATCGTGCCACCAATTGCTGGGAACGTTTATTTTCCGGCTGAATATTGGCCTCAAGACGGTGCAGGCCCAGGGTATTCATGGCGTAGTCCACCACCAGCCCCAGCCCCTCCTGCATATATCCAAGCCCGTGAAATTCTGCGCCCACATAGTAACCCAGCGAGGCGCTGAGGAAAGAACCTCTTACAATATTGTTGATGTTGACCGCCCCAACAATTCGGTTGTCTTGATGCCGGCATACGGCAAGACCTTCATGATCTTCCTGGGCAATCCGATGTAAGTAGTACTTGAACAGAATGCCGTTGGTGGGTGGGCTGATCCAGGGGGTATGCAGATCCGCGCTGTTTTTCATTAACGCAACAAATTCCGCCTCATCCTGGCGGTTAATTTTTCGAATGTAGGTACGTTCGCCTTTCATGATTTACAGCATGGCCAGGGGCATGATCAAGAGGTTGGTGTATCCGAGTCGTCGTCCCGGGAGATCTCCAGAATAAATATCTCCCACAGGGTTGGCGGAATCAGGGCCAGGCCAAAGATCATGATAAATACCGGGTGCAGGCCAATATCTTCACCCCAGGTCCACATCCTGGACATGTCAAAGTGGATCTCCTGCCAGCCCAGCATGCCGTGAGTACTCAGGGCAAACCCCAGGGCAAGGAGCAAAAAACGCAGCAGCAAACGCAGGTGCATGGACCTAAGGGATTTGCAGCCGGCTGAAAACGTAAGCGGCGCCGCGCCGGCGAAACCAGGCGTTTGCAAATTCTTGCGTCGAATATGTTGTCAACACGGAATCCTTGTCGGGTGCAGCAGGATCGTACACTTGCACACGTTCTGCGTCGATGCCGGCCAGCAGGACCAGATGTCCGCCGCTTGTTGCCATGGGTGCGCCGGTCAATTCGCCCTTGGCAAAACGAATGCTACAGATAATGGGTGTGCCCTGATTGAGGATATGTTGGGGCAGGTGCCAATCACTGAAGGTTTCGATGGCGGCCACAACGCCACATTTTCCCGCCCACTTGATGGCCAGGGGCCAGGCACCATAAGCCTTGGTGGCAGGGTCGTAACAGGCGTTGATGGTATCCTGCCAGGAGGGTGGTGCGGGGCTCCGGCTCAGCGCCATGGCCAGGGCGGTGGGTGAGCAGATGCGGTGTTTGATCTGCTCCTGCGCCAGCATTTGACTGTAGATCCGGCCGGGTGCTCCGGGTTGCCCCGTGCTTAACAGGCTTGGGTTCAGCGGCCAGCCATCCGCGGCGCCGGCCAATTCAAGAGGCCGGCCGGTAATGGAAATCAAATGATCAAGGGGAAACTGCGGGTCCGCGTTTTGGCGTATCCGGGCTGCTTGCCGGCCCGGGATATGAACGTCCAATTGCACCACCAGGTGGGTCAGATCCGCATGTGTATGCCAACAGTCAATATGCGCAGAAAGCGCACCGTCACTCGGCTGGGTTGTGCCGGGCGGGTCGGCATTAGGGACCGGATGCAATGGGCAGTTGATATGGGGGTGGGTGCCCAGGGCGGTAAACTGGTGCGTGTAGGCCGCATTCATGGCGCAAAAGCTGGGCACAAGAATGTGATTGTTCGGCAGCCCGTTGAGGGTTATGGAGGTACGCCAATGTCCGTTGCCCTTATACTGCCATTGTGCTTCGCCGGTTACCGGCAAGGGAAAGTTGTGCACAAAGGCTTTGGGGGCAAGCCGCTTTGCAAATATCATGGCGTGATCTTACCCATTGCCGGCGTGTTAAATAAAGCGGACATTCCATGTATCCTCAAACTTGCGCCCATGAACTGATTAACAGGGAATCCATAGTCTTGATGTGCTTGCACTTTGCCTTTTGCCCGCCGCATCTCCCAAGGTGGTTAACCTGGTCATGAACAAGCTCAGGTTATACACCACCGCGGATTGCAGCCTGTGTGAACAGTTTTTGGACACCTTGTTGCAGGTTAATTCAGGCGGCTTGAGTCTGGAAGTAATTGATATTGTTTCTTCGGATAAGTTGTTGCATCAATATGCGGAGCGTATCCCGGTGCTGACTTTGGGAGACGCGGTTTATGAAGGGGCAGCGGACGGTATTGAACACTTTTTGCACACCGCGGTTAACCGTTAAGCGCTGTCCTGTAAACCAAACAAGATTGCGGCATTGTCCGCGGTGGCCCGGGCCACCTCGGCCGCGGATTCCGGACGGAGGTGCGTGATGGCCTCCAATACCCGGGGCAACAGGGCGGGTTCGTTCCGGCGCTTGAACTTGGCGGGCAAATTGTGGTCATCGAGAAAGTCAGCCGGCGTGTTGTGTGGTTTCAAGAACGGGGCATCGGTTTCAATCACCAGCCGTTCAAGGGGGATATGGGGGACCAGCTCGCGCAGGGTGTCACCCCGCCGGGGATCAGCCACCCACCCGGTAATGCCAATGTAAAATCCCGCTGCCAGATAGGCCTCCAGATCAGCCCGGGTGCCGGTAAAACAATGGATCAAAACCGGTGGTAGATCACCCGCCTTTTGTAAGCGCTGATAAACCTCACCCTTACTGTCCCGGTCATGGACAAACAGGGGTTTACCCAGTCTGGCGGCCAATCCGATTTGTTGGTCAAATACCTCAATTTGAAGTGTCCTGGGGCTGAAGTTGCGGTAGAAGTCCAAACCTGTTTCGCCAACAGCCACAACATGTTTGTGCTGCGCCAGGTGGGTGAGTTCCTCCAGCCAGGTGGGTGGCAGGTCGGTTGCATCATGGGGATGAATGCCGGCGGTACACCAGCGTGAGGGCGGTTGTGACCATACAATGGCCTGGGTGCTGGTTGCCAGATTCGTAGCGGTAATCAACAGCTTCCCAACACCTGCGTTGTGGGCCCGTTCAATGACTGCCTCTCGATCCGAATTGAATTGTGAATTCAACAGGTTAACGCACACGTCAAACAGCATCAGCGGGCGCTCACCTGTTGCTCCACGGAACTGAGAATGGGTGAGGGGGATTGCAGGCGGTTGGCATAGACGTGTCGAAAGGCCAAAACGTTCTTTACGTAGTTGCGGGTTTCCCGGAAAGGAATGCGTTCAATCCAGACATCCATGGGTAGTTGATCAGCTTCCTTGATCCAGCGGTCAACCCGATGTTCACCGGCGTTGTAGGCGGCAATAGCCAGCGGTGCCTGATGCCGGTAGCGTTCCATCAGCCAGGCCAGGTGGTAACTGCCGAGGTTGATATTGGTGGTTGGATCATACAGGTCGTTGGCGCTTGGGCTGCGTTGTTTGGCTCTGCGCGCCACCAGTTTTGCGGTACTGGGTAATAGCTGCATCAGGCCCCGGGCATCCGCGGTGGAGCGGGCCTTGGGCTCCATGGCTGATTCCTGGCGGGCTACCGCCAGCAAAAAGGCAGTGGGCAGGCCGCTGGAAAGGGCACCTTGCCTGAATGCCTGTTCGTGGCTCAATGGAAAACGCAGGTGCAGATGATCGGTGGCCTCTGCGATGTTTGCGGTAAGAATAGACAAAGGGGTCAGCCCCACCTGGTTGGCAAGTTCCGCCGCCATGGTTTTTTGTGCAGGGGTTAGACTGTCCAGGGCCTGGTACCACTCCCGGCGGCCATTCAGGTCGTCACCCACGGCAAAAAGTTCCAGCGCCCGGGCAATGCCGGGATGACGCAGGGACAGGGTTGCGTCAAGATTGCTGAAGTTTTGTTCCGCCGCGTTCATGCGCCCGGGAACACCCAGATTGCGGGCTGCCAGAAAGCCATAGTAATGGCGTTGACGGGCAAGTTTGGTGTAGTTGGCATGGATCAGCGGATCATCACCGGAAAGCATGTCCAGCGCCCGCGCCCGCCAGTACAGCCATTGGGATTTTTGCCGCAGATCATCCGGGAGTTGGCTGATCCAGTACTCCGTCTGCTCCCAGTGCTGGGCGCGGACTGAGGTCAGGGCCATACCCTCAATGGTGTGGTTGGAAAATGAGATCTTGAGGGTACCCAGGTCCGGAAACCGGCCCTCTTCAGCCAGTTCCAGCATTATCTTTTCGTTGATGGTCTGCGCAACGGCGGCACCAAATTGGTGGCTGGCCTGGTACTTTTGCCACGCACTTTGCGCTTTTTCCGGGCTGCGCCGGGCAAGCCGCTGCAGGGCGTTGGCAATAATCTGGCGATACTTGGCGTTGTCTGTTGTAAATTGACCGTGCCGGGTGATGCGGCTGGGGCCAATGTGGGTGTTGTAGAATGTGGTTGCGGCAACCTTGTTGGCGCCGCTGAAATATCGCGTTAGATAGTTTGCCAGCGTTCGTTGGTCAGCGATAATGGCTGCATGCAGGCGCTGCCAGGCCACTTCTTCGGTGAAGTGTTCACTTCGCCGCCATACCTCAAACAGCGGATCACAAGCCTTGGGTTGAGAGGTGGGTTGCAGCCACAGGCTGGTAGTTTGAGCCAGGGCCTGTTGTTTTTGTCCGGTACCGTACAGCGAGCGCAGATAATAACACCTGAGTTCAGCATTGGATGATGGTTCATAGTTTGCCTTGAAGGTGCGCCATTGACGGCTGGTGCCCAGCGCCTTCAGCCAGCGGCGGTACAACAGTCTGGTGGCGGGCAGATCCCCATGCTTGTCCCGAAAGGCCAACACCTCCGATTTCCTGGCGGATTTGATACGTGCGTTGAGATAGTAGTAGTCCAGGTAGGGACGCAAAATATAGCCGTCCAGGGCTTGTAGACTCTTTTTGTATTCGCTCAGTTGCCCGTTTTTGAGCTGTTCTCTGGCGTCCTTAAACTTATTGCGCAGAGCAAAGTCCGAACCTGGCGCCATTGCGGCGGCGGTACCCGAAGCCAAGGCAAATACCAATAGCATAAACCCCAGCCGGCCGGGAATCGCGGTTGTCCTTGGTCTTGTTTGAACCCGTTTGTCTTTATTCAGAATCACCAACACGTACAGCCAATACATCACACGAAGCGCCGTGCAGCACACCGTTAGCCGTGGACCCCAAAAGAAGCGCTAAACCGTGCCGACCGTGACTACCTACCACAATCAGATCAGAACCTGCCTCGTCCGCCACCCGTTGAATTTCGCTTTCCGGGCGCCCAAAAATCAGATGTTGGCGTTCAGCAGGCACCTTCAACCGGTTGGCAAATTCGCTCAGGTGGGACTTGGCTTGTTCCTGGATTTGTTCCTGTACCGAGGAAAGGTCCATGGGAACGTCCCCGCCGTAAGCCAAGCTTAAGGGTTCGATGACGTGCACAATATGTAACTCTGCGGAACAGCGTTCCACAATACTCAGAGCACGATCAGCAACAACATTGGATTCCTCCGTAAGATCTACCGCCAGCATAATATTTTTATAATCGGACATGTTACCCTCCGGCCCTATTTGGGCGGACGATACAACGACCGGGCCTTACCCTCAAGGCGGTATTTACGTTGGTTAGTTTCTGTCTGGAATGCCTGGCATGCGGGTCGGGACTTCGAGCACAACCTGGCGAATGGAAGATTCGCCTGCGCGAGACCCGCGGGATGGTTGGTTTTATAATAAAACCGTTGGGAAGAAAGCGCGGGAATAGGGTAGGGGAATAGAGCTTGAGTAAGTTATGACTTGGTTGATCCTGCTGTTGGCGCTGGTTGTGGTGATTGGGCCGGTGTTGTATCTGGTGCCCAGCGAAAAGGACAAACGTCTCAGCAAATTACGCGAGCTGGCCAGGACCCAGGGCTTGAGTGTAAAACTCAGCCAGGTGGCCAAACTTGACCCCCAGGCAGATGAACGGGTGAGCGCGGGGGGCGTGATAAAGCGTCCGTCCACGTCCTGTGTGGCCTATCAACTGCCCCTTCAGGGCCTGACAACAAGCGCCCTGGCAGATGCCGGTGACCTGACACTGCTCAAGGTACCCGGCAACCCCACGGTGCCTGTTGAGGAGGTTCTGCCGGGTTGGGCGCTGGCGGATGCCGAGGACCGGCAGAACTTTCTGCGGTTGTTTGATGCTACCCAACGTCAGGAATTGCTGGGGTCGCTGGAAGAGTTTCCCGAGGATACTCTGGCCTTTGGTTTGTCCGCGCGCACGGTGGCGTGCTATTGGCTGGAGAAATCTTCCGGGGAAGATGGCCGGATTGAAGACATGCGTATGACACTGGGCCAAATTGGACAGCTGATGGAACGATACTTTGGTTAAGTAAGTTAACGTTGAGTCTGGTTTTTATGGGGCCTGGTCGGGAATAAAGCCAGGAGTTTCTTGACAGTCTTCCTCAGCGCGCCTATAAACCGCGCATCCTGGCTGTGGATTCCTGCCCGCGTGCCGGTGAATTGGCATTATTTCGATTACCTCACGGAGTGGTATGGCGCGATCTTTAGTTATTGTTGAATCCCCAGCAAAAGCAAAAACGATTAATCGTTATCTGGGCAAAGAATATGTTGTTAAGTCCAGTGTGGGACATATTCGGGATTTGCCCACCGGGGGAAAGGCAGCAGATCCTAAGGCTCGGGCAGCAGAGGCGGCAAAAACCAAGGCGTTGTCCCCGGCCAAAAGAGAGGCTTATAAAAAGAAGCGCGCCCGGGACCAGCTGATTAAACGCATGGGTATCAATCCGGATAAGAACTGGCGGGCGGAATATGAGGTGTTGCCGGGCAAAGAGAAG
This sequence comes from Pseudomonadales bacterium, assembly GCA_028280225.1. Lineage (GTDB taxonomy): Bacteria > Pseudomonadota > Gammaproteobacteria > Pseudomonadales > Azotimanducaceae > UBA4421. Next base: position 25,959 of record JANQMF010000115.1, on the reverse strand, counting down.
GTTGTCGCGGAACTCACCAAACTGGCTGAAAATGCTGATGCCGTATATCTGGCCACGGACCTTGACCGCGAGGGAGAGGCCATCGCCTGGCATCTGCGCGAAACCATCGGCGGGGATCCGGAGCGCTACCGGCGTGTAGTCTTTAACGAAATCACCCGCAAGGCCATTCAGGAAGCATTTGCCACCCCCAGTGACCTGGATATGAATCAGGTCCATGCCCAACAGGCCCGCCGTTTTCTCGACCGGGTGGTGGGGTTTGAGTTATCGCCGCTGCTTTGGTCGAAGGTCGCCCGGGGGTTGTCGGCCGGCCGGGTACAAAGCGTAGCGGTCAAGCTTATTGTCGAACGGGAGCGCGAAATTCGCGCCTTTGTGCCCGAGGAATATTGGGAGGCATTTGCTGATCTGTTACGGGCAGATGGTGGGGACACGGATGGCATTCGTTTCCAGGTTGTACGCCAGGCGGGAGAGAACTTTCGGCCCGGTGATGAGCAAACCACAGAAACCGCCCTGGCTGCGTTGCGCGCCAGTACCTTTGTGGTGTCCAAACGCGAAGACCGTCCGACCCGCACCCGGCCCAATGCACCCTTTATCACCTCTACGCTGCAACAGGGGGCCAGCACACGCTTGTCCTTTTCGGTAAAGAAGACCATGACCATGGCCCAGCGCCTGTACGAAGCGGGCTACATCACCTATATGCGCACGGATTCAACCAATCTGAGTGCTGAAGCGGTTAACGCCTGCCGGGAGCACATCTTAAGCGAATATGGCGACCGCTACCTGCCGGAACAACCCCGGGTCTACGCCAGCAAGTCTGATGCCCAGGAAGCCCACGAAGCCATTCGCCCCTCCAATGTGGGCACCCGGCCGGAGCACCTGACCGGGGTGGATCCCGATGCGGTGCGTTTGTACGATTTGATTTGGCGCCAGTTTGTGGCCTGTCAGACCACGGATGCACGCTACCTGAGTACTTCCATTACCGTGAGCGCCGGGGATTTTGAATTACGGGTCCGTGGACGCATCCTGCAGTTTGACGGGTATACGCGGATTCTTCCGGTGGCCTCCCGCAAGGAAGACGATACCCCGTTGCCGGACTTAAGCGAAGGGGAGGTCCTCAACCTCAAAGAGGTAGAAGGTGTACAACACTTCACCAAGCCGCCACCGCGGTTTGGTGAGGCCAGCCTGGTCCGGGAACTCGAAAAACTCGGGATTGGCCGGCCTTCAACCTACGCGGCAATTATTTCCACCATTCAGGACAGGGGTTATGTCACCCTGACCAATCGCCGTTTTTACGCGGAGAAAATTGGTGAATTGGTCACGGACCGGTTGTCGGAGAATTTTGCGGACCTGATGGACTACGGCTTCACCGCAAATATGGAGCGTCAGCTGGACCAGATTGCCGAGGGAGAGAGCAAGTGGAATCAGGTGCTCGACAATTTTTACGGTGATTTTTCCACCAAGCTGGATGGTGCTAAGGATCCGGACAAGGGTATGCGCGCCAACGAGCCGACGGATACGGATATTGAGTGTGCAAAGTGTGGCCGCCATATGCAAATCCGCACCGGTTCCACCGGTGTTTTCCTGGGTTGTTCGGGATATAGCCTCAAACCGAAGGAGCGCTGTACCCATACGATGAATCTGATCCCCGGTGAGGAAGCCGTTGACGTGGACAAGGATGACGAAGGCGAGTCCAAACTCCTTCGCCGCATGCACACGTGTCCCAAATGTGGATCAGCCATGCTGGGTTATCTGGTTGACGAAACCCGTAAGCTGCACATATGCGGCAACAACCCGGATTGTTCGGGTTTTGAGATCGAAGCGGGCCAATTCAAAATAAAGGGTTACGACGGACCGGTACTTGAGTGTGACAAGTGTGGTGCGGACATGCAGCTGAAGTCAGGCCGCTTTGGCAAGTACTTTGGATGTATGTCGTGCAAAAATACCCGCAAACTGCTGCGCAACGGCGAGCCCGCGCCGCCCAAGGCAGATCCGGTGCCCATGCCGGAGCTGGCCTGTGAGAAAGTGGACGATCACTATCTGCTGCGGGACGGTGCCGCGGGGATATTCCTGGCGGCCAGCCAGTTTCCCAAACATCGTGAAACCCGGGCACCCAAGGTCTTGGAGCTGAAGCCCCATGCCAACGAATTGGATCCAAAATTTGCGTACTTGCTGGATGCGCCGGAACAGGACCCGGATGGCCTTCCCGCGATTATTCGCTACAGCCGCAAGACCAAGGAACAGTATGTACAGTCCGAGGTCGACGGTAAGGCGACGGGTTGGAAAGCTTTTTATCAGGACGGTAAATGGGTTGAGCAAATTCCGGAGAAGAAACCCAAGGCCAAAAAAACCCCGGCCAGAAAAAAAGCCGGGGCAAAGAAGTAGCTGCCCGAGGATACTGAATTGGCGCTAGATATGTTGGCGGATTACCCCAACCGATAACCCTTCGATGGCAAACCCCTGAGTGGCCAGGTCAACTTCAATGGGGCTGTAGTCGGGATTTTCCGGTAACAGTAGAATCTGGTTTCTTTTGCGCGTGCGTTGAAACCTTTTCACCGTCACCTCGTCTTCGATGCGGGCCACCACAATCTGTCCATTGGTGGCCTGCTGTGTTTTATGTACTGCCAGCAGGTCACCATCCAGAATGCCGGCGTCGACCATACTGTCACCCCTGACCCGCAGCAGATAGTCTGCCCGTGGGGAAAAAAATCCGGCGGGCAGGTCCACCCGGTCTTCGATATTTTCTTCCGCCAGAATGGGATGTCCGGCAGCCACCCGGCCCACCAGAGGCAGGCCTGATTCAGCCATCTCCGGCAGCCTGATGCCCCGGGAGGTACCGGGAATAATCTCAATAACCCCCTTGCGCGACAGCGCCTTCAGATGCTCTTCCGCGGCATTGGGTGACCTGAAGCCTAATTCTTGTGCAATGTCAGCTCGGGTGGGCGGATAACCGGTGTCGTTGATATAGCGCTTGATCAGGTCCAGGACTTCCGCCTGGCGGGGGGTGAGAGACATCTGCATGCTGATCCCTGTTCATATATACAGTAGACTGTGAGTATATACAGCACCACAGTGATTTGCACAGCTTTTTTTTCTGCCTTAGTATCCGCGCCCACACTCGACTTGTTGTGTATAGATGTTTCGATACGTTCGAGCGCAGGGAAAGCGCCTCTGGCCCGCTTTGGTCCTGCTGGTCTGGGCCCATTCCGGCACTGCTGAGGAGCAGTCCGGCAAAGTAATATTTCAGGCCATCGACCAGCGTCATAACAGCAACTATGTTGACCTGGAAGTTGAACTGGGTATGTTGCTGACCAGCCGCAAAGGCCGGGTTACCGAGCGCAAATTGCGCATCCGTCAACTTGAGGAAAACAGTGACGGAGACCGGGTGATTGTGGTCTTTGACGAACCCGGTAATATCCGCGGTACCGGCCTGTTGACCTATACCCACCTGGATGACGTAGACGATCAGTGGTTATTTCTACCGGCGTTAAACCGGGTAAAGAAAATTGCGTCGCGAAATAAGTCCGGTGCCTTTGTCGGCAGCGAGTTTTCTTATGAGGATTTGACCGCCCCGGAGGTGGAGAAATTTCATTACCGCCATCTTGGCGACGAAGCCTGCCCGGAGATAGTGCCCGTTATCCAGTGTGCCCTGGTCGAGCGGGTGGCCAAGGATGAATTCAGCGGTTACAGCAAGGAGTTGCACTGGATCAGCCCGGACCATTATCTGACCCGCCGGGTGGAGTACTACGATAAGCGTAAAGGCAACCTCATCAAGATCCTGAGATTGTCTGATTACCGCAGCTACCCCATAGCCGGGGAAGACAATCCCCAACGTTTGTGGAAACCCCATCGCATGGTTATGGAAAATGTGCGGACTGCTAACCGCACGGAGCTGGTTTGGGGAACCTTTAAGTTTGCCCAGGGATTCACGCTTGAGCGCCACTTCAGCTTGAGTAGCCTGCGCCGTGTTCGTTAGTCTCTCTGCTAAGCAGCTTAAATGGGCTGTTGGCTTTTTGTGCTGGTCCTTGGCCGTGCCGGTTCTTGCGGATCAACTGGTGTTCGGCAGTTTTCGCGGTGCCGTTAACGCCACTAATTTTGCCAACAAATTGAACAACCTCTTTTCCCACGAGATATCTGTGGTTGAGCACGAGCGTGACGGTATTACCTGGTTTAGGGTGGTCAGCGCGCCGCTGAACCCGCAGGAGCTGACCCGGGTTGCCCGCCAGGCAGACACCCAGGGTTTACGCTACTGGCGATTACCTCAAATAATTGCAGACGCCCAGGTTAAGGCAGTGGATCCGCAACCCGCCACGGTGCGGCGTCCGCCGCAACTGGGTGGGGCGCGTTTAACCCAGCCCGGGGTCATGGCGCCGGTCCCGGATGCGCCCGTCAAAGAAGATCGCCGGCAACTTCCATCCCGGGAACCCGTGCAGGAGGGTGGTCGCGCACCCTCTGAAGAGATTAAGAGTCAGGTGATGAATACCGGCGGGACAAAACCCCCGCCGGAAATTGACAACAGTACAACCGTCTCCTCGGTACGCTGGGATCTGGGTTTTCAAGGCCGGGGTTTTGCGGATCGCGGGATATTTGGTCAGGACCGCTATACCGGCAGCTTGAGCCTGCAGGCGGAATTTTTCCGCGGCTGGGACGGGGATCAGCAGAGCCTGGTATTCAGCCCCTTTGTGCGCCTGGACAGCGCGGACGATGATCGTACCCACGGAGATATCCGGGAGTTGTATTACAGTTTTGTCGGCGACAACTGGGATGTTCACCTGGGTGCAAAACGCGTCTTCTGGGGGGTGACGGAATTTCAGCATCTGGTGGACGTCATCAATCAGACGGATCTGGTTGAAAATATTGACGGTGAAGATAAGTTAGGCCAGCCCATGGTCCAACTCACTTTGATTCGAGATTGGGGCATCCTGGATTTTTATGCCCTGCTGGGCTTCCGGGAGCGGACCTTCCCCGGTGAAGACGGACGCCTGCGTTTTTTCCTGCCGGTGTCCGACAGCGCGGACTACGAATCCGGGGCGGCTGAACAGCGGGTGGACGCGGCGCTGCGCTGGTCCCATACGCTGGGACCCGTGGAGGTGGGTATACACCACTTTTCGGGTACCAGCCGCGAACCCATGCTGATCCCGGGGCTGGATAATGCGGGTGTCATGGAGTTGCGGCCGTTCTACCCGGTGATCGATCAGACCGGTATCGACGCCCAGGCTTTTGTCGGCGATTGGGCATTTAAACTCGAAGGTTTCAGCCGCAGCGGCTTTGGCGATCGATATGCGGCGTTTAATGTGGGTTTTGAACGCACCTTTGTGGGTGTCTTTAATTCCCGGGCGGATCTTGGTCTGATTGCGGAATATATGTTCGACGAACGGGGTGAGGATGCCCCCAACACCTTATTTGAGCAGGACATTGCCTTGGGCGGCAGGTTGCAGATGAATGACTTTGGCGATACCCAGGCGCTGTTGGGGGTGATTTACGATACCGACAGCCGGGATACCATTATCAGCCTGGAGGCTACCCGCCGCCTCACGGACAGTTGGCTGTTCAGTCTTGAGGGCAGGGTTTTTACAGGGGATGATGCGTTGCATGCTGACGACCCGCTGAACGTGGTATTTTCTCCACAACGCAAAACCGCCTTTCTGCAGCAGGATGACTATGTGCAGATAGAGCTGACCAAGTTCTTTTAGCGGGCGGATGAGTTTCTTATTTTAGCCCGGGTCTTAACCCGGATCTTTTAACCCGGATTGGGGCTGGTGGTGAAGTCAATGAGCTGGATCAGATGATGGAACAAATTCTCACATATTTGTCGGAGCACCGTTGGGTTGTCGAGGTATTTGTCATTATATTGGCCACCGCTGTGATCCGCCTGGTGGCCAAGGTGCTGTTCGACCGCGTGGCTGTGCAATTGGCCAAAACCCACAACCTTTACGATGACGCCCTGCTGGAAGCGGGCCGCCGCCCGCTGGGCCTGGCCATCTGGGTGATGGGTATCTCTTTTGCCGCCGAGTTTGTCGGCGGCAAAGAACTTCAAGCGGAAATTTTTTCTTACGTCGATGTCACGCGCGATGTTGCGGTGATCTGGTTACTCATATGGTTTGCCCTGCGCTTTATCCGTTTTGTCGAGGATCATATTGTCGATCGTGGCTACGGTCGCCGCACCGTGGACCAGACCACCGCCCGGGCGGTGAGTAAGCTGCTGCGGGCCACGGTGATTATTACGGGTATATTGCTGGCCTTACAAGCCTTTGGCATTTCGGTGGCCGGGGTCCTGGCTTTTGGCGGTATCGGCGGCATTGCGGTGGGGTTTGCCGCCCGTGATCTTCTGGCCAATTTTTTTGGCGCATTAATGATATTTCTCGACCGGCCGTTTTCCGTGGGTGATTGGATTCGTTCGCCGGACCGGGAAATTGAGGGCACGGTTGAGGAGATCGGCTGGCGTCAGACACGTATTCGCACCTTCGACAAGCGCCCCCTTTATGTGCCGAATTCTATATTCGCCAGTCTGGCGGTGGAAAATCCGTCGCGGATGAGAAACCGGCGTATTAAGGAAACCATTGGCATCCGCTACGACGACATCAACGTCATGGCGCCCATTGTCCGGGATGTTGAAGCCATGTTGAGAGCCCATGAGGCAATTGATACCTCACAAACACTGATGGTCAACTTTAACGAGTTTGGGCCATCCTCAGTCGATTTTTTCATCTACTGCTTTACCAAAACAACCGTGTGGACGGAGTTTCATCAGATCAAGCAGGATGTTTTGCTGAAGATTGCCGGCATTATCGAAGCCCACCAGGCGGAAATTGCCTTTCCCACCCGCACGCTGCACATCAGTCCCGAGCCCGAGCCTTTGGCTCAGCCGCGCAGCGAGGCTGTATCTTGAGTGAATTAGGTCCTGCTGCTCCGGGTCAGATGGACGGTATTTATCCCCAGGTACTGGGTGCTGACAGCGAGGCGGGGCAAAAATTTGCCCGGGCCACGCAACTGATCAGCGCCCGGGAAGTTGACCGCGCGGTGGATCAGATGGCGGTGCGCATTACCGTTGCCCTGCAGGACAAAAACCCGGTGGTGGTCACCGTGCTGCAAGGGGGTCTGGTGTGTGCGGGCATGTTAATGAGGCGTCTGATATTCCCCCTGCAACAGGGTTATGTCCACGTCGGGCGCTACGGAGATGCTACCCGGGGGGGCAAACTGGAGTGGCTGGCCAGGGCCTGCCCACCTTTACAAAACCGGCATGTGCTGTTGGTTGATGATATTCTGGATCAGGGCCACACCTTACAGGCCTTGCTGGATTGGGCCGGTGCAGAAGGGGCAGCTTCCGTGCAGAGCTGCGTTTTGGTCAACAAGGTCCTTGAGCAGACTGTCCCCCGGCCGAAGGTCGACTTTGTGGGTCTGTCCGCACCCGATAAATTTCTGGTGGGCTGCGGTATGGACTACTTAGGCTACGGGCGGAACTTACCCGGAATCTACGCAATAGAGGATTAGTATGAAACTGGGTGTATTTGTGGGGTCTTCACCCCTGGAGGTTGACGGTACCGCCCTGGAAGTGTCCTTGCACACACCCTGGGGGAAAGCGGCGTCGGCACCGGTTTCTTACCGTCTGGGTAAAAGTGAACTCATTCTGGTGGCGCGCCACGGCCCGGGCCATCACCTGGCACCGCACCAGATTAACTACCGGGCTAACGTCTGGTTAATGCACACCCTGGGCGTGGATGCCGCCATAGGTACCTATACCGTAGGCGGCATTGATGAACGGTTAGCAGTAGGGGATCTGGTGGTGCCCCACCAGATTATCGACTATACCTGGGGGCGGGAAAGTACCTTTGACGATACGCTGCGCCACATCGATTTTTCTTATCCCTTTGACGTGGAATTGCGCAAACAGATGCTGCAGGCCGGTGCGGAACTGGTGGGGGCCGGGGTTTATGGTTGTACCCAGGGGCCGCGTCTGGAAACGGCGGCTGAAATCCGCCGCATGGCAAACGACGGCTGTAGCGTGGTGGGCATGACAGCCATGCCCGAGGCGGCCTTGTGCCGGGAATTGGAACTGCGTTATGCCGGCCTGTGTCTGGTGGTCAACCCAGCAGCCGGGGTGGGGGATAATGCTGATAACCCCTTTTTGTCCGAAGCCCCGATCGACATGGCGGCGCTGACCCGGGCATCAAAGGCGGGGGCAGCGAAGATGCTGACCGTGCTGGAGAAGATGGTGGGGGCGTAAGCCAGTGCTTGTGTGCAATATTACGGGTTACAAGCCCATTTCTTGGGAATTACCGCACAGCATCATATGGTGTGTTGAAATAGAATATCTTCATCGGAATATTTGTCCATCATTCCATGCCTCAGGTTAGTCCGCGACGACAGTTTCTTCGTTATACCGGTGTAACAATCGCTGCAGGAGGTGCCGGTTTTTTGCTGGCAGATCGCGGCCTGTTTAAGGATAGGGTCGAGACAAAAAGCACAATCTTACCCGGCAAAGAGTTTTATAAAAAACAGTTCAAGATTGGCGCTCAAGAGATATACCGCCGTCATTTTGCCCAAACCAAGGATGACGTAGCGCGTTTGATCAACAAGTACAAGACTCCGGCTTTCGGTGAAATTGACACCATGCGATGTTTCGAACAACTGGCTTTGTGCGTGGACCCCACCGACCGGACGCTTATTCATACAAACCAGCTTGTCCACACTTTGCAGGTGTTGGAAGGTATGGAGCAAGACGGCGTAACCGACCCGGACCTGCTTTTTGCAGCGGCGGTCCATGACTTAGGAAAAGTCCTGCTACTCACCTCCGAGGCTCCGGAGAATATTGTATGCGGCAACGTGCCCATCGGTGACTATAAGCCAAAAATTGGATTGGCAAACGTTACTTTCCAGTGGAATCACGACGAGTTTATTTACGATAGGCTCAAGGCGTACGTTCCGGACCAGGTCGCCTGGTTAATTCGATACCATAGTGTCAGTTTTGAAAAAACAAAGCCGTATATGGATGAGCGTGACCTGACCTACCACGAAAAGTACCTGACAACGTTTCGTCGCTATGATCAAGGTACCAAGTCTACAACGCACTTGCCGCGAAAACGTATTACAGATTACAGCAACTTGATTGCCCGCTACCTGCCCAAGACAATAGTAATATGAGCGCCCGGGTTATTCCGCGCCGGCCGCTAACGCCTTAAACTGGCTGGTCAGGGTTTCGGGAACCTCTACCGGGCTGATGCGAATCAGGGCGCCGAGTTTGGGATGATCCAGATAATGTAGCTCGTCACTGCGCATGCGCCGGCGCTCGCGCAGTTCCATATACTTGCGCTGGGGTGGACCGGGTGTCAGATCCACCGGAAAACCAACCGGTTCGAGTCCGAGGGTGTCGCTGTGGTACCACAGATGTAAGTCTACGTGGAGGTAACGGCTGACGGTCACGGCGATATAACCTTCGAGCATGGCTTCACCCAATTGGGTGGTTGGGGTTTGCGGGGTTGCGGCCAGGCCCAGATAAACTGCCTGAGGTTGTCCTCGAGGCGGTGTGGCTTGATGCCAGCGGGTGTGGATAAGCGGGCGCAGATGCCGCTGCCGGTTCAGGGCTTTGACCTCGGTAATCATGGGCAAATCGGTTTTTGGCGCAAAGCTGGTTGCGGTCAGTTGTGCTTCATAATCCTGCACCGCTTGTTGAAACAGCTCGTAGGGGGTAGGCGGCGGTGGCGTCTCGGGCTCAATCCCAATCTGGGCGGCCGGCTCAGAGTCCGTGCCAGCCTCGGTGGTGGGGTCTGCATCATCCTCGGCAAGGGACTCAACCGGCTCCGGCGGGGCATCCACTTCCGGGAGGGTTTCAAATTGATTGAGATCCAAAGCCTCCACCCGGCTTGGGTGGATGGGATCTTCGACGGGTAACTCAGGATAACCCACACAGGTTGGCAATGGTGCTAGTACAAAATCCAGGTCAGCCGGTTGCCCGGCAAAAGCAGCCTGCTCACTTTCCAAGGGTAAGTCCCTGAATTCAATAATTCCGGCGGGCCAGAGCCGGGGCTGCTCCAGGGCAAGGGCTTCGTCGGTGTTCGTGTCCAGCACCGGCAGGCGTTCAAAAATCACAATCTCGATATCGAACCAGCGCTGTGTGAACAGGTCTTCCATGTCCATCTTGGCCAGGGCTTCAACGCTTTGTGGCCAAACCCTTGCCTTAACATCATCGCTGGCGTGGGTATTCGCCGCCAGCAGCGTGCTCAGGGTAATAAGCTGAAAAATTTGCCGGGTGGATTTGTGCATGGTGAGCAGCTTAGGCAGCCTTTGTTTGTTCAGGGGACAACGCCTCGATAAGTTGGTGGGCAAACTGGAGACGCTGGTCAAAGTGTTCCAGGGTTTTGCGGGTGCGCAGTACCGAAGCCCCATCCAAGGTATAGGTATTGGGCTCGTTCTGCACCAGGTGGACTATTTTTATCGGATCAACCACCGTGGTGCTGCTGAATTCCAGTTTGCCGCCCTGGTCACCAATATCCACCTTTAAAATACCCAACGCCTGACTGGCCAGTTTCAGCTGGGTTACCGCAAACAGATGTTTCATCGGCTGGGGCAGCAGGCCAAAGCGGTCGATGATTTCAACCTGCAACTCGTCCAGTTCCCGGGCACTGGCGGCATTGGCGATGCGTTTGTACAGAATAAGCCGGGTGTGCACATCGGGAAGATAGTCTTCCGGGATCAGGGTGGGGGTATGCAGATTAACCTCCTGGCTGACCGGTTCCAGGGGTATTTCCGGATTTGGAGATTCACCGTTTTGCAGGGCCTGCACCGCCCGGTTGAGCAAGTCCATGTACAGGGAGAAGCCAATGGCTTCAATTTGCCCGGATTGGTCGTCCCCCAACAGCTCACCGGCGCCGCGTATTTCCATATCGTGGGTGGCCAGGGTAAAACCCACCCCAAGTTCCCCGGCGGCTTCGATGGCGTCCAGCCGTTTTTTCGCATCAGCGGTCATGGCCTTTGGATGGGGGGTCAGCAAATAAGCATAAGCCTGACGGTGACTGCGGCCCACCCTGCCGCGCAGTTGATGCAGTTGGGCCAAGCCAAATTTATCCGCCCGGTCGATCAAAATAGTATTGGCATTGGGGATGTCGATGCCGTTCTCAATAATTGTGGTGCACACCAGGACATTAAGCCGCCGGTGATAAAAGTCCGACATCACCCGTTCCAGATCATGTTTGGGCATTTGCCCATGACCTACACCAATACGCGCATCAGCAACCAGCTCAGCAATCTCGTCAGCGGTATTCTGGATGGATCGAACTTCGTTGTGCAGATAAAACACCTGTCCGCCGCGCAATAGTTCGCGGCTGATGGCTTCTCTGACCTGGCTTTTGCGTTTTTCCTGAACAAAGGTGTTAATGGACAGGCGTCTGGCCGGTGGGGTGGCGATAATCGATAGATCTCTGATACCACCCAGGGCCATGTTCAAGGTACGCGGGATGGGCGTGGCGGTGAGGGTCAGCACATCCACTTCAGCCCGCAACGACTTCAGGCGCTCTTTCTGGCGCACGCCAAATCGGTGTTCTTCGTCAATGACGATAAGCCCAAGGTCTTTGAATGCCAGATGATCAGACAGCAGCTTGTGGGTGCCGACAACAATGTCCAGCTTGCCGCTACGCAGCCGATCCGCCACGCTGTTCAGTTCCGCCTGGCTGCGCAGGCGGCTGATACTGTCTATGCTGATGGGCCAATTGGCAAAGCGGTCACGGAAGGTATCAAAATGCTGTTGGGCGAGGAGGGTGGTGGGCACTAAAATGGCCACCTGTTTGCCCCCTTGCACGGCAACAAAGGCGGCCCGCATGGCAACCTCGGTTTTGCCGAAACCCACATCGCCGCACACCAGCCGGTCCATGGCCCGTTTGCTGGTCATGTCTGCCAGGGTATCCTCAATGGCGGTATGCTGGTCGGGGGTGATTTCAAAGGGAAATTCCGCAGCAAACTTTTCCAGTTCGCTTGGTTGCAGAACAAACGCATGAGAGGTTTTCAGTTCCCGGCGGGCGTAGATATCCAGTAATTCAGCCGCCACATCTACAACTTTTTCGGCCGCCCGGCGTTTTGCCTTGTCCCATTGATCCGAACCCAGACGGTGCAGCGGTGCATGTTCTTCGTCACTGCCGGCGTACCGGCTGATCATGTGCAGGGCGGTTACCGGTACGTAGAGTTTGTCGTCGTCGGCATAAACCAGGGTTAGAAATTCGTAACTTTCACCGTCAATGGTTAACGATTGCAGACCCTGGTAACGGCCAACACCATGTTGCATGTGGACAACCGGGGCACCGATACTCAACTCTGTTAAGTTGCGCACCACCTGTTCAGGATCGATGATGCGTCCACTGTCCCGGCGCGGATCACTCTGGCGGGTGCCCAGGACATCGGTTTCGGTGACAATAACGTAGTGGGGGGTGACGGTGCCTTCATCCAGTGGGGCCACGGTGATGGCAAGTCGCGGCTCGGACAGGAAATTGTGGAAACCGTCCACCCCCTGGGTGTGGATATCAGCCTTGCGCAGCATTTCGTCAAATACTTCCCGCCGCCCGGGGCTTTCCGCCACAAACAGCACCGGGCAATGGCTGTTTGTCACAAATCCCTGCAAGCGTTTGACGGGTGATTTCTGGCGCGCATCCGCCAATAAGTCAGGCAGGGCCCGGCTGCCAAAATCAACGGTGTGTTTAGCTGCGGACGGCGCCAGATTAATTTTACGATAGCCGTTGAGGTGATGGTGTAATTCATCCAGCGCCAGATAAAGCTCCGAACTGGGCAGGATGGGACGCTCGATGTCGTGACGGAGAGACTCGTAACGCTTGCCGACTTCATCCAGATGGTGCTCCGCGGCTTCAAAGACCTGGTCCTGCATAACAATCAGGACATCTTCCGGCAGGTAGTCGAACAGGGTGCCCAGGCGGTCGAAGAAGAACGGCAGATAGTATTCGATGCCGTTGGGCGCAATAAAGGCGCTGATATCCTGATACACGCTGCAGCGTCTGACATCCACGTTAAACGTGTTGTGCCACCGGTCCCGGAAACGTGCTACCGCGGCTTCGTCAAAAGGAAATTCTTTAGCGGGGAGGAGGTTGAGCGCAGGGATCTTTTCCACGGTCCGCTGGGTGCCGGGGTCGAAGGTTCGCAGAGTCTCGATTTCTTCGTCGAATAAATCGATCCGCACCGGCAGCTCCGCCCCCATGGGGAATATGTCCATGACCGCGCCCCGTACCGCATATTGACCTCGTTCGGTGACCGTGTCCGTGTGCAGATAGCCGTTGGCTTCCAGCGTCTGGCGCTGTTGGTGCAGGTCCAGTACCTGACCTTCTGCGAAAGCAAAGGTAGACCCGGCCAGAAAGGGTCTGGGGGATATCTTCTGCAACAGGGTGGTCACCGGCACCGTCAGCACCCCCCGATGCAGATCCGGTAGTGCGGTCAGGGTGGCCAGACGTTCGGAAATGATATCCTGATGGGGCGAAAAGGCATCGTAGGGCAGTGTTTCCCAATCCGGAAAATGCAGACAGGACAGTTGATCACCGCCAAAGAACTCCAGCGCCCCCTGCCAGCGTTGAGCCGCTGCGGAGTTATTGGTGATGACCAGAATTAAGCCGTGGTATTGTTGGCTCAGTTCGCTGACGGCCAAGGCGTCAGCACAGCCCGGTAACCCCGTCCACGTGATGCTCTGCCCGGTTTGACCCGGCAGGGGGGGTGGATTGGGTAACAGCGGGTAAGTGGCGGGATTGCTCAACTTTTGGATGTAGCCTGATAACAACGAGGCGCTATTTTAACGGCAACGCGGTAAGAAGCTATGTTGATCATACGACGTTTTGCACTTTTTTTTGTCTTCTTGTTTTTCCTCCTGGGTGGCGGCCTGGGTTTGATCCTGGGTTATCAACTTGGCGCGGCCGGCGGGCACCTGCAAGGTGCTGACAAAGGGCAGCCGGAACAGGGTGGGGTGAATCTTCAGGAGCTTGGCGTCAGCCGCAGCGGCATAAGCGGGATCAACGGACCTGACGGTACCGCCCTGAACAGTCCCAAGGTTGCCGAGGTTAACGGCGCACCGCGGCTCACCGGCTGGCAAAGCCTGATTGATCAGGGTAATTGGTATTTGTTGCAACAGCATATGGCATTGCCCGGCTACCTGCCGCCGGAGGATGTGCAAGCCTTCCTGGCTCAGCTTAAGCAGCGCGTCAACAAGTACGACGCCCTGCCCATGCGCCGGGTTTTGCGCGCTTATGCACAACAATTTCCCGAAGATGTAGAAGCCTTGTTCATGATCAGTGACCTGCAACAGATAGAGGGCGCAAGCGAGGCGGCGTTGGAAACTTTGCTCAACATCATGAATGGTGGGTTTCTTGCTGAGGAAATCTCCCGGGCAAAAAAAGGGGCTGACCAGATCATCGGTGCCATTACCGCAGGGCTGAAGAACCGGGGCTCGGTTGCCGAACTGGAAGCATTCTGGCGCCACATCAGTCAGCAATACCCAACCAGCGACTATTACCGTTATGAATGGGCCCGGGCGCTGGCGGAGTTGCAACGCTGGGAAGAGGCGCAGCGGGTCCTGGCGGAAACCGGCACCAGCGATATCAGTCAACAAACCCTGGATCAGTTTGCCCTTACCCTGGCAAGGGCGCAAAGCGGGTGGGGATTTGCAAAGGCGGATGGGCAATTGTTGGCATCGGTACGGGGCAGCAGCGGCAGCGAAGTCACCTTGCTGGTGGACACCGGGGCGAACATCACCAGCTTATCCAAACAGGCGCTGCGGCGCCTGGGTGCTCAACCCCTGGGTGACAAAGTCCGGGTGCGCACCGCGGGTGGGGTGATTGAAACCAGCACCTATCGAATTGCTTACATGGAAGTCCAGGGGCAGGTGGTGACCGATCTGCGGGTGCTGCAATTGGAAGCAGACTTGCCCGGTATGGATGGACTGTTGGGAACCGATGTGCTCCAGCGTTTTGACTGGCCTGTGGATAACCTGTGAGTAAATAAAATATTGAAACATGATGCAATTCTCTTCCAATTTCGCCAAAAACCGCGCAAACGCCCGGCTGATAAGGCCTGTAGCACTAGCCAAAGCAGTTGCAAAGCGCTAAAGTGAAGTCATAACTCATGGGAGAGAACTAGCGTTCAATGGCGCCGGGCTTGTCCAGCGGCCATACCGCGTATCGCGATGCAACCAACCGACATTGAAAGCCCAGGCTATTTTCACAAGGTAGTCGATTGCCAATGGGCTTGTCCCGCTCACACCCCGGTTCCCGAATATATTCGCCTTATCGCCCAGGAGCGATACACCGAAGCCTATATGCTCAACTGGGATTCCAATGTTTTTCCCGGCATTCTGGGCCGCACCTGTGACCGGCCCTGTGAACCCGCTTGCCGGCGCGTGCGCACGGAAGAAAAGCCGGTGGCCATCTGCCGCCTGAAACGGGTTGCGGCGGACAACAAGGGAGATATCGGTGCCTATATGCCCCGGGTGCCTAGCCAAAAAAACGGCAAGCGTATCGCGCTGATTGGTGCTGGTCCCGCGTCGCTGGCGGTTGCCCGGGACCTGTTGCCCCTTGGTTATGAAGTGCACTTGTTCGAGAAAGATCCGTACGGCGGCGGCATGATGCGCAGTCAGATTCCGGCATTTCGCTTGCCTGTTGAAGTGCTGGACGAAGAAGTTGACCAGATTCTGAATATGGGTGTGGTCTGTCACTTCGGCCAGGAGATCACCAGCATGAAGGACATGCTGGACCAGGATTTTGATGCCTACTTTGTCGGTACCGGAGCCCCCCGGGGCAGAGATCTCGAGTTGCCCGGCCGCCAGGAAGTTGATGCGCACATTCACATCGGCATCGACTGGCTGGCCAGTGTAGCCTTTGGCCACACCGACAAGATTGAGGGCAAGGTGATTGTCATGGGAGGCGGTAATACCGCCATGGATTGTTGCCGCACATCCCTGCGCCTTGGGGCCGAATCGGTGACTGTGGTGGTGCGTTCCGCCTTTGAAGTCATGAAGGCTTCCGAGTGGGAAAAAGAAGATGCCATGCGCGAAGGTATTCCCATCATCAACAATCGCCCCCCCAAGGAATTTGTTCACGAAAACGGCAAGCTTAAGGGGGTTGTCTTTGCCTGTGTTGAACCGGTGGAGGAAGACGGCCGCTTGAAGTACGTGCCCAGTGGTGAGCCCGATGTATTTATTGAAGCGGATCACATATTGATGGCCATTGGCCAGGATAATCACTGTCCCTGGATCGAACGGGACGTGGGTATTGAATTTGATAAGTGGGATTGTCCGGTATTGGATGAAGTGAGCCTGCAGACCACCAACCCCAAGGTATTTTTTGGCGGCGATAGTGCCTTTGGTCCGGAAAATATCATTTGGGCGTCAGCCCACGCGCATCAAGCGGCGATCAGCATCCATTTGTTCTGTCAGGGCAAAGACCTGCACAAGAACCGTCCGCCGGAAGGTGTCAACCTCATTTCCACCAAGATGGGGGTACACGAGTGGGCTTATGATTCCGAACATGATCCCTCGGCGCGCCGGGTTGTCCCCCTGGTTGAACAGGAAACGGCGCTCAACAATGTCAAGGTGGAAGTTGAGCTGGGGTTTGATCAAACCCTGGGGGCCGAGGAAGCTCAGCGCTGTCTAAATTGTGATGTGCAAACGGTGTTCACCGAAAGTCTGTGTATTGAGTGTGATGCGTGTGTGGACATTTGCCCAATGGATTGCATCAGTTTTGTAGAGAATGCCGAAGAAGAGGTGCTGCGCAATACCCTGATGGCGCCGGCTGACAACCTCGAACAGGACCTTTATGTTTCTCAGGACCTGCCCACCAAACGGGTGATGGTCAAGGACGAAGACGTTTGCCTGCATTGTGGTCTGTGCGCGGAGCGCTGTCCAACCAACGCATGGGATATGCAACGTTCCGTGATACACATCCCCCAACTGGGTTCTTTTGCCGAGTAGTTAGGCGAGTAGGTAGGATCGTGTCACGTAAATTCGTTGAATTTGACGGGCCCGGAAACGTAGCACAAGAAATAGCTCAATACGGAGTGGTTCCATAAATATGGACACAATCTACAACGACTTTGTTATTCGGTTTGCCAATGTCAACGGTTCAGGCTCGGCCAGTGCCAACGGCATGTTTGCCAAGGCGCTTTTCCGCATGGGCATTCCGGTGGCAACCCGGAATATTTTTCCGTCAAATATCCAGGGCTTACCCACCTGGTTTGAGGTTCGGGTCAGCGAACAGGGTTATCTCGGCCGCCGTGAGGGGGTTGACATTATGGTGGCCATGAACGCAGAAACCCTGGTGGAGGATGTCGCTTCGGTCAAACCCGGGGGATATCTGGTCTACGATAATTCCAAACCCCTGGCCAAAACCCTGCGGCGGGATGATATCAACGAAATCGGTATTCCCATCGCCACCTTGTTGCTCACCGAGTTTACCGACCCCAAACAACGCAGCCTGTTTAAAAATATTACCTACCTGGGTGCGCTGGCGGGATTGCTCAATATTGAATTTGAAGTGATCACCGGCATGGTCGCCACACAGTACAAGGGTAAGGATGCCCTGATTGCGCCCAATATCCACGCTTTGGAAATTGGCCGGGACTACGCCTACCAGTATTTGTCCGCGCCGTTGCCGCTCCAGGTCCGCCGCAGCAACAGCCTGGGGGATAAGATCATGCTTGATGGCAATATGGCGGCGGGGCTGGGCAGCATATACGGCGGCGCAACGGTCTGTGCCTGGTATCCCATTACACCGTCCACCTCCGTTGCGGAAGCGTTTGAGCAACACGCCAACAAACTGCGTATCGATAAGGCCACGGGGCAAAAAAAGTTTGCCATTATCCAGGCTGAGGATGAGCTTGCCGCCATTGGCATTGTCATCGGCGCGGCCTGGAACGGAGCTCGGTCCTTTACCGCAACCAGCGGCCCCGGGGTCAGTCTTATGTCGGAATTTCTTGGTTTGGCCTATTTTGCTGAACTACCTGCGGTGCTGTGGGATATTCAGCGTGCCGGTCCCTCGACAGGCATGCCCACCCGGACTCAGCAAAGTGACGTGCTGGCCGCAGCCTACGCCTCCCACGGCGATACCAAACATCCGCTGCTGTTCCCGGCTGATCCCAAGGAATGTTTTGACTTTGCCGCGCTGGCCCTGGATCTGGCGGACCGGCTGCAAACCCCTATCATTGTGCTGAGTGATCTGGAACTGGGTATGAACGACAACCTCAGCGACCCCTTAGAGTGGGATGACGAGCGGCGTTACGACCGGGGTAAGGTGCTGGATGCACAAGCTCTGGACGATCTGGAAGTATTTGGCCGGTATCTGGACGTTGACGGTGATGGCATTGGTTACCGCACGTTACCTGGTACCCATCCGGATAAAGGCGGTTTTTTTACCCGGGGTACTTCCCGAGATGAGTTTGCCGCGTATACGGAAAACCCGGAAGCTTACCAGCGGAATATGGAGCGCCTGCTGAAGAAATGGCAAACTGCGGCCACGCTTATTCCCCGGGCGGAAATTTCTCAAAACGGTTGCAACGGTGGCGTGTTGTATTTTGGCACAACCGCGTTGCCCATGCCCGAAGCGCTGGACCTGTTGGCTCCCGAAGGCATTCAGTTGGATACCTGCCGGGTACGGGGATTTCCCTTTGGCGAAGAAGTGGTCAACTTTATCAACGAGCACGAGTTTGTTTTTGTGGTGGAACAGAATCGTGACGGCCAGATGCGTAAGCTTTTGATCAACGAGCATGACTTTGATCCCCACAAACTGGTGTCGATTACCTACTATGCCGGGCTGTCTATTTCCGCGGACTTTATTCAACAGTCCATTGCCGACTACTACCAGCAGCACAAACTTGCCCGCTTGACCGAGGTGCAATCATGACCTTTGTAGCCAAACCCAAAACCCGCCATCCCCACCTGCCGGTTAATGAAATTGGTTTAACCCGCCGTGACTATGAAGGGGCGGTTTCGACCCTGTGTGCCGGATGTGGGCACGATTCGGTCAGTGCCGCCATTGTCCAGGCCTGTGCTGAACTGTCTCTGCCGCCCCATCGGTTTGCCAAAGTCTCCGGCATTGGTTGTTCATCAAAAACGCCCAGTTACTTCCTCAGCAAATCCCACGGCTTTAACTCCGTCCACGGGCGCATGCCCTCGGTCATCACCGGTGCCAATCTGGCCAATAAAGACCTGCACTGTGTGGGCGTTTCCGGAGACGGCGACAGTGCCTCCATTGGCATGGGGCAGTTTGCGCATGTGGTGCGCCGGCGCATCAATATGCTGTATGTAGTGGATAATAACGGCACGTATGGTCTAACCAAGGGCCAGTTTTCCGCCACCAACGATTTGGGGTCAACCTCCAAGAAAGGGGTACCCAACCTGTATGCCCCAATTGATCTGGCCAGCATCGCCTTGCAACTGGGGGCCAGTTTTGTTGCCCGCAGTTTTTCCGGAGACAAACGGCAGCTGGTGCCCTTGATGAAAGCTGCCCTGAAACACAAGGGCATGGCCTTTATCGATGTGATTTCGCCCTGTGTGGCCTTTAACAATCATCAGGGTTCCACCAAAAGTTATGAATATCTGCGCCACCATGGCCAGAATGTGGTTAACGCTGACTATATTGGTGATCACGAAGAGATCACCGCTGACTATGCACCGGGGAGTGTTGAAGATGTCACCATGCCCGATGGCTCAACGCTGCGCATGTACAAGCTGGATTCGGCTTACGATCCCCACGATCGGGTGGGTGCGTTAAGTTATATCCAGCGCAAGCAGCAGGAGGGTGAGGTGGTGACCGGCCTGCTTTATGTTGATCCGGATGCTGCGGACTGCCATGAGATTCTGGATACCGTTGAACAGCCTCTCAACGAGCTGACCGAACAGGATTTATGTCCCGGCAATGCCGCCCTGACTGCCATTAACGCGTCGTTCCGCTGATTGCCCGGTAGCGGGCCAGGGCAAGCCCGGGATGCTGTAACTGGGGCCGGCAACTGGGGCTGCAACAAAGTGTTAACAGTTTTGTGGTCGGTATGCCTTGCCCGTCAATTTCAAAGTCCTATAATGGCGCCGCTGATCTGACCGCCTTAACGACGATGCCCGAATCGACGCTAAAACGATAATACGATAACACGATGAAAAGATAAGAGGACCTGACGTGGCTCTACCTTCCCTCGATGACTACTTCCCGGATTGGAAAGAAAGAGAAGCGCTCGCAGAAGCGATGATCCCGCTGATTGGGCGCTTGTATCGCAAAAATGTGGTGACCTATTGTTATGGGCGTGCTTTGTATAACCAGAGCGTCACCCAGATAATGAAAACTCATCGTTATGTGCGGCAAATCGCAAAAAACGAACTCTCGGAATTTGAGAGCTTTCCGATTTTGGAGGCCATCGCTGAGCTGGATCTGGGGCCCAGTCATATCGACGTCGGTAAGCTGGCCACCAAATATATGGAGCAGGCGGATTCCGGCCTGTCTCCCAACGACTTTGTACAGGCGGAATGTGCCGCGGTAATCAGCCGCCATGTGCCGCCCATTCCCGAACCCCAGGACATTGTACTGTACGGCTTTGGGCGCATTGGCCGTTTATTGGCAAGGTTGCTGGTGGAAAAAACCGGCAGCGGCCACCAACTCAGGCTGCGGGCCATTGTGGTGCGCAAAGGTAGTGATAACGACCTGATTAAGCGCGCAAGTCTTTTGCGGCGCGACTCGGTGCACGGGAGTTTCCAGGGTACCTTGCGGGTGGATGAGGAAAACAGCTGCATCATCGCTAACGGGAATGTCATCCACGTCATCTACGCCGGCAGCCCCGCTGAGGTGGATTATGAAGCTTTTGGCATCAACAACGCCATAGTCATTGATAACACCGGCGCCTGGCGGGATGCAGATGGCCTTGGCGAACACCTTAAGGCCAAGGGGGCATCCCGGGTTGTGCTCACCGCGCCGGGCAAGGGTGCCATCAAGAATATTGTTTCCGGGGTGAATTCACATCAGATGGAGCCCAGTGACGACATTATTGCCGCGGCAAGCTGTACCACCAATGCCATTGTGCCGGTGCTCAAGGCCATGAACGAAGAATATGAGATTGAGCATGGGCACATGGAAACGGTGCATGCCTATACCAACGACCAGAATCTGATTGATAACTATCACAAGAAAAATCGCCGGGGCCGGGGTGCACCGCTGAATATGGTCATTACCGAAACGGGTGCGTCTTCCGCGGTGGTGCGATTGCTGCCGGAACTGGAGGGTAAGCTGACGGGTAACGCCATCCGGGTTCCCACCCCCAATGTGTCTTTGGCGATCTTAAATTTGACCCTGGGACGTTCCACCACGTTGGATGAGGTCAGCGACTACCTGCGCACGGTCAGTTTACACAGCGAATTACAACGGCAGATCGATTTTACAACGTCACCGGACATTGTTTCGTCAGATCTGGTCGGCAACCGGCACGCGTGTATTCTGGATGGTGAGGCGACCATTGTGAATGATAACCGGGCGGTGCTGTATGTCTGGTATGACAATGAATTTGGCTATGCCTGTCAGGTGATCCGGGTGGTGCAGAAGATGTCGGGTATTTCATACCCGCTGATTCCGCAAGACGAAAATCGAATGGGTTTCTAAGCTGGGGTTTGCGCACAGCGGCTTGACAAATTTGGGGCAACGTCTGCATTGAATGTACGAACTCGTATCGCCCCGTCGCCGACGGGAGACCCCCATGTAGGCACCGCCTATATGGCGTTGTTTAACTGGGCGTTCGCTCGTCATCATGGCGGTGAATTTCTGGTTCGAATCGAAGACACCGACCAGGCGCGCAGCACTCCCGAGTCTGAACAGGCCATTTTTGCCGCCCTGGGCTGGCTGGGTCTGGATTGGGATGAAGGTCCTGATGTGGGCGGGCCAATGGCCCCTTATCGGCAGAGTGAGCGACGGGAAATCTATGCCCGGTATGCAGCCCAGTTGGTGGAACAGGGCCACGCATTCTTCTGTTTTTGTTCCAAAGAGCGGTTGGATGAAGTGCGTGCCGCCCAGCAGGCGGCCAAGCAGACCACCCGTTACGACGGGCATTGTCTGGGGCTGTCCAAGGAGGAAGTTCAGCAGCGCATTGCCGCAGGGGAGCCTCACGTCATCCGCATGAAAATTCCCGGCGAAGGGGATTGTGTTTTTACCGATGGCCTGCGAGGTGAAATCCGCATACCCTACAGCCAGATCGACATGCAGGTGATTGTCAAGGCTGATGGCATGCCCACCTACCATCTGGCGGTGGTGGTGGATGATCACCTGATGCAGATCACCCATGTGTTGCGCGGGGAAGAATGGTTAAATTCGGTGCCCAAACATCAGCTGTTGTTTGAGTATTTTGGCTGGCCGGTACCGCAGTGGGTGCACCTGCCATTGCTGCGTAACCCGGATCAAAGCAAACTGTCCAAGCGTAAAAATCCCACCAGCGTTACGTACTATCGCGACGAAGGCTACTTACCCCAGGCGCTGCTTAACTATCTGGCGCTGATGGGCTGGTCCATGCCGGACGAGCGGGAGATATTTGATAAGCAGGCCATGGTTGAGGCCTTTGACGTGCAGCGCATTTCTGTGCGTGGACCCATATTCGACCCGGCAAAACTGGCCTGGATGAACGGCCAATATCTGCGGCAATTGTCCGCAGAAGAGTTTGCCCGGACCACCCTGGCCTGGTTGACCCATGAAGACCGCCTGCGGCGGCTGGTGCCGTTGTTGCAGGAAAGGGTGGAAAAGCTGAGTGATATTGCGCCGCTGGTGGACTACCTGGTGGGTGCGCGCAGACCGTTAAGTGCACAAGATTTCGAACACAAATCGTTAGGCCGGGAAGATGTGGTCAGGGTTTTACATCATACACTGGCCGCCTTTGACGAACTGCGCCGCTGGCATAAAGACGAGTTGTTCGAATCCTGTCAGGAGCTGGCTCGGGGTTGTGACCTTAAAGTGCGGGATTTTCTCTTTCCGATCTTCCTCGCGGTGAGTGGGCGCCCGGTATCGCTGCCGCTGTTCGACTCCATGGAAATCATGGGGGCGGATTTGTGCCGGGCACGGCTGCGGGATGCCCTGGAGGTGCTGCAAATCTCCGGCAAGGAGCGGAAAAGGCTGGACAAAGCCTACGCGGCATTAATGATTGACAGGCCGCAAGCGGGTACCTAAGATGCCCGCCTTGCGAAATATGGGGCTATAGCTCAGCTGGGAGAGCGCGTGAATGGCATTCACGAGGTCGGGAGTTCGATCCTCCCTAGCTCCACCAATGATCTCGCGCGATGCGCGAGCTCTGTCGAGTTTTGCGCGGGGCGCAAAACGTCGCTCGGATCGATTCGCAGGGCTAAGGTTTCAGGCTCTGACAGCTTGAGGTTTGTTACGCTGAGTGCACCAATGGTCTCGCGCGATGCGCGAGCTCTGTCGAGTTTTGCGCGGGGCGCAAAACGTCGCTCGGATCGATTGGCAGGGCTAAGGTTTCAGGCTCTGACAGCTTGAGGTTTGTTACGCTGAGTGCACCAATGATCTCGCGCGATGCGCGAGCTCTAACTTGGGTAGGTCTGATATGGTTCCTTCCGGTTGGCAACATGATGACAATTTTCTGACCCGAGAGTTTGTCTTCCCGGACTTTGTTGCTGCATTTGGCTTTATGGCGCAGGTGGCGATGTTGGCTGAAGTACACAACCACCACCCGAACTGGAGCAATGTCTACAATAAGGTAGCGATTAAGCTCACCACCCACGACGCGGGGAATGTGGTCACGGCCAAGGACACCAAACTGGCTGAGGCGATCAACAACCTGTTGCCCGGGTGACGCACTCAAAGCGGGCCAACAAGCACAGTTTCACCCCCATTTTTGATGCCTGGACTAGGTATCTCCCGTAGTTGCGCCCCTGGCTGTCTTTAGTTAACTTTGTAACGTCATTTAAAAAAGAAAGCTCTCTTTGCCTTGTGCAAAGGGAACACACATCCACACTTATCAATACTAATAAGGACCCTCAATGGCAAAGATCACATATATTGAGCATGACGGCACAGAGCACGAAGTAGAAGCGGGCAGCGGTACCACGGTAATGAACGCAGCCTTGGACAATTTGGTGCCGGGCATAGATGCTGATTGTGGCGGAGAGTGCTCCTGCGCAACCTGTCATGTCATGGTGGATGAGAATTGGATGGCAAAGGTGGGTTCACCCAGCGAAACTGAAGAATCGATGCTGGATTTGAACCCTGAACGTCAAGCAAATTCCCGCCTGTCTTGCCAGATTCCAGTAACCGATGAACTGAACGGCTTGGTGGTGCGTCTACCGGAGTTTCAATTCTAATGAGTACAACAGCTACAGCCCGTATGATCGACCTGGACCCAGCCACCATTGACCTGGCGGATATCGATGTCAGTCAACGTGAGCTGTGGGCCGAAAACAAAAAGTGGGACTTCTTTACCCGTCTGCGTAACGAAGCCCCCATCCACTATTGTCCGGAGAGCGAATTTGGACCCTATTGGTCGGTGACCCGTTATGCGGACATCATGGAGGTGGAGAACAACTGGCAAATGTTCTCCTCGGACCCGGCCATTGTTATCCAGGACCCCGAGGAAGACTTTGAATTGCCCATGTTCATCGCCATGGATCCACCCAAGCATGACGAGCAGCGTAAAACCGTCCAGGGTGTGGTTGCGCCGATGAACCTTAAGAACCTGGAGGGCACCATTCGTACCCGGGTGCAGAATATCCTCGACAGCCTGCCGGTTGGCGAAACCTTCAACTGGGTGGATCTGGTCTCCATTGAGCTGACCACCCAGATGCTGGCCACCTTGTTTGACTTTCCCTTCGAAGACCGCCGCAAGCTGACCCGCTGGTCTGACGTAGCCACCGGTGGACCGGAGACGGGCATTGTGGAAACCGAAGAGCAGCGCCGGGAAGAACTGTACGAGTGCCTTACCTACTTCACGCGTCTTTGGCAGGAGCGTGAAAATCAGGCTGGCGGTAACGATTTAATCTCGATGCTCGCCCACGGCGATTCCACCAGGGATATGAGCCCCCAGGAATTTTTAGGTAACCTGGTTCTGCTGATCGTGGGCGGCAACGATACAACAAGAAACTCCATTACCGGAGGTGTGCTGGCACTGAATGAAAACCCCGGGGAATATGCCAAGCTGCGGAACAACCCGGGTGTGATTCCCAACATGGTTTCAGAGATTATTCGCTGGGTAACCCCCCTTGCGCACATGCGGCGGACCGCAACCGAAGACACTGAACTGGGCGGACAGCAGATCAAAGCCGGAGACAAATTGGTTATGTGGTACGTTTCCGGGAATCGCGACGAGCGGGCCATCGACCGCCCCAACGAGTTTATTATCGACCGTCCCCGGGCCAGACAACATCTTTCTTTTGGCTTTGGCATCCACCGTTGTATGGGCAATCGTCTTGCGGAAATGCAATTGCGTATCTTGTGGGAAGAAATACAACAACGCTTCCACAAAGTAGAAGTGGTTGGAGAGCCCGTGCGGGTGCCGTCAAACTTTGTCCACGGCTTTACCGAACTTCCGGTGCGGCTGCATCCGATTTAGCAACCGGCTTTTCAACACGCTGGGATCAGCGGCCGGCATTTATGTAGTCGCTGATCTGCACCTCAGCACCCTGATCCGCATAGTCTCCGGCGCTGCGCCTGGCGCGAAACTCGCCCCAGTTAATGGGCCGGTAGCGGGGTGAGCCGGCGTGGTTGCCAATGGGCGCGTAGTTGAAGTTGTAATCCGGGTTTAAGAAGTACGGGATGCTGAACCGCCTGGCGGTACGGTTGGCTAAAACCCGGTGTAAGGGTGCGCGGTAGTGATCGTTAGACCAGACTTGCACCACATCACCAATGTTGATGATCAGGGCTTCGGGTTGAGCGGCAACGGTGTGCCAGCGGTTGTTCTGGAAAACTTGTAACCCCGGATGTTCGTCCTGCAACAAAACCGTTACCGCGCCGGCATCGGTGTGATGGCTGA
>JANQMF010000104.1 GCA_028280225.1 Pseudomonadales bacterium | reverse complement strand
CAATCACCCTGCGCCAACCTGTTGCCGGTGAACTAACACCAATCCGCTAACGTTGGGGTCAGACCCCAGCGTTGGCGAATTATCGCTGGCTGCCGGTGGCCATATCCGCGCATCGAAACTGCTTACGCTGGGGTCTGACCCCAACGTAAGCGGTTTGATCAATCGTTGTATCTTCTACACAGATCACGGAAAAGAACTTAGTATGTAGACATGCTGGGTTGAGCCCGCACAAAGAGATTGTTCGTGGAATCCGAAACACTCGCTAAAACACTTATTCTGATCACGTTCTGTGGGTTTATCCTTTATGAACTGTTTCACTATCTGCGTGGTAAGGCTTCGGAAAAGTGGCGGGCGGTTCCCGCCAAGGTGCTGAGTACCGGCACAAAAACCTACCTCAGCGAAGTGGGTCCAAATGAGTCCAAACCCGTCATAAAGTATGCTTACCGATACGACGGGCATCGTTATACGGGTAGCCGGGTTAAATACGGCAATATCTGGGCTGAAAAGTTCACCCGGCCAAAAGTGATGCTGCCCAGGCTGACCGGTGGAGATGAGGTGGAAGTTTTTGTTAATCCAACGCGACCCCGCCAATCTGTATTGTACCGGGGTTATGAAGGCAATTTCTTGCTGAATATCTTGATCCTTGTTGGGGTGTTGTTGGTTATTGTGTTGGCCGCCTGAAGTATTCTGGCAGAGGTTGTAGAATCCTTACGCTGAGATAGATCAGCGTTTTGCCAAAAACGTCTAGCAACCAGTCCCCGGATAAAGTGATTGGTTCCAGGTCCCCACAAAGCGTTTACAAACATATGTCAGCACTTGCTTGAGCATACGCAATTTATCTTCCATTATCTGGGTTAGTTTTGGCCTACAAGGGAATGGAGACAATGGGGAGATTGACATTCACCGGCATGCTTTGCGCGTGCTCGATTTTGCTCACCAACAGCGCAAGCGCCGCTCCTATTAGACTGCTGCTGGAGGGGGGAACCGAGCAAATTGCAACGGGTGCATCCAGCCAATACGCATTCACCACCGTTGGTCGTGCGATGTTTGACTTTCAATCCGGAACAGTTCTGCGTCAAGGTGAGGTGCGCGAGGAATCGTCTGAATTTGAAGTGACCGCCACCGGAAACTACGTGACGACGGAAGGTGGGAATGCAATTGCCCGAGCCACTGCCGGAGATGACGTAGCACTGGCCGAGATAACGTTCGAAGGAGAAGAAATCAATGCGCCCGGGCTGCCGTTGACCTCAGCAGCCTTCGATTGGCAAACCCTTGTGTTTAACGATCCCGGCCTCTCTCCCGGCGACGACATACAGGTAGATATTACGTACTCGCTTAGAAACACTATCGCCCTTCCAGGCCCTCAAGACCCTGAATTTGACTACCGGGCGGAATTGATGGCCCAGGTTTCAATCTTCGACTCAAATCCCACACCAGCGAACATTCCTTTTCCAAATTTCTGGGACTTTAATGCCGTGTTCGATGCGGAATTAGAATATGACAGTACGGATTTTCTAGACTTCCTCGCCGTAGACAACATTGTTAACGCTTCACAGACCACAACGTTCACAGTTGGATCAGAGTACCTAGTTCGCAACTTTGCAGCCGTCATCGTCTACGACGCGGAGGTCGGCCAAACTTTTTCTGCATTCGCAGATCCCATTTTTTCCTTTGAAAACTGCGACCTGTGTGTAAACCCATCGGCCCTTCGGTCTATCACGGCTCCTGTACCTGTCGCAACTCCAGAACCGGCAGCATTAGCTATGCTTCTTGCGGGGCTATTGGCGATGCGCTTTCGGAGAGGTTTGGCTTAAACAGAAAGCGCCGTCGAGTTCTAATGCAGGGTGAAATTGATGGTGTCGGCGATGGTGTCCGGGATGGTGTCCAAGTCCCCACAACAGCCTTGTTTAGATCATTGCAAGCCGTTGTTTTAAATAGGGAAAATTGGAGCGGGATACGTGATTCGAACACGCGACCTAGACGTTGGCAACGTCTCGCTCTACCAACTGAGCTAATCCCGCCTAGACAGATAATCTGAGCCGGGATTCTATAGTAGTACTGTGCCGTGTCAAACCTTATGGTTCAATTTTAGCGAGGGGATCACATATGAACAGGTTCAGAATGTTCTGACCAGTCTGTTCACTGTTGTGCTGGGCCTGGCAGCCTATTCCCAAAAATACTGTCCAGCCAATTGACGTTATGCGATTAAGTGATGACCTGTGCGTGCTCGGAAGCATGGAAGTCACTCAACGCTTCAACTAACTGCTTACGCTAGGGTCTGACCCCAACGTTAGCGAATTAGCTAACTGCTTACGCTGGGGTCTGACCCCAACGTAAGTGGTTATGTTACGTAATGATTGAGCTGGTCGGTGTGCAGGGCATCCGCGGAGCGGTTTTTGGGGGTGCCCATGCCACCGCCGCCCGGGGTTTGCATGACCAGGCGGTATCCCCCGGGGACAGTGTCGCGCCCTTTGCCGGGCAGGTCAGTTTCCTCTCCGGAAGGTGCACGTAGAAATACTCTGCCCGGGGCACCGGCCTCACCCCCGTCACGCCCCCGGGCCGGATGTTGAATACGGTCAAACATTTTCGACACCACAAAATCCGCTTGCCGCCGGTGAGACAGTTCTATGGTTTGGCCCAGGCCACCCCGGTATTGCCCGGCACCACCGGAGCCTGGGGTAAACTCCTTGGTCCACACCACCAGCGGCGCCGTGGCTTCGTTGACCTCGGTGGAGGTGGTGCGTACGCCGGATGGAAACGCGGTGGTTGATAACCCATCCTTGCCCGGGCGGGCCCCGGTGCCGCCGTTAAATATGGGGTTAATGACAAAGGGTTGAGCTGCATCGTTGTCCCCCGGGAACGGCCCGGACGCGCCTGCATCCATAAATACCGGATTCCAAATACAGGACGCACCTTCAGCGGGGATGTGTTGTGGAATCAATTGCTGTAAACAGCCCAGTACAACATCCGGCAACATCTGGCCAACGGCATGACGGGCAGATACGGCCCGGGGCGGCATGGCATTAACCAAACTCCCTGCCGGGGCAGTCACCCGCACAACCCCCAGCGACCCGGCATTATTCGGAATGTCGTTGCCGACCACACAGCGTACACCAAAGGTGGCATAAGCCTGGGTATAGGCCAGGGGGACGTTGATACCCCTGGCAGACGCCGGTGAGGTACCGGCAAAGTCCACCTCTATGCCGGTTGGAGAAACCGAGAGCCTGGCCTTCAGGACCACCGGCTGATCATAACCGTCAATGGTCATTGTGTAGCTGACGGCATCTGCGGGCAACCCGGCTGCCGCATCCAGCATCGCCTGCCGGGACCGCTGAATAATAACGTCACCCACCTCTTCAACATCAGCCAAGCCCAGATCATCCAGCATCTGCAGAAGCTGTGCGGCCCCGGCCTCATTACAGGCGGTCAGCGAGTACAGGTCACCCTCAGCTACCTGGGGGTCGCGAACATTGGCCTTTAACAGATCCATCAACACTTCGTTAACCGCACCCTGTCTGAACAGGTAGGAGATTGGGATACGTATACCCTCCTCAAATACATCGTTGGCATCGGGTCCAAAACCACGCCCACCCACATCCGCGATATGGCTGGTGGAGGCAAACAAAGCCACACACCGCTCCCCCTGATAAACCGGCGTAACCACAGTAAAGTCATTCAGATGCCCGGTGCCGTCCCAGGGATCGTTGGTTACCAGGACATCTCCGGGTTGTAGCGTTTGTAACGGATAGACCTGCAAAAACTTGATCACCGCCATGGCCATGGAATTGACGTGGCCCGGGGTGCCCGTAACCGCCTGGGCCAGCATATCGCCGCGCAGGTTGAATACCCCGGCTGAAAGATCTCCAGCCTCGCGAACCACCGTACTGAAGGCGGTGCGCATCAACACCTGAGCCTGTTCTTCAACCATGGCTAACAGGCGGTTCCACGCTAACTGAATGGTCAGCTCCTGCATTGGTTTTCCTCCATATCCGGCCGCAGTTCCAATGTGCCATCTGTCAGCACCGCAACCTGCATACCGGTGGGGACCACGGTTGTTGTCTGCTCTTCCACCACCAGCAAAGGACCTTGCCGCACCTGCCCCGGAACCAGCCCTTGCCGCTGCACCAGAGTGATGGGTTGCTTGTCCCGGCCGTCAAAATACCGCAGCTGAGCATCTTGCGCTGTTTTCCCAAGGGTGGAAATTGTGGCGGCATGAACGGCGGGCGGATCGGCGGACAACGCCAGCGTCCAGCTCAGGATTTCGATGGCCATCCCCGGTATCGTCCGGCCGTATAACTTGGTGTACGCCTGTTCAAACGATTGGCGCAAGGCCTCTTTGTCCAGGATAGTACCCTCCAAATCCACAGCCACCTCATAACCCTGACCAACATACCGCATATAGGCTTGACGCTTTTCACGGCTCACGGTTTCTCCGCTGCCTTCAACCACGGGCAAAGCTTCAGCCCGCATGGCCTTATAAAGATCTTCAATACGCGCCACGTCCAAATGTTCCAACAGCACATAGTGACTTCGAACCACTTCAAATTTGATAGGTGCCAACAAAAATCCTAAGGCACTGCCCACCCCCGCTCCCTGGGGCACCAGCACCCGGGTGATGTGCAGTTTACCGGCCAACGCCCCCGCATGCAGGGGTGCGGCACCGCCAAAGGCAATCAATGTTGAAGCCTGCAGATCGTGCCCCCATTCGGAGGCATGAGAGCGTGCCGCGGATGCCATATTCTCTTCAACAACTTCAGCAACCGCATAAGCAGCCTGGTGGACATCAAGGGCAAGGGGTTGGCCCACCCCGGTGATCAAAGCCTCGTGGGCAGCTTCAACATCCAATGCCAGCCTGCCGCCACCAAAATGGTCCGCGGCTATTTTGCCTAAAACCACATCCGCGTCGGTGACCGTGGGCTGCACCCCACCCCGTCCATAACAAGCCGGGCCCGGTTCCGAAGCTGCACTTTGGGGTCCAATATGCAAGCGCTGGAGCGCGTCCACCCGGGCAATGGAGCCGCCACCGGCACCAATCTCAACCATTTCGATGACGGGAATACGCACCGGCAGACCGCTACCCTTTTTAAAGCGGTAACGGCGATCTACTTCAAAAGACCGGGACTGCAGGGGTTCCCCGTTTGTAATTAAACAGATTTTGGCTGTCGTCCCACCCATGTCGAAGGAGACAACCGGATCGAGGTTGTGCTGCCGGGCAATGTGCGCGGCCAGCATGGCCCCGCCGGCAGGTCCGGATTCCACCAGGCGCACGGGATAGTCCGACGCAGCCGCAAGCGTGGTCAATCCCCCGCCCGAGGTCATCATCAACAATTGGCCGGGCAACCCGGCTTCGCGCAACTGTCTTTCCAGACTGGCCAGATACAGCGACATCAGGGGCTTTACATAGGCATTGGCCACGGTTGTGGACAGACGCTCATATTCACGAATTTCCGGACATACCTCACAAGACAGCGTCAGATCCAACTGTGGATAGCGGCCCGCGATAAGCTCCGCCGCTCGACGCTCATGTTGGGGCTGTACATAGGCGTGGAGAAAGCCGACAGCCACAGAAGTCACCCCTTCGGCAACCAGGTCAGAAACTGCCTGCAACAGCGCCGCTTCGTCCAGAGCCCGCAATATCTCTCCGTCCGCCGCAACCCGTTCAGCAACGCCAAGGCGCAAGTGTCGCGGCACCAGGGGCTCAGCTCGCTCGATGTTGACATCATACTGCTCAAACCGGTTCTCAAACGCCATCTCCAACACATCCCGGTGCCCCGCAGTGGTAATCAGACCGGTCTTGGCACCCTGCCGCTCAATTAAGGCGTTGGTTGCCAGGGTGGTGCCATGTAATATCAACGAAACCGATTGGGCCGCCTGCCCGGCCCGCTGCAGAACCTCTTCCACACCCTGCATCACCCCCCGGGCCGGATCGTCGTATGTGGTGAGCACCTTGGTGGTGGTCAGCGTTGCACCTGCCGGGTTGTTCACCAACAAGGCGACGTCCGTAAACGTCCCGCCAATGTCTACACTTAACCGGTTGCTCATGTACCTTCCTGTATTTCCTGCCCAGCCTGAAACTCAGCTTGCCACAAGCGGGTACTGACCGAGATCACCAGCATCACCAGCAACATCATCGAGCCGCAAATGACAATTGCCCCCTGGGGTCCGAACAACTTGGACAGGTAACCGCATAACAAGGTACCCAATGGTCCGGCCCCCATAAATGAAAAAGCATAAAAGCTCATAATTCTGGACCGCTGGGAAGCTGGTGCCAACTCCTGCATAAGTGTCCTGGACATGGGCATGGCAATTCCCCCGCACATACCCCAGCAGAAAATAGCCCCAACAAATAACCAGAAATTATCCACCAGGCCACTGATCAGCAGCACAACCGCACCCAAACCCTGGTAGACAAGCAGGGCCCGCCCGGGACGGGAAACATAACCCACTCTTAGCATCAGCAAAATGGTGGTCACCAATCCCAGGGAGTTGATGGCGTTCAAAATGGCCAGGTCCTGGGAAGACCCGGCGAAGACCTCACGAATGACCAGGGGAAAACAGACGATAAAGCAGCCCATAAAAAAGCATGCCATGGCCACATTCTGAATAACCACAATCCGCATTGTGGCTGACGCCATGACGGTGCGCGCACCCTCCGTAACCCCTTTGAATACCGACGGATGAGGTTTGCCCGAGGCCGGAACCACCGCCCGCTGCCTGACCAGATAGAAAGCCAGCACGCCAACAATAAGGGCACCACTCTGCAAACCCAGCATAATTTCCGCACCCGTCCGGTCCGCAAAACCGGCGATAAAGTAGCCCAGAATCTGAAAGCTGAACTGACACAGACTGGTCAACAGCACGGTTCGCTGTACCTGCTGCCCTGCCACATAGTTAAGCAGCCCGTCTCGCGCAGGTGTAACAAAAGCCTGGGCACATCCCATCAACACCGCATAAACCACCATGACAGAAAAACTGAGTAGCCCCATATACAGGGCGGCAATCAGCAACCAGGGCACAATGGCCGCAAATCCCTGCGCCCACAAAGCCTGCCGATCCGGCCCCAGGCGGTCAGCCAACGCCCCGGCCAGCAATATAAACACCATGCCCGGTAACAGCAGGGCGGTCTGCGCCCATCCCACCAGTTCCGCAGGCTCACGTAAGACAATTGTCACCAGCCAGGCAAACACCACAGATTGCATGCCAAAGGCCAAAAACCACGCCGCGGTGGCAACCAGAAAATATTGCCGGCTATCCATCTTGCTATACCTCGGGAGTGCTGCCGGAAAGCACCTGGTTAAACCACACGGCATCGATGTTGCCACCCGTCAGAATAACCCCGCAGCGCTGCCCCGAAGGATGATCACCTCTGGCCCGTTCCTGTAGCAGCGCCGCTGTGGCCGCTGCCCCGGCTCCTTCAGCCACATTGTGAGTGGTGCGGTACAACAGACGCATAGCCTCGGCAATTTCATCATCGGTGACACAAACCACCCGGGCGAGGCCAGTGGACAAAACTTCAAAAGCCTGGGGATGGGGCACCCGGGTTGCCATGCCATCAGCAAAGGTGCGGGCATGGTCTGATTCCACAATTCTGCCCGCCGCAAAAGATTGCGCAAAGGCATCAGCCCCGGCGGCCACCACCCCAACAATTTCCGTACGCAGGCCCAACAGATTGCGCACACAGACCAGGCTGCTGGCCCCGGAACCCATGCCAACAGGTACATAAACCGTATCAAGTTCACCCGCGTCGGCAAATAACTCAGCCCCATAGGTTGCCACCCCCCGCACCAGGTGTTCGTGATAAGACGGCACCAGATGGGCATCGAGATCCCGGGCTACCCGCTCTGCCTGCTGACGGGCTTCGTCAAAATCCGTGCCGTGAATATGCAGTTGCGCGCCCCAGGCTTGCATGGCGGCGTTCTTATCCGCGCCATTCCCATGAGGCACAAAGACCTTTACCTCGCAGCCGTACAACGCCGCAGCATAGGGTATGGACTGACCGTGATTACCCCGGGTTGCGGTCACAATCTGCGTCTTGGGATGAGACTTGACCAGTTCATGCAGGTAGACCAGGCCACCACGCACCTTAAATGCGCCCGTGGGTGTATGATTTTCATGTTTTACCCACACCTGACAACCCACGGCTTCAGACAACAACGGCCACGCATACGCCGGCGTGGGTTTAAGATGTTGGTATACCAGGGTTTGCGCCCGTTCCAGGTCTTGTTTTGATAACACGCCAGTTCCTTTCCACTCACCCATTTCTACCCACCCGTTCCAGCGGGCATTGACCCATCCGCATTCTGTTCAAGCTGGACATTTTCGGTACACGGCCGGTGCCGGGCATAAACATTGCGCACCCAGTCCAAAGCCGGGTGATGGCAATAAGGCTGCACCAGGTCTTGCACACGCTTGGGCACCGGAGTTGGCCGGCGCATGTCCTCATGGTCCGGATTGGCATACGGCGCCAACAACGCCGCGGTGGTCAAGTCGGCAATGCTGAAGGCATCCCCAACCAGATATCCCGTCTCTTCAACCGCACCCGCCACCTGATCCAGCGTGCGCGCAAAAATCTCAAACGCAATACGCACGTTGGCCGGATCTTTTACCCCATTTGTCCGGGCTATCATACGTTTTGCCAGCGGAAATTTAGCCCGGTACCACCACCGTTGTGCCCCCGTGGCGTGACCGGCAAACAGGTTCAGCAGATAATCCGCCTCGTGGACCAGGGCGGAAAATAGAACCGTCCGTGCAGCCGGGCCAATTTCAGCATCACAGCGGCTTTGTATTTCCAGGGCACGCCTTTGCAGGCGGGGATTGCCGGGATACACACCGGGGCGCGGATAACGTTGTTCCAGGGCATGCACAATATTCGCAGACCCGGTGATGATTTGCCCCTCCAGGTCCAGCACCGGGGTTTGTTGCTGGCCCGACAGTTTTTTGATGGGCCTGATGTGAGGACCAGGCAAGTAATTTTTGCGCACATGTTCCACACCCTTATACGCCAAAACCCACCGGGCTTTCTCGTTGAAGTGAGAATAGGCAAACTGATGCAGGACAACCGCCACACGTACTCCGGGCACACAAAACCCCCATTATAGGCAAACTCAGCAATCGGCGTTGGCCCTAGACGATGGTAATTGCCCTGAGCAGGGTGATGGAAAGTTGCGCCAACAGTTGAAACAGCGGCAAACCAAGGAAGCTCAGGGCAATCAACCCCAAAAAAACGCCCGTGCCGTAGCGGGCGTTAAACACCCGATAACGCATGGCCAGATTACGGGGCAGGAAGTAGGGTAAAATGTAGTGTCCATCCAGAGGGCCTAAGGGAATCAGGTTAAAGATCATCAGCAGCAAATTAATCTGCGCCAAATAGGTAAAGAACAGGTTGGCCCCCGGACTGTCCCACCCTTGAGCCGCAAAAAGCAGGTAGGTATTCCACGTCAGGAAAGCCAGCAGTAAGTTCATAAACGGCCCCGCCGCAGATACCCGCAGATCGGAAAAAACAGAGCGAAAGTTACGCGGGTCCGTCGGGACCGGTTTGGCATAGCCGATGCCGATGAAAATCACCATCAGCATACCCATCGGGTCGATATGGGCTACGGGATTCAACGTTAAACGCCCGGCCCGTTCAGCGGTATTGTCCCCCTCCCACTTTGCCACAATGGCGTGCCCAAATTCATGGAAGGACAAGGACAAAATCAGGGCAATGATCAGCAGGATCACCACTTCGTATTGGCCCTGCTGGATTAAAGACAGCATAACGTTAACCACCAACAAACATCAGGGTTCAGGGTAAGGGATTCCAGCGCCCTTGCCCAACACTTTGTGGATTCAACAGGCTGCTGAGCGCAGACCTGACTCGCCGGAAACAGGGTGTTATCGCGTCTGCATCAGCACCAAGCCAATTTGTTGAGCAAATTGCCTGAATCCCTGCTGTTGTTCAGCCTCAACCCGGGTAGCGGAGCCGGCCCGGGCAAAAAGCACACCCACCGGTTTACCGTTGAGGAACACACTGACCACCAGTTGGTTGCCGTCGCGAACCTCCACCTTGGTGGCCTGCATATCCAACACATCCACAGGCAGGGTGCTTAAGTCTACCTGGGTTCCAACCCGGGCTTCACTGGCACTGTACTTGATTAATAATTTCTTACGGTCGGGGGTAAACAGAGCAAAGTAAACATTGGCCAATCCCAGGGTATCCGCAACACCTTGCACAATTTGTTGCATCAGTTCATCCCGGGCGGCACCACCCTCAAGATCTTCGGCAATCTCCTGTAAAACCGCTAACAACGCAGTGGCATTGTATGCAGGCTGATAGGTGGTGGTGTGGATCGGTGCAATTGGCCCACTGCCACCTTCCGCGGAGTCCTCTGCAGACACCTCATCCGCCGCCGACACCACCGGCCGGTGGGGTACTGGCTTGTTGATCCCAAAGTGTTCAATCATCTCCCGGGCCGTGGATAAATTCTCGTGCAAACAGGCACGTACATCCTCGGCTTTCATGGCCAGTTGATCAGCTATCCCCGTGATCAGTTGTTCCACTTCCGCAGATTCCCAATCATGGGTTTCAAGGGTAAGGGCCACATCGTGCCCCTGAACCACACTGGCCACGTTCAGCAGGTCACCGTGTTTGCCGTCCAGCACCGCGGTCACTAAGTCCCCCAGGCTCCAATCTTCAGCCAGCAGCCGGCCCAGCTGGTCCAGTTCAAATCCTAATACTTCCCGTTGGGCCTTGTGTGGCGGCATACCGCCGAGCAAGCGTTGTTGTAACTGTTCCGCATCCCTTTCGGCTCTTGCCCAAAAGGCCATGTCACCCACCTGTTTTAACAGGGCAGCCACAAACACCTCCTCGGTTCCCGGCACTTGCTGTTGTTGAGCAAGAAACTTCGCCTGGGCCGCAGCATGAAAGGCGTGGGCCATAATTAGTCCCAGCTGGCCGTGGTGGTCCCCTTTCAACAGTTCCTCAATGACCGACACGGATATGGCAAGTTCTCGAACGGCGGTAAATCCCACCAAAACCACCGCTTCGTTAATGGTTTCGATATTTCTATTCTGCAGGTTAAACAGCGAGCTGTTGGCAATTTGCAGAATACGTACCGCCATGGCAGCATCCTGACCAATGACATTAGACAAATCGCTTGCCGATGACGCGGAATTATTGGCAACGTGACTGACATCTCTCACGGTACGGGCAAAAACCGGAAGACCAGATGCATTTAGCCTGGCTCGCCAATTCTCTAAGTTGCTTGCCGCTGCTTCGGCCACCCAAATACCCTTCACCTCAACCCACGCACCCCGAGGGCACTCGGTTTATCCATTTCCTGAAGCTGGGTCAGTCCGGGCCTGCGGGCCCACCAAAGCCAGCCATTCGCGTTAAGTATAGTGGCTTATTTGTGCTTTGCCGGTGGCACCGCCCGCTGACCCAAGCCATGAGCTACAACATAATGTCCGCCCCTTTGGCTTTTGCCCCCAACAACAGCCCTCCGGGTGCCTGTAAGGTTTTGCGTTGGGCCACAATGTGCTGACACGCTGTGGTGATATCACGCAGATAGCGTTCAAACGGGTTTCTGGCGTAAACCGCATCACCACCAATCAAGTCAAACAGCGTTTGCACTACCTCCCTTCCACTTTGAAAGGCCAACTGCCGGGACAACACCACTGCCGCACGGTCGGACCGGGTTAACGGCTCACCCGCCTCAAGCTTGCGCCACTGGGTGGTTAAGGCGTCATAGACATAGGCGCGGGCTGCCCCTAACTTGGCTTCAACTTCACCAATGGTCTGCTGAACGATGTCAGAATCTTTGTAGGCGGCACCCGTGCGCCGGTCCACCTTGCCTTCGAGTATTGCCACCGCCCGGTCAATGGCCGCACGGGCAATGCCCAGCGGCACCCCACTCATCTTCCGCAACAGGTGGTCGGGCTTGGCCCAGATGGTCCCCGGGCGCGGTGCGGGATCAGCAAAAGAAAAGCTATGTTCGTAAGGCACAAACAAATTGTCGGCTATATAGTCGTGACTCCCCGTACCCCGCAATCCCAGAGTGTACCAGGTGTCCTGAATTTCAAATTCTTCGGGTTTGGCCAGCAATATGCGCCACTCAGGCGCACCGTTTTCCCTAACAACCGGCTGACCGTTTTTGACCACATAACAACCTGCCGCCAACCGGTCACAATGGTTGCAGCCGGAGCCAAATATCCAGCGACCGCTGACGCGATACCCTCCCTCAACCTGCTCCGCTGCGACCGCCGGATAAACCCAGCCGGACTGGGCCATGTCCAGTTCCGGGTACAAAGCCCGGGCCGCATCCGGCTGCAAATACCCGGAGTAAATCCCGGAATCGCACCAGATAAAGGCACACCACCCCACCGAAGCATCCGCCCGGCTCAGGGCTTCGACAACCCGCACTTGATCCATGGACGACATTTCCGGGCCACCCCAGCTTTTGGGCATATTCATGCGGAATACGCCTGCCCGGCGCAACTGCTCAACCAGCGCTGAAGGTAACCGGCGGTGTTGATCATATTCACCGGACAGATCCTGTTGACTGATCTGCGTAGACAAAGCTGATACGTTATCCAAAACCGTCCGGCTGTCCATTGTCTTTCCTTAGCCAGTGGGGGGGAACGCTACCTTCAGGGCCAGCGCTTGCGCAACCAGGCTATCAGGTCTTCAACAACCTCGTCGGCATTGGTTTCGTTGAACATCTCATGGCGGCCCTGGTCATACCACTTTACTTCAACCTCAACCTGACCTGATTGATAATAGGCCTGCAACATCCGTTGAATGTCTTTTTTCTCCCCATGTACCGGGTCGTCGCTGCCGGAAAAGACGTAGATGGGCAAATTGTCCGGTATCTTTGCGCAACTTTCGGGTTGGCTGGCCTTGGCTGTACCAGTCCCCATGTCAAGGATTGACCCTGCGGTCAGCACAAACCCGCAAGCTTCGTCATCGATATACTTCTGCACTTCGTCCGGATCCCGCGACAGCCATTCAAAGCCATTGGCCGTTGGCCCGTCAAAGGGTTTGTTGGCCCCGCCAAATAATCGTTTCTGAATCACTTCGCTGGCGGCATCCGGGCCTAAGCGGCGGGTTTCTATAGCCGCAACCAGGCGGGTCAGGCCCGCGGCAATCTTGTTCTTAAATCCCGGGGAACCTGACAGAACCAAACCGTCGATACTGCCCCCGTAGCGGGTAATGTACTGCTGGGAGAGCATCGAACCCATGCTGTGACCCAGCAACACCCGGGGAATGTCCGGATTTTCCGCTGCTATCCGCCGGTTAAGTTCATACATATCCGCAAGGGTGCGATTCCAGCCGTCAGCCCCCATATAACCCCAATTCCCCCGTCCGGTTTCACCGTGACCCCTGTGATCGTTGGCATAAACCACCATCCCCTGGGCGGCAAGCTGGCGAGCCACCGCGTCGTAACGTTGGGCGTGTTCACCCATGCCGTGGGCTATTTGTATGGCCAGGCTGGAGGGCTTTTCAGCCTGCGCCCACTTATAACAAGCCACCGAACACGAATCGCTGGCCACAAGTTCAAACTTCTGCATCGGTTTCCTTAATCTGTATTCTATTTATTCTTCCTGAGGGTCTAGTGTCCTGTCACGTTAACTTGTCGAATTAGCGCGACAGGACACTAGGGCAACTCATAGGTTGACGTAAAGTTCTTGCGGTTCGGCATGACTATATCACGAAGGTTTACCTCATCCAGGCGGTCTTGTTCACCCCACAGACCATTTAAAAATAACAGATAAGCAACCACCGCATAAATCTCGTCCGCTGACAGAGAACCGGCATTTTGATAAGGCATGGCCCGGCGCACATAGTCAAACAAGGTGGGGGCATAAGGCCAGTAGCTGCCGATGGTTCGCTGCCCCCCACCGGTTAAGGCACCGTTGAGACCGCCCCGGCCGTGCTCTCCGTGACAGGCCATACACTGATCTTGATAAATACGCGCCCCTTGCGCCACCGTGCCCGAACCCGGCGGCAACCCCCGGCCGTCCGGAAATACCGTTATGGTGTCGATCTCATCCGGGGTAATGGATTGGCCAAGGTTGGGTCTTTCACCGGCAAAACCCTCAGGCATAGACAATGCCATCACCAGGCCCAGCCACAAACCGGAAAAAGCGCGGGTCCCCTCAGCCATAGGTATTGGCCAGCTTGCCGTCCGCCCCCACCTGCCAAGCCTGAATGGCGTTGTAGTGATAAACAAACCGTTGGCCCCAACGGGCAATCAAGGTGTCCCGGCTGGGTTGTACATCACCCCCATAAGAACCCCCATCCGACGCCCGGCTCATCAGGACACAAGGCGCGCCGTTCCACCGCCAGGCCATGCGGAATCGAGTAAGCCCCCGGGACAATACAGGCCCTTCCAGTTCAGCTTGCCCCCAACTGTTGCCGCCATCCGCGGATATGTCTACCTTTTCCACCGGCCCATGCCCCGACCAGGCCAAACCGGAGATTTCATAAACGCCGGGACCGGCGAGGTCCAGACCCGGAGATGGCGACGTGATGACTGATTTCACCGCCATGGGAAAGGTAAACGCCCTGGCCATCCCATCAGCCTGAACATCCGTATATTTTGAGGTTTCTTCCCGGGACATTGCCGGCGTCCTGCTGACTTGCAGATAACGCAGCCACTTCACCGACATGTTGCCTTCATACCCCGGCAAAAACAGGCGCATGGGGTAACCGTTTTCCGGCCTCAGTCTTTCCCCATTCTGATATAGCGCCAGCAGCGCATCATCTAACATTTTCTCTATTGGGATGCTGCGATTCATGCGGGCCGCGTCAGCACCCTCAGCCACCACCCAGCGCGCCTGTTTGTCAATGCCCACCTCATCCAACAATATTGACAACGGCACACCGGTCCACTCACTGCCGGAGACAAGACCGTGGATTTCGCCGCAGTTCAGGGGCTGGGGCTGCGCGGCCAGGTTTACCGCGCTGTTTCCCGAACATTCCAAGAACAT